>JAUYQH010000200.1 GCA_030697365.1 Novosphingobium sp. | reverse complement strand
GTCGAAGGCATGCAGTTCGACCGCGGCTACCTGTCGCCTTACTTCATCACCAACCCGGAAAAGATGCTCGTCGAGCTGGAAAACCCCTACATCCTCATCTTCGAGAAGAAGCTGTCGTCGCTCCAGGCGATGCTGCCGATCCTCGAGGCGGTGGTGCAGTCGGGCCGTCCGCTGCTGATCATCGCCGAGGACATCGAAGGCGAGGCGCTTGCCACGCTGGTGGTCAACAAGCTGCGCGGCGGGCTCAAGGTTGCGGCGGTCAAGGCCCCCGGCTTTGGTGACCGGCGCAAGGCGATGCTCGGCGATATCGCCACGCTGACAATGGGCGAGATGATCTCCGAGGACCTCGGGATCAAGCTCGAAAACGTCACCGTGGGCATGCTCGGCCAGGCCAAGCGCGTGTCGATCGACAAGGACAACACCACGATCGTCGATGGCGCCGGCAATGCCGACGACATCAAGGCCCGGGTCGAGCAGATCCGTGCCCAGATCGAGACCACGACCAGCGACTACGACAAGGAAAAGCTCCAGGAACGCCTGGCCAAGCTGGCCGGCGGCGTGGCGGTGATCAAGGTCGGCGGCGCTTCGGAGATCGAGGTCAAGGAGCGCAAGGACCGCGTCGACGACGCGCTCCACGCGACCCGCGCCGCGGTCGAGGAAGGCATCGTCCCCGGGGGCGGCACCGCGCTGCTCTATGCGACCAAGTCGCTCGAGGGCATGAAGGGCGCCAACGACGACCAGACCCGCGGGATCGACATCGTCCGCAAGGCGATCCTCACCCCGCTGCGCCAGATCGCCGAGAACGCCGGTCATGACGGCGCGGTGATCAGTGGCAACCTGCTGCGCGAGGGCGACGAGAGCCAGGGCTTCAACGCCCAGACCGACGTCTACGAGGATCTCGCCGCGGCGGGCGTGGTCGACCCCACCAAGGTCGTCCGCACCGCGCTGCAGGATGCGGCCTCGGTCGCCGGCCTGCTGATCACCACCGAAGCGGCGATCAGCGAGCGGCCCGACGACAAGCCGGCGATGGGCGGCATGCCCGGCGGCGGCATGGGCGGCATGGGCGGCATGGACTTCTAGGGTCCAACCGCCATTCGCCATAGATAAGGGGCCGGGGAAGCGATTCCCCGGCCCCCCTTCTTCATAACTGAAGCGGCGGCTAGACTGCCGGCGTGGCGAACATCGTCCTCGATCCCCCCTATAGCGCGGGGTCAGGATCGGCGAGTTCCTGGCGATGGTCCGAGGGGACGCCAAGGCGGAACTGGTCGATGGGCTGATCCCGATGATGACAAGCGGAGCTTCAGGATGCCGGGTTAGAGATTGGCGAATTCCGCCTTCCTCGGCCCGAGATAGCCGAACAGGTAAGCCCCCACCTTGCGCATCTGGATCTCCTCCGCGCCTTCGGTGATGCGGTAGCGGCGGTGGTGGCGGAAGATGTGCTCGAACGGCTTGTGGCGCGAATATCCGATCCCGCCATGGACCTGCATCGCGCGGTCGGCGGCTTCGCAGACCAGCCGGTTGGCCCAGTAGTTGCACATGCTGATCTTGTCCGAGAGGCGGTGCTCGACCTCCTTGTGGGGCATGTTGTCCATCTCCCACGCGGTCTTGTAGATCAGCAGGCGGAGCATCTCGCATTGGGTCGCCAACTCGACCAGCGGGAACTGGATCGCCTGGTTGCGCGCCAGCGCCTCGCCGAACGGTTTCCGAATACGGGCGTAGCGCACGCTCTCCTCGACGCAGAACGTCGCCGCGCCCAGCGACGAGGCGGCCTGGCGGATGCGGTTCTGATGGACGAAGCTTTGCGCGAGGCTGAGGCCGCGGCCTTCCTCGCCCAGGATCGCGCTGTCGGGTACCCACACATCGTCGAGGAAGAACCGCGCGTGGTCGGTGGGCATGTTGAAAGTCCACAGGTACTCGTCGATCGTCAGCCCCGGGGTCGGGTTGGGGACGAGGAAGCAGGTGATGCCCTTTGCTTCCCCCGCCCCGCCGCCGGTCCGTGCGAACAGCCCGACGTGGGTGGCCACATGCATGCCCGTGATCCACATCTTGGCCCCATCGATCCGCCATCCGGCCACCCCGTCGCGGGTCTCGGCCACCGCGCGGGTTTCCATGTGGGTGGCGTCCGAGCCATGGTCGGGTTCGGTCAACCCGAAGGCGACGCGGCGTGTGCCTTGGAACCCGCCGAGGATGAACTCCTGCTTCTGCGCCTCGGCGCCGAACTCGTCGAACATCGCCACGAACGGGAAGTTGCCGACGATCGAGTGCTCGTTCTGGAGGTCGTTGTGGAGCCCCAGGCCCTTGGCGGCGAAATGGTCGCGGATCACCGCCATCCACAGGTTGGCGCCGTCCTTGCCGCCGTATTTCCTGGGTGCGGAAAAACGCCAGTGCCCGGCGGCGTCAGCCCTTTGTCGAGCCTGGCGCAGCAGGTCTTCCCACTCGTGCCGCGGGAGTCCGCCGTTCTCGAAATCGGTCCGCGCCCATTCGCGGCGGTGGTCGAAGAAGCGGATGTTGTCGTTCGCTTGTTCGAGCGGTTTGATCTCAGCCTCGATGAAGGCGTCGAGTTCGGCGAGGTAGGCGACCAGGTCGGCGGGCAGGGCGAAGTCCATGCGATGTTCTCTCCCGTTCGGTTTCAGTCCGCCTGCCACGACTCCCGGGCAATGGCGAGCGAAGGATACTTGGGCTGGTCGGCGGCAAGCTTGTCGAGCGCCGTGCGCCGAAGGTGGCTGAGCAGTCCAGGCGTGGCGAGCGAAGCTGAACCATCGAGGATGGCGCCGGCCAGGTCCCTGTCACGCGCGGTCGGGGTGGTCGCCAGTTCGCGGACGACGATACGCAGCGCGTTGCGCGCGACCGCGTGCTCGAAGCGATCCCGCCCCGTGAAGCGATCCTTGCTCGCCGCCAGCCATTCGCCGACCGCGGAAAGTATCTCGGCGGCGCTCGGCTCGCCCGATTCGGTCGAAACGCTTGGCCGTGGGTCCGGCACCGGGCGGTTGCGTTCGGATTCGGGCGCCTCGTCCTCGAGCAGCAACAGGAGGTCGAGTTCCTGTTCGGCGGCGCGGCGGGCGACGACCACGCGTTCGAGACTGCGGTCGGCCCCGCCTCGCCACATCTGGCCCATGCCCAGACAGCCCAGCGCCCACCACACGGTGCGATAGGCCAGCCAGAAGCGAAACCGGGCGCGATCGACCGGCTGGCCTCCGTTGGCCTCGTAGGCATCGAACAACGCGTCGAGGTCGCCCAGCCCGAAGGCCGGCTTGGAGCTGCCGAATCGCCACACCGCCATGCAACCGTAGGCCAGGTCCTCGTGGAAATCGCCAAGGTGGGCGAGTTCCCAGTCCAGGACACCCGTGAGCGCTCCGTCATGGGTCATCAGATTGCCAAGGCGAAAGTCGCCGTGGACAGGCCCGGCGGCGACCGGAAGGGGCAGATTGGCGCGAAGCCAGGCCAGGCCCAGCGCGATGATCGGCCGGTCGCCGCCATGCTCGGCGAACTGTCTGGCCAAGCCTTCGACTCCCTCGCCCGGATCGAGCCGGGGCAAAATCGGTAAGCTGGCAAGCGGAACGCTGTGGATTCGCGCGAGCGTTGCGGCGAGTTCGGCCAGCAGCCGCCCTGGCTGGTGGCACCCCAACGCAGCCTGCGGGTCCGCCGTTCCGGCGATCCGGCGCATGACGAAGCCGGAGCCGATGCCGTCATCGGGCCACAGTTCGGCGATCACCTCGGGCGCGATTACTCCGCCCTCGCGCACGGCACGGATCAGCGCTGCTTCGCTGGCATGATCGAGAGGTCGCCCGTCCATGACTTCGGCGGAAGGAGCGCGGCGCAACACATAGGCCTCGCTGCCGCAGGTGAACGCCCAGCTCTCCATGCTGGCACCCCCTGACAGCCGTTCGAGGTCGGCAATCAGCCCGTCTTGACCCGAACGGGTCATCGCGACGCCAAGTCTGTCGATAAGGGTTTGATTCGATCCAGTCATTCACGCTTCGTTAGTCAAGCGCGCGGCAATATCCAGCCCAGCGGAGTTGCTGCGGCGACAGTCCGTTTGCTGCCGGGCTTGCGAACCTTGCCCCGATTGCGTTTAATCGTGCGAGGTTGGGTCACAAATTTTCATTTCGGGACTGGGATCGGAAAGATGAGCACGAGACGGAGCCGGATTGCTTCCATCGCCATCGCCACTCTGGCGCTGTTCGCGACGCCGCTGCCCGCGCAGACCATCCAGCCCCCCCCGGCGGACTTCCCCTCGGTCACGATCGACCATGCCCTCGAGAGTCAATTGCGCACGATCGTCGCCAACTCGGGTGGGCGTATCGGGATCTACGCCGCCGACATCGACGGAACGCGCCAGGCGACGATCAATGCCGAGCAGGCGTTCCCTATGGCCAGCACCATGAAGATCGCGGTCGCTGCGGCCTATCTGCAAGGAGTCGACGAGGGCCGCCTGCGGCTCGACACGTCTTATCCGCTGCGCATCGGCACCGGCCGGACCGGCACCGACGGCCGGGTCATCACCCGGGAAGGGATGAGCCTGACCGCGCAAAGCCTGATCGAACTGATGATCACCAAGAGCGACAACCAGGCCACCGACGCGGTGCTCGCTGCGGTCGGTGGCCCGGGTGCGGTCACCCGCTGGCTCCAGCTTGCGGGAATTTCCGGCCAGCGGGTCGATCGCGATATCGCCACGCTGCTGCGCGACGATCTGGAAAAGAACGATCCGGTGCTGGGCCTCGACAAGCGCGATAGCTCGACCCCCGCGGCAATGGTGGGCCTCTTGGGCAAGCTTCACCGCGGCGAAGTGCTGACCCCGCGGAGCCGGGCGGTGCTGCTCGGCGCGATGAGCCGTTGCCTGACCGGCAAGACCCGGATCCCGGCGCTGCTTCCCGCGGGAACGCTGGTTGCGCACAAGACCGGCACATTGTGGAGCCAGACCAGCGACGTCGGAATCATCCGTCTGCCCGATGGCCGCAACGTGGCGCTGGCGGTGTTCGTCACCGGCCCCGGCAGCCATTCGGGTCGGGCGCAGACGATCGCTCAAGTCGCCCGGACGGTCTACGACGGATTTATCGTGGGCGCATACCAGCCGACCTATTCCGCGCGGCGCTAACCTCGCGCTAGTCGCGGACAGAAACGTCGCGGACAAACAAAAAAGGGCGCGGCCGCAAGGCCGCGCCCTTCGTTTTGGCAAGCCGGTAAGGCTTAGTCCTGCTTGGCTTCGGCCGGGGTCTCGCCCTGGGCAGCAGCTTCGGCACCGGCAGCGGCGCCTTCGGCAACTGCGCCAGCCTTGGCAGCGGCGTCAGCAGTCGCATCGGCGGCTTCTTCGGCGGCTTCGGCAGCGCCAGTCGCCATTGCGTCGACGTTCGCAGCAGCGTCCGAGGCAGCGGCATCGGCGGTGGTGGCAGCGGCGTCCTCGGTCTTTTCCGAGCAGCCGGCGAGAGCGAAGGCAGTGCCGACAACCGCGGCGAGGATCAGTTTGCGCATTCGAGAGTTCCCTTAAAGGACAGATAGATGGAGTGGACCGCGCGGAGACCCGTTGTCCAAGAACCGCCGCACAAAGTCTACTCATTAGGCAGACTTCGCGGCGCCAAATAATGGGTTGCGCGCGACTCTGCAAGCGCCGAGCGCATCGGCTCGCCGCAATAGCCCGCAGAATGCAGGATATCCGCCGATTGTGGCAGCGATGTGACGTCGGCTACAGGCTAACGCGTGCGGCGCTGGCCGGTTTCTCAGAACTTTAGCTCCGCCCGACGTGACGCCCGGAATGCGCGCTGCTAGGCGTCCGCCATGTCCGATCGCCAGCATCTCTACCTAGTCGATGGCTCCGCCTACATCTTCCGGGCCTATCATCGCCTGCCCCCGCTGACCAACCCGCACGGGGTCCCGGTTGGCGCGGTCTATGGCTACACCACGATGCTGTGGCGGCTCGCCGAAGACCTCAACAAGGCCGACGGACCGACGCATCTGGCGGTAATCCTCGACAAGGGCTCGACCAGCTTCCGCAACGCGCTGTACGACCAGTACAAGGCCAACCGCCCGCCTCCGCCCGAGGACCTCGTCCCCCAGTTCCCGTTGATTCGCGACGCAACCCGCGCGTTCAGCCTGCCGTGCATCGAAGAGGACGACCTCGAAGCCGATGACCTGATCGCCAGCTATGCCCGCGCCGCGACGCTGCGCGGCTGGGACGTGACCATCGTCAGCTCAGACAAGGATCTCATGCAGCTCGTCGGCAGATGCGCCGAAGGCGGCGGTTGCATCGACATGCTCGACACGATGAAGAACCAGCGCATCGACATTCCCGAAGTGGTCGAGAAGTTCGGGGTGCTCCCCGAGAAAGTCGGTGACGTGCTCGCGCTGATGGGCGATGCGGTGGACAACGTGCCGGGCATCCGCGGGATCGGCCCCAAGACCGCGACAAAGCTGATCCAGGACTATGGCGATCTCGAAAGCGCGCTTGCCGCCGCGCCGACGATGAAGCCGTCGAAGATGCAGCAGAGTCTGATCGATCAGGCCGAGATGGCGCGGCTATCGCGGGTGCTCGTCCAGCTCAAGGAGGACTGCGAGCTGCCGATCCCGATCGAGGAATTCGCGCTGACCGCGATTCCCCCCGATCCGCTCGCCGCGTTCCTGACCGAACACGGCTTCACCAGCCTGCTTAAACGGTTGGGGGTGGGTGGCAGTGCGCCCGGTCCGGCGACCCAGCTTCATCCTGCCAAGCCGGTCACCGCCGGCGCACCCGCCGCGCCGCAGGGCAGCCGCCAGACGCTGCCCGAATGGCCCGCGGTCGATCTCGACGCCTACGAATGCGTCCAGTCTGTCGAGGCGCTGGATGCGTGGATCGCGCGCGCCTTCGCAGCAAGGATCGTGGCGTTCGATACCGAGACCAGCTCGCTAGACGCGATGCGCGCCGATCTGGCGGGGGTCAGCCTCGCGCTTGGCCCCAACGACGCCTGCTACATCCCGCTCGGCCACGGCGGCTCGGACATGTTCGCCGAGAAGCCGCTCCAGATCGGCAAGGCAGAGGCGCTCGCCCGGCTGAAACCGCTGCTCGAAAGCGACGCGGTGCTCAAGATCGGGCAAAACGCTAAATACGATATCAACATCTTCGCGCGCCACGGGATCGCCGTCGCGCCGATCGACGATACGATGGTGATCAGCTTCGATCTCGACGCGGGGCGCGGCGAGGACGGGATCGGCGGCGGCCACGGGATGGACGAGCTCGCGACCTGCCACCTCGCGCATACCACGCTGACCTTCAAGGACATCTGCGGCACGGGCAAGAAGGCGATTCCCTTCGGCGAAGTCCCGCTCGACCGCGCCACCCGTTACGCGGCTGAGGACGCCGACGTCACCTGGCAGCTGTGGAAGCTGCTCAAGCCGCGACTTGCCGAGGAAGCGGGGACACGGGTGTACCAGCAAGTCGACCGCCCGCTGATCCCGGTGGTCGCGCAGATGGAGCGGCATGGGATTAAGGTCGATGCCCAGCGGCTGGCGGGGCTCTCGACCGAGTTCACGTACGCCATCGCAGCGTTGGAGACCGAAATTCACGGCCTCGCCGGCCAGAGCTTCACCATCGGCAGCCCCAAGCAGCTAGGCGATATCCTGTTCGACAAACTGGGCTACAAGGGCGGACGCAAGGGCAAGAGCGGGCAATATTCGACCGACGTCGGCATCCTCGAAGGGCTGGCCGCGCAGGGGGCCGAGATGCCCACCAAAGTCCTCGAATGGCGCCAGTTGTCCAAGCTCAAGTCGACCTACACCGAGGCATTGCAAGCGGCGATCAACCCGGCGACGGGCCGCGTCCACACCAGCTATAGCCTGGTCGGTGCGCAGACCGGGCGGCTCAGTTCGACCGATCCGAACCTGCAGAACATTCCTATCCGCACCGAGATCGGCCGCCAGATCCGCGACGCCTTTGTCGCCGAGCCGGGGAACGTGCTTTTGGCCGCGGACTATTCGCAGATCGAGCTGCGGCTCGCGGCGCACATGGCCGACGTGCCGCCATTGAAAGAGGCGTTCGCTGCGGGCGAGGACATCCACGCGCGCACCGCGTTGGAGATGTTCGGCGAGGTCAACCGCGATACCCGCGGGCGCGCCAAGACGATCAACTTCGCGATCCTCTACGGCATCTCGCGCTGGGGCCTCGCAGGGCGGCTCGCGGTCACTGCCGACGAAGCGCAAGCGATGATCGACCGCTACTTCCAACGCTTCCCCGGTATTCAGCGCTACATCGTCGCCACGCTCGAGAACGTGCGTGAGCGCGGTTATTCGGAAACGCTGTTCGGGCGGAAAACCTGGTTCCCGCGGATCAACTCGCGCAATCCCAACGAGCGCAGCGGCTCCGAACGCGCCGCGATCAATGCGCCGATCCAGGGGACCAGCGCCGACATCATCAAGCGCGCTATGGTGCGCATGATGCCCGCGCTGGCCGACGCCGGACTCGGACATGTGCGGATGCTGCTCCAGGTCCACGACGAACTCGTGTTCGAACTGCCCGAAGCCGATGTCGCCGCGGCCTCGCCGGTGATCGAGCGGGTCATGGCCGAAGCGGCGCTTCCATCGGTACGGCTCGATGTGCCGCTGGGGATCGAGATCGGCACCGGGCGCAGCTGGGGCGCGGCGCATTGACCGCGCGCGTCTTGTGACCAATCCTGCCGTCGCCTAGCGTCGCCCGGCCGATGGACTCTGAAACCGAACAGCAGCTGTTTGCGCGCAAGCGCCTAGGCTGGCGCCGTACCGCGCCGGGGATGGCCAGTCTCGCGCTGTTCGCGCTGGTCGCGCTGTCGCTGCTCGCTGCGACCTGGCTGATATTTTCAACCGTTCGCGCCGAGCGCGCCGAGCGGGTGCAGGCCGCGCAGACCCGCGATGTGCTCGATACGCTGCGCGAGATCGTCAGCGCCACGGTCAATGCCGAGACCGGACAGCGCGGTTACATCCTCACGCTCGACCGGCGCTATCTGGCGCCGTACCAGCTCGGCGCCGCGTCGTACCCGGCGGCAATGCGGCGCTTGCACGCGCTGCTCGATCCCGTCGCCGATCGGCCCCAGCGCGATCTGCGCGCGCGGGTCGAGAAGCTCGCCGACGCCAAGTTCGCGGAAATGGCCGAGACCGTCTCGCTGGTCGACGACGGGCAAATTCTCGACGCCAAGGAGCGCCTGCTCAGCGACGAAGGTCAGGACTTGATGACCGAGCTGCGAGCAACCGCGGGTGAGCTGGAGGCGATAGAGGAGGGTCGGCTCCGACAGGCAGCCGCGATTACCCTGCGCCTGGAAAGCCGGATGGCACCGCTGCTCGTGGGGCTGCTCGGGCTGATCCTGGGGGCGCTTGTGTTGGGGCTGTGGCAGGTTGTGAGAGGCGCGCGGGCAGAGGCGTTGGCCGCCACCGCACAGGACCTGAGCGAGGCGCGCGACCGTGCCGACTTGCTCGCACGCGAGCTAAACCACCGGGTCAAGAACCTGTTCGCGGTGGTCCTGGCGATCGTCCGGATGAGCGGCAGGGGCGATCCCGCGGCCAAGGCGACGGTCGACAAGATCGCCGAGCGGCTCCACGCGCTGCTGCGCTCGCACGAGGTGACCCAGGGCGACGGCGCGCTGCAGACGATCGAACTGCGCGAACTGATCGAGACCGCGCTCGCGCCCTACCGGCTGGACGGCTCGCGCTATCGGATAGACGGCGATCCGGTAACCTTGCGCTCGACTATGGCGGTTCCGCTGGGGCTGGTCCTGCACGAACTGGCGACCAACGCGGTCAAGTACGGCTCTCTGGCCACTGCCGAGGGCACGCTGGCGGTAGAATGGAAACGCGATGCCAAGCGGGTTCGCCTCACCTGGCGTGAGGACGGCGCCGCGCTCGAATCGCCGCCCGCCGAGGAGGGTTTCGGCAGCATGCTTATCGCCGGGTCGGCGCGGCAAATCGGCGGAACGATCGAGCGCAGCTTCCACCCGACCGGGGTTGAAGTGACAATGGAGTTTCCGGTGGGCTGACCGGCGTCACCCGTGCTTCACATCCCTTGTCGAACTCACCATGCCCGGCGCGATGAAACCGATCGGCGAGACGGCCATCGCGCGCTTCTTCAATTCGCCCTTCATCTTCTCGTATTCCTTCTCCATCTCCTCGGTCACCGTAGCGCGCGAATCGGAGAGCGCTTCGCGGAAGTCCTCGCCGGTCACCTCGCTGACTTGCGACCCGGCGCGGCGCAGCGCGTTGAGGCCTGCGCGGCGGACCACGTCTTCCAGATCGGCTCCGGTGAAGCGCGCGGTCTCTGCCGCGACCTTGGCGAGATCGACATCGCTCGCCAGCGGCATCGCCGCGGTGTGGATCTTTAGGATATGGACGCGGCCTTCCTCGCTTGGCGTGCCGACATAGACCAGTTCGTCGAACCGGCCCGGCCGGAGCAACGCCGGATCGACCAGCGCCGGGCGGTTGGTCGCACCGATCACGATCACCGATTGCAGCTCCTCCAGCCCGTCCATCTCGGCGAGGATGGTGTTGACCACCCGCGCGGTCGCCTGCGGCTCGCCCGCGCTGCTGCCGCGCGCGGGGACCAGGCTGTCGATCTCGTCGATGAACACGATGCACGGCGCGACCTGTCGCGCGCGCGCGAACAGCCGCGCGATCTGCTGCTCGCTCTCGCCGAACCACTTGCTGAGCAGGTCGGACGATTTGATCGAGATGAAGTTGGCCTCGGCTTCCTTGGCCACCGCCTTGGCGAGCAGCGTCTTGCCGGTGCCGGGCGGGCCATAGAGCAGGAAGCCCTTGGCGGGGCGGATACCCAGGCGGTGGAACGCCTCGGGATGCTTCATTGGCAGTTCGATCCCCTCGCGCAGCGTCTCCTGCGCGTCGTCGAGCCCGCCGACATCGTCCCAACCCACAGTCGGCACCTGGACCATCACTTCGCGCATCGCACTCGGCTGGATGCGCTTGAGCGCGTCGAGGAAGTCCTCGCGCTCCACCCGCAGGTCGTCGAGCACTTCGGGCGGGATCGTCTGCGCTTCAAGATCGAGCAGGGGCATGATCCGCCGCACCGCCTCGATCGCCGCCTCGCGGGTCAGCGCGGCGAGATCGGCGCCGACGAAGCCGTGGGTGGTGCGCGCCAGCTCCTTGAGATCGACCCCCTCGCCCAGCGGCATGCCGCGGGTGTGGATTGCCAGAATCTCGCGGCGCCCTCCCTCGTCGGGCACCCCGATCACGATCTCGCGGTCGAACCGGCCGGGGCGGCGCAGCGCCTCGTCGATCGCGTTGGGGCGATTCGTCGCGGCGATCACTACCAGGCTGACGCGCGATTCGATCCCGTCCATCAGCGTCAGGAGCTGCGCGACGAGGCGCTTTTCGGCCTCTCCGTGGACCTGATCGCGTTTGGGGGCGATCGAATCGATCTCGTCGATGATGATGATCGCGGGGGAGGAACGCTTGGCCTCCTCGAACACCTCGCGCAGCCGTTTTTCGCTCTCGCCATAGGCCGATCCCATGATCTCGGGACCGTTGATCGTGAAGAAGCTGGCGTCGCTCTCGTTCGCCACCGCCTTGGCGAGGCGGGTTTTGCCCGTTCCCGGCGGGCCGTGGAGCAGCACCCCCTTGGGCGGATCGACACCCAGCCGGCGGAACAGCTCGGGATAGCGCAGCGGCAGTTCGACCATCTCGCGCAACTGGCGGACGGTGTCGCCGATCCCGCCGACGTCGTCATAGTTGAGCTCGGCGCGGCTGTCGCGCGGCTCCTCGTATTCGGCGCGCAGTTCCACCTCGGTGTTCTCGTCGATGTAGACGATCCCCCGCGGCACCGTGGCGATCACCGAGAGGCGAATCTGGGTCAGCGCGAACGCGGGGACGTCGAGCATCTGGCGCAGCTGCGGCGGCATGTCGCTGCGATCGACCTGCTGTTGGCCGGCGGTGGCGACGAGATCGCCGGTGGCGAACGGGCGCTGGAAGAAGTTGCGCTTGAGCGCCTGCGCCGGGCCTTGCAGGCGCAGCTCGCGCTGCGCGGGGGCGAACACCACGCGCTGCGCGGGCTTGGCCTCGGCCTTGCGGACGATCACGTGCTCGCCCGAGGCGACTTCGGCGTTGGCGCGCTGGAGCCCGTCGAGGCGGATCACCTCGATCCCCTCGTCCTCGGGATGCGGCAGGATCGCGCGCGCCGCGGTGGCGCGCTTGCCCTCGATCTCGATCACGTCGCCCTCGGTGATCCCGAGCTGCGCCATCGTCGCGCGGCTGATCCGGGCAAAGCCGGTGCCGCTCTCCTCCTGCCGCGCGCCCGCGACCTGAAGCCGGATGCCATTGTCAATGGGTGCGATCGCGGTCGCTGCGTCAGCCATGCTTCGTCCTGTCCGTTTCGTCCCGGCAACAGCTAGGAACGCGCGACCGGGAATGCAAACGGGGGTTTGAGCGATGCGTTCCCGTTCGGGACCCAGCCCGAAGCGGTGCCAAAGCAAATTGACACCACTCCCGGCGGCGGGTCACTCTGCAACCCGGTGTCGCGACCGCTCTCCAGACGGGAGAAGGCATGACGGGCCGCGCCGAAACCGAAAAACTGAGCTGGCCGCGCTGGCAGCAAGTACTGCTGATCGCGCTGCTGGTGCTGCTGATCGGCAACCGCATGACGGCACTGGTCGATATGGCAGCCTATCGCAGCGGATTGCTTGGCGAAATCGCATTGAATTCCGGCAGAGCGATCCCCGATCCGAAAGCGCCAGCGGGCTTTGGCAGAATGGTCGAAGTCGACCCCAATGGTCCGGTCGCCAAAGCGGGGATCCGCAATGGCGATTTTGTGCGGACCGACCTCCCCTATTATTACCAGATTCGGCCTGAGGTCGGAGACAGAATCAACTTTACGCTCGATCGCGACGGTGTTCGATCAGAGCATCAAATTGTGGTCGAGCCGTTGCCTGTTGGCCATGAGCAGGCACGAAGCAATGGCCTGCGCATAGCAAATCTGCTTGCGGTGATCATCTCGATTCTGGTCGGTTGCTTCATATTGTGGCGCGGTTGGGGCAACCAAACGGCCATGTTGCTGGGTGCTGCGCTCACAGGGGTCGGTCGTGGCGGGTCGAATCAGCCGCCTTGGGCAACCGATCTCGGGCTGGCGGCGCCGATGTGGTGGCTGCTGATTCTTTTCTTTGTTATTGCGGCGTTGCTCATTCCATTTGCGATGCGGATGTTCGAACAGCAGGCCGGTGCATTGCCGCGATGGCATTGGCGACTGTTCAATATCTGGATCGTCTGGTGTCTCGTCAGTCTGAGTATCTACGGCGGGGATAGATACTGGCTGACCTACCATATGACTTGGGCTGGCGGTGCCGGGTACCCCTCCTCGCTAATGTCAATCAGCATAGCGGTTGCCATCGCTTATCTGGTCGCGGGGTGGCGCGTTAGCTCAGCAGCGGAGCGCAATCGCATCGCGCTGATTGTCTTTGCTTTGTCCGCCTATCTGTTTGCTGCCGTGTTGAATTCGTGGGACTCGATGCAGACAGGTTCGATTGTTGGCGGCGAAAGCAGCGCCAGTCTGATTTATTTCAATGCGGCAATGCAGGGTGTGGTCGCCCCCGGCCTGCTCGCCTACGCAGTCCTCCGCCACAAGCTGTTCGACCTAGGCTTCGCGGTAAACCGAACGCTGGTGTTCGGCGCGATCGGAGTGTTGCTGCTGGTCAGCTTCGCGCTGATCGAATGGGCGATCAAGCAGGCGATACCCAAGGTCTGGTATGGCGGCAGCGTCTATATCAGCGCGGGGATCGCGGTCAGCCTCTACCTGCTGTTCAACCGCATCCATCATAAGGTCGAGCACGCCATCGAGCGATTGTTCTTCCACCAATGGCAGCTCAACGAGCAAGCGCTGCGGCGCTTCGTGCGCGCGGCGGCGCATGTCGAGAAGCCCGAGGCGCTGGCGGGGAACTTCGCCGCCGAGCTGGCCCGCTTCACCGGCGGCGCGAATGTGGCGCTCTATGCGCGGACGGCGGAGGGGCACTACGCCGACGCCAGTGGAGCAACCATCGACGCCGACGAGCCGGCGCTGGCGGCAATGCGTGCCGAGCAGGGGGCGGTGGTTCCCGCAGAGCTTGGTTCGTCGATAGAGGCCGCGCTCGCCCTGCCGATGATGCATCAGGCGGCGCTGGCCGGCTTCGTCCTGCTCGGCCCCAAGCCCACCGGCGAGGATTACCGCCCCGACGAGATCGAAGTGCTTGGCTGGGCCACCCAACAGGTCGGCCTCGACCTCCAGGCCATCCGCGTGCGCGAGCTCGAGCTGACCAACCTCAAACTGGTGGAGCGCAACCGGACCTTGTCCGAAATCCTGACGAGTACGGCGCTGGCCAAGGCTTAGGGCTTGATGACATCACCCTAACTCACCCGTCGTCCCGAGCTAGTTGCCCGCATCGCGCTCGATCCCCACCGCGGATAAAAAAAGCCCGGACGTTGCCGTCCGGGCCTTGAAAGTTTTTGGGAGAGGATGCCTGAAAGGCAGGATCGATATGCTCCTGACGCACTTTTTGTGCAAGTGCGAAAAGCGAAGCGTGAGATGAAAAAAACGCAATCGTGGTTGCAGAATTGGCATGATCGGCGGTATTCCAACGCAAATGATCGCGATTGCTCCCGAACGAACGACAAAGGGCGCTCGCCTTTTGGGGCTATCGCTGCGGTGCAGCACGTCGCTCCTGATTTTCGGCGCTAGCCTCGCCCGACGGGTCAGTTCGGCTTGGCGCAGCCGCGTTGCTCGTCGTTGCCCAGGCGGCGGCGCACCTCGAACGGATAGACGGTGTCCGACATTCCGTCGCTGCATGGGCCCGCCGACACCGTCAGCGTCAGCTGCTCGCCGGCCAGCATCCCTTGCAGTTCGACCAGATCGCCGCG
This sequence comes from Novosphingobium sp., assembly GCA_030697365.1. Lineage (GTDB taxonomy): Bacteria > Pseudomonadota > Alphaproteobacteria > Sphingomonadales > Sphingomonadaceae > Novosphingobium. The sequence goes on along the minus strand of JAUYQH010000200.1, from coordinate 54,664 downwards.
GCTGACCCGGGTTAACGAAATGGTCTGTCCGGCCTGATCTTCCGGGGTCAGATAAGTTAGCCTTTCGCCATCCACCTTGGCCGCCCAGAACGGTTCAGTACCCAGCGCGATAAATCGCGCGGGCAGCGCCAGACCGGCTGGGATTTCGCTCGCCCGTGCGGCAGCTTGCGAACGCGAGGGACGAGGGGCGATGGTTGCTACCGGCTTTTCGGCGGATGGACTTTGCTGGCTCCCCCGTTCACCGCAGGCGCACAGCAAGACCACCGCCCAGACACCGATCGAATTGCGCATCGCCATCTCCAGCCCCGCAACGGAGCCACAGCCTACTCGGCGCTCGGCCCACCTGCCACCGTGCTCAATGCGCCAAGAACAGCGGGCGGTCGGCTGAGGTCACGAAATAGCGCGTCACTCCGCCGGTCAGGAACTCGCGCAGGCGGCTGTGTCCGTAGGCGCCCATGACCACCAGCCCGGCATCGAGCCGTTGCACTTCCGCCTCCATCGTTTCCTCGATCGAGGCCCCGCGCGCCAGTTCGCGATATTCGGCGTGAACGTCGTGGCGTGAGAGATAGCGCAGCACGTTGAACGAAGGCAGTTCGATCCGGTTGCGCGGGGTCACGGCGAGCACATGGACCACCGCGAAGTTCCGCAGTAGCGGGACCGATGCGCGCAGCGCACGCGCGGCGGATTTGCTTCCATCCCATGCCACCACGGCCACGCCGTCCAGCTGTGCGGGTCTCGGCGAGGGGGGCAGTGCCAGCACCGGGGTGGGCGAGCGGACGAGCACCTCGCTGAGCCGGAGGAAGCCGAGGTCGGCGACGATCACGTCGGCCAGCAGCGCGGTGTCGCAGATCGCATCGACCGGATCGTCGCTGCGTTCCTCGATGTCGAACGGCACATCCTCGCCGGCAAGCTTGGTATCGAGCCGTGCGCCGAGCAGCGAATCGGCCGCACCGGCCTCGCGCAGCGCCTCGGCCGCGATCATCGCTCCGCCGAACATGTCGGAAACGATGAATTGGCTGACCGGGGTGTCGATCTGGACGGTGACGTGGCCGTTCTGGGCACGGGCGATAGCGAGGGCGGTTTCGAGACGCCCGGTGAAGCCGGGGCTGCGGTCGGCGGGCAGGACGATGGAACGCATGATGGTTCTCCCGATGGTGCAGGACCAGGAACACGCGGCGCCCGGCCGCGCATTGACACGCGTCAAATCCGTGGGCGATTGTCCTGTCCGGGGAACCTGCCTATGGGCGCGGGCGATGACCATCACGGCAGCGATTTTCGATTTCGGCGGGGTGATTACCGCTTCACCGTTCGAGGCGTTCAACCGGCTCGAGGCGATGCGCGGCCTGCCGCACGATCTGGTCCGCACGATCAACGCGACCGATCCCGACGGCAATGCCTGGGCGCTGCTCGAACGCGCCGAGATCGATCGTGCCGCGTTCGATTCGCGTTTTGCTGCCGAAGCTGCGGCTCTTGGCCACCAATTGCGCGGCGCCGACGTTCTCGCGGTGCTGGCCGGAGCGATCCGTCCGGGCATGGTCGCCGCGCTCGATGCGATCCGCGCCGCGGGGCTCAAGCTGGGCTGTATCACCAACAACGTGCCCGGCGGCAGCGGCCCGGCCATGGCCAACGATGCGCAAAGCGAATCGCGCTACGCCGCGATCTTCGATCGCTTTGACCACGTGATCGAAAGCGCGAAGGCTGGGGTGCGCAAGCCCGATCCGCGGATCTACGCGATGATGTGCGAGGCCTTGGCCGTGACGCCGCAGCAATGCGTCTATCTCGACGACCTGGGGATCAACTGCAAACCCGCCGCGGCCATGGGCATGGTCGCGATCAAGGTGACGGGCGAGGCGCAGGCGCTAAAGGAACTGTCTGACGTGCTATCGCTCGATCTCACCGGAGGACCCGCATGAACAAGCTCTATCCCGATGCCGCAGCCGCTTTGGACGGCCTGCTCCGCGACGGGCTTACGATCGCCTGCGGCGGGTTCGGGCTGTGCGGAATTCCCGAGCGCCTGCTCGATGCGGTGCGTGACAGCGGGGTCAAGGATCTGACTTTCGCCAGCAACAACGCCGGGATCGACAATGAGGGTATCGGCAAGCTGCTGCGCACCCGGCAGGTCAGGAAGATGATCGCGTCCTACGTCGGCGAGAACAAGGAATTCGAGCGCCAGTACCTGGCGGGTGAGCTCGAGGTCGAATTCAGTCCGCAAGGCACATTGGCCGAGCGGATGCGCGCGGGCGGCGCAGGGATTCCGGGCTTCTATACGAAAACCGGCGTCGGCACGCTGGTCGCCGAGGGCAAGGAAGCCAAGACCTTCGACGGGGAGGAGTACATCCTCGAACGCGGGATCTTCGCCGACCTCGCTCTGGTCAAGGCTTGGAAGGCCGACGAAAGCGGCAACTTGATGTTCCGCAAGACCGCGCGCAACTTCAACCTGCCCGCGGCGACTTGCGGCAAAGTCTGCGTGGTCGAGGTCGAGGAAGTGGTCCCAACTGGCAGCTTCGACCCCGACTGCATCCACCTGCCCGGCGTCTACGTCCAGCGGATGATCGTCGGCGCGCCTTACGACAAGAAGATCGAGTTCCGCATGGTGCGCGAGCGCGAGGTGGCGTGAACCGGACGCTCCTGCAAACTTGCGCCGCACTGGCGCTGTTGCCCCTGATTTCGGGATGCGTCGCTTTTGCGGCACTGCCGGTCCTGGCGGGGAGCGCGATGTTTGCAGGGGGCAACGTCAAGATCCGTTCGGCGACCCAGCGACCCAAGCAGGCCAGCGCTCTGGCGCCTGCCGCGTCCGCCCGGCTGGCGGTCGAACGAACCGCGGGTATGCCGGTGGGGGCGGGCAGCGGGGCGGTCCTGACGACGCTGACCGCGCTGCCGCCGCCCGATGCGGTGCGCGACGCGGCCGATCCGTGGCAGCGATTTGCCGCCTACGCCGCCGATCGCGCCGCCCGCTTCGCCGATGGTCCGGATGGCCGGTCTGTGCTTTTGCAACGGGGCACCCAGCTCGAGTTGCCCCGGATGCAGGACTGCGCGGCAAAAGTGCCCGCGGTGGTGATCGATCTCGATGCCGGCACCGATTTCTTCGCGCCGCGCCAAGGCCTCTCAGCCCGGCCGGGTCTCGCCGAAGGACTGGCGAAAATTCGCGCGGCGGGGGCGGCCGTGGTGTGGGTCACCGCGCTGCCCGCCGCTCGCGTCGGCGAAGTGGCCGAGGTCTTGCGCCTGAGCGGGCTCGATCCGGAAGGGGCCGACCCGTTGCTGCTCGCCCGTTCGGGCGAAGATCGCAAGCAGGTGCTGCGCGACGAAGCCAACAAGGACGTCTGCGTGATCGCCATCGCCGGCGACCGCAAGGGCGATTTCGACGAGCTGTTCGACTATTTGCGCGATCCGCGCAGCGGCGATTCGCTCGATTTCATGCTCGGCGCGGGTTGGTTTATCGTTCCGCCCCCGCTTTGAAGAAGGACTCTCGATCATGACCACGCACGATGGCCTGACCAAAGGCTGGACACGCGACGAGATGGCCGCCCGCGCCGCGAAGGAACTGCGCGACGGATACTATGTCAACTTGGGGATCGGTATCCCCACGCTGGTCGCCAACCATATCCCGCCCGGCGTCGAGGTCACGCTCCAGTCGGAGAACGGCATGCTCGGCATCGGGCCGTTTCCTTACGACGACGAGGTCGATGCCGACCTGATCAACGCGGGCAAGCAGACGATCAGCGAACTGCCGAGCAGCGCCTATTTCGACAGCGCCGCCAGCTTCGCGATGATCCGCGGCGGGCACATCGACCTGACGGTGCTGGGCGCGATGGAAGTGGCCGAGAATGGTGACATCGCCAACTGGATGATCCCCGGCAAGATGATCAAGGGCATGGGCGGGGCGATGGACCTTGTCGCCGGGGTCAAGAAGATCATCGTGGTGATGGAACACACCGCCAAGAACGGCGATCCCAAGTTCATCCCCGCCTGCACCCTGCCGCTGACCGGGCGCAATGTGATCGACATGATCGTGACCGATCTGTGCGTGTTCCAACGCGCCGATCACGCCAGCCCGTTCCGGCTGATCGAGCTGGCTCCGGGGGTGAGCGCGGACGAGGTGGCTGCCAAGACCACCGCGCGCTACGAAGTCGGCGTTCCGGCATGAACAACGCCATCTGCCGCCTTACCGGCGCCGAATTTCCGCTGTTTGCGTTCAGCCACTGCCGCGATGTCGTCGTGGCGGTGAGCAAGGCGGGCGGGTTTGGAGTACTCGGGGCGACCGCGTTCACTCCCGATCAGCTCGAACTCGAACTGCAGTGGATCGACGCGCATATCGACGGCAAGCCCTATGGCGTCGATGTGCTGGTCCCCGAAACGGTCGATCCGCGCGTCGCCGGGCTGGCCGCGGGCGAGCGCGCGGCGCACATATCGGACGGACACCGGCAATTCACCGCCGAACTGCTGGGCAGCCACGGGATCGCGGTCGAAGCTTCCGAGACCGTCGCCGGCGGCCGCCACGGGATCACCCCTGAGGCCGGCCGGGCGCAGATGGAAGTCGCGTTCCGCCATCCGATCCGGCTGATCGCCAACGCGCTGGGGATCGCTCCGCCCGACATGATCGCCGAAGGGAAGCGCCGGGAGATTCCGGTCGCCGCGCTGGTCGGGGCCAAGGAGCACGCGCTTCGCCAGGCCGCGGCGGGGGTCGACATCATCGTCGCTCAGGGGGGCGAGGCAGGTGGACATTGCGGCGAAGTTTCGACGCTGGTGCTGATCCCCGAGGTAGTCCGCGCCCTGGCGCAAGCCGGGCATGACACCCCCGTGCTCGCCGCGGGCGGGATCATGACCGGCGCGCAGATGGCGGCGATGATGGCCGCGGGCGCGCAGGGCGCGTGGACCGGCAGCGTCTGGCTGGCGACGCCTGAGGCCGAGACCAGCGAGATCTTCCGCGCCAAGATGGTCGCGGCGCGCAGCCGCGACACCGTCCGCTCGCGCAGCCGGACGGGCAAGCCCGCGCGACAGTTGCGCAGCGCGTGGCACGCGGCGTGGGACGATGGCGCAAATTCGCCCGGCGCCTTGCCAATGCCGCTGATGGGGATGGTCTCCGAACCCGCTTTCGCCCGGATCGAACGCGCCGCCGCGGGCGGGAACCAGCAGGCGCGCGAACTCGTTTCCTATTTCGTCGGGCAGGGCGTCGGCCTCGTCGAGGACGTTCGCCCGGCCAAAGCCGTCGTTCAGGCGTTCCGCGAAGAGTTTGCCGATGCCGTGGGTTCCTTGATCGCGATGCTCGACGACGGTTGATGGCGTAGGCGTTTGCAGGGGCGTCGCGGCGCCCCAGGCAAGGAAAACGCACGCGAATGTCGCCTCATGCCGCCTTCCGCGCCCGCTTTCTCGAGGTTCTCGCCTCGATCTACATCTACAACGAGCACCGCGGCTACACTTCACTGGATCGCGTGCTGGAGGCGGTTCGCGCGCGTTGCCCGGGCGAAGCCGGGTTCATCGCCGCGGTCGAGAAGCACCGCGCCGACGAGTACAAGCACTACCTGATGTTCAAGCGCTGGTTCGAGCGCCAGGGGCGGATGCCGCTCAAGGTCGATCGCACCTGCGGCCACATCGACCGTTTCATCGAGGGCGTGTTCGGCTGCACCATCGACGAACTCGATACCAGGACCATCGCTGCCGACGGAGCGCAGTTCGAGAAGCTGTGCCGGGTGATTTTGCTTACCGAACAGCGCGGAATGCGCCAGGTCGAGATACTGCTGCGGAACCCGCACATCCGCTCCGACCCGGTGATGACCAGGATTTTCAGGATCGTCGAGAAGGACGAGCCCGATCACTGGCTGCCCTACCACGGATGGCTGACCCGCCAGGGACGGGTCACCGCCAAATGGCGGGAACGCTGGACCGACTTCTGGATCCACAAGTCGCTGATGCTGGCGAAACTGCCCGCGGTGTTCCTGAACGCTCGGTCGCCAAGGCTGGAACGGTGGCCGGACGAGGATGCCGGGGCTTACGCGCCGGCGGGTCAGTCGAACAGTCGATCGAACCAGTTGCGATCCGACCTCGCCAGCTCGGCGGATCGCGCCGGGGACGGGGATGGAGCGAAGGGGGCTGGGTTTGCCAGAAGACCCGTGACTGCTTCGGCTACTACGACCCGCCTCGGTCGCACCGGCCGGTAGCCCGGCTTGGCAACTTCGTAGATCGCCATCATCCCGTCACCCGACCACTTGGCGTTGAAGAACAGGTCGCGTTCCTTGCGGCGGCGCGGGAGAATTTCGGAGGGGCGGCGCCAGTCGAGGATGGCTTTGCGGGCGGCTTCGGCATCGCCGGCGAGGAAGCGCTTGAGCCACGAGGCGCGCGCGATCGCCCCGGTGTTGTAGTGGAACGAGAGCGCGGCGGCGAGCTGGTGTTCGGACGGCTCGTACGCGCCGAACGCGGCGTTGACCGCGGGGAGATAGCGCGTGGTCAGCAGCCAGAGGAACACCTCGAGGCAGCGTGCGATCGGCTGCGGGTTGTCGCGATAGCGGGCGACGCGGTGGCCGCTCGCATCGGTGATCCCGACGCTCCAGGTCCATACCCCCACGCAATCCCGATAAGCCTCGCGCGCAAGGCCCTCGTGATGGAGGATTTCAACGAGGATGCGGGGGGTGAGGGTGCGCACGGGATCGAATCGCCTTTCGCCAAAGACGAGGATATTGGCGAAACGAACCGATGTAGGACAGAGAAATGTGCCAAATAGGTGAGTAAATGACCAAAAACACGACCGGCGCCCCGTGCTTGACACGGGCCCGCTTCTCTTCGGAACGTCGGAAAGGCAATGGGCCCCCGCATCAAGTGCGGGGCGATGGGGGTGTTCAAACCAACGACTTTGAACGGACCGTATTCACCCCAGCGCCGCCTTCAGATCCTCGACCAGATCGGTGCGCTCCCACGGGAACAGGTCGCCTTCCGGCTTGCGCCCGAAGTGGCCGTAGGCGGCGGTCTTGGCGTAGATCGGCTTGTTGAGGCCGAGGTGGGTGCGGATGCCGCGCGGGGTCAGCCCGCCCAGCTTGGTGATGCCCTGGATCGCACCTTCCAGCCGGTCGTCGCCGACCGTCCCCGTTCCGTGGGTATCGACATAGAGTGACAGCGGTGCGGAGACGCCGATCGCGTAGGCGAGCTGGATCGTACAACGGCTGGCCCAGCCGCCCGCGACGATGTTCTTGGCCAGATAGCGCGCAATGTACGCGGCGGAACGGTCGACCTTGGTCGGGTCCTTGCCGCTGAATGCGCCGCCGCCGTGCGGGGCCGCACCGCCATAAGTATCGACGATGATCTTGCGCCCGGTCAGTCCGGCGTCGCCATCGGGACCGCCGATCTCGAAACTGCCGGTGGGGTTGATGTGATAGACGGTCTCGTTGGTCAGCAACTCGGCCGGGAGCACGTCGGCGACCACGCCGCGCACATAGTTGTGCAGTTCGGCTTCGTTGGCGCCCTCGTCGTAACCCCTGGCGTGCTGGGTCGAGACGACGATCGCGGTTGCCGCCGAGGGCTTGCCCTCGCGGAAGCGCAGCGTGACCTGGCTCTTGGCGTCGGGCTCGAGGAACGGCGCGGCGCCTGAGTGGCGGTCGGCGGCCATCCGCTCGAGGATCTTGTGGCTATAGTGGAGCGTGGCGGGCATCAGGTCCGGGGTCTCGTCGCAGGCGAATCCGAACATGATTCCCTGGTCGCCAGCGCCCTCGTCCTTGTCTGCGCCGGCATCGACACCCTGCGCGATGTGCGCCGACTGGCCGTGAAGGTGGTTCTCGAACGACAACCCTGCCCAATGGAAGCCATCCTGCTCATAGCCGATCGCCTTGACCACGCCGCGCACGACTTCCTCGATTTCGTCGCGCGCACCCGGCGCCCAGCCGGCGTGTTCGGGCCAACGTGCTTCGTCGTACATCGGCTTGCAGCGGATTTCGCCCGCCAGGACCACTTTCTGGGTGGTCGCCATCGTCTCGCAGGCGATCCGCGATTCGGGATCCTTGGACAGCATGAGATCGACGATCGCGTCCGAAATCTGGTCGGCGACCTTGTCCGGATGGCCTTCGGAAACGCTCTCGGAAGTGAACAGGAATTCGCTGCGCATGGGGAGGTCCGTTATATAAAGAAAGCTTTATGTGTGGCGGACGGCTCTAGCGAGGGCGGCGGCGCAAGGCAATGGCGGACAGCGCTAGCAAGACTATCGCCCAGCCAAGCGGCAGCAGGTTACCGGTGCGGGCGAAGGGGGTTGAGGCGTGGGCGCGCGGGACCATGCCGTCGATCCTTGCCGCGCGGTGCTGCGGAATTTGCTGGCGGACAACGCCGTTGGCGTCGATCGCAGCGCTGATCCCGTTGGTGGTCGCGCGCAGGATCGGCAGCCCCTCCTCGATCGCGCGCATTCGCGCCTGGGCAAGGTGCTGGGGTGGGCCGAAGCGGCCGAACCAGCCGTCGTTTGATGGGTTGAACAGGAAATCGGGGCGATTGGCGCGATCGACCACCTGGCCCGAGAAGATGATCTCGTAGCAGATCTGGATGCCGATCCGGCCCCACGGGCGCAGGTCGAGTGTCTGCGGGCCGGGGCCCGAGCGGAAGTCGAGGCTCCCCGCGACGAGCCGCGACAGGCCGAGCGGTTCGAGCAGCCCGCGCATCGGCAGATACTCGCCATAGGGCACCAGGTGCGCCTTGATATAGCCGGCGCGGATGCGGCCATCGCTGTCGATCGCGGTGACCGCGTTGTCCGCCCCGATCACCCGGCGGTCCCGCACGACGAGGTCTACCGCGCCGGTCAGCAGCAGGCTGCCAGGTCCGATCACCCGCCCGATCCGCTCGCGCGCGAGCCTGGGGTCGGCGGCGTAAGTCGACTCCGCGTAGAAGGCTTTGGGATAACCGGGGCGCAGGTAGTCGGGCACGCCCGATTCCGGCCACAGCACCAGCCGCCGCTGCCCCGGTTCGCGCGGCAGGCTCAGCCCGGCGGTGCGCTGGAACTGGTCCTCGTACTTGCTCGCGTCGGTGAGTTCTTCTTGCGGGATGTTGGGCTGGACGAGGGTGAATGGCATCCGCCCAGGCTCCGCGGGCGGGGCGTAGAGCTGGGGCGCGAGCAGCGCGAGGACCGGCGTGGCGGTAAGCGCGATCTTGCGGGGCAGGCGGGTCTCGCGCGCGGCGAGCCACCAGCATCCCGCCAGCAGAACCGCCAGCGCCGACAGCGCATAAGTTCCCAGCCACGGCGCGATCAGCGCGAGACCCGGCCGCGACCAAGGCCCCAGCGCAACCATCCCCAGCGGGTTCCACACGAAGCCGGTGAACACCCAGCTGCGCAGCCACTCTGTGATCGTCCACAGGCCGGCGAAGGCGAAGACCAGCGCCCAGCCGCCGCCGCGCCGAGCCAGCGCCCACGCGCCCAACGCCGCCAGCATCGGATAGACCGCCAGGTATAGCGCCAACAGGAACACCGCGATCCAGCCGAGCCAGGCGGGCATTTCTGCCTGATAGGTGAACGCGGTGGCGATCCAGCCGTTGCCGAAAGCGAAGTGGCCCACCCCGAACAGCCAGCCGATCAGCGCGGCGCGCTTCCAGTCGGGGGCATTGGCGATCAGATGGAGCAGCACCGCGAGCCCGGCCAGCGTAGCCGGCCACCACGACAGCGGCGCAAAGCCGGTGGCCGAGGCTACTCCGGCCAGCGCGGCGATCAGGAGGGGGCGGCGCAGCAGCACGCTACCTGGTGCCTCGAAGGATCAGCCGCCCACCACCTCGAGCGGTTCGCCGCCGTCGGCGATCGGGGTCTTGCGCGGGCGGCCGCGACGACGCGGGGCCGGTGCTTCGTCACCCTCGCTCGCGATAACCGCAGCGCGCGATTCGGCGATGGCCGGGGGCAGGATCGACGGATCCAGTCCGAAAGGCTCGGCTGCCTCGCTGCTGCGATCGGCGGCGGGGCGCTCGTCGCGATCACGTCGCGGGCGCAGGCCGCGGGTGTTCCGGGTGAACGGGTTGGCGGCCGGTGGTTGAGAATCGCCCTCCCCCTCGGGGGCGGCTTCGGCGACCGGCTGCGCTTCGGGCTGACGCGGACGCTGCGGTCCGCGCTGCTCGTAGCTGCGGCTTTCGCGGTTGCCGTCATCCTGCCGAGGTTCACGCGATTCGCGATTCTCGCGGGGCTCTCTGGGCTCGCGCGGTTCCTCGCGCCGATAGTTCATCGGCTGGTCGAAACCGGGCATATCGCCTTCGTTGCCGAATTCGCCGTCGTCGCCCTGATCGTAGTTGCCGCCCTCGCCGGAATTCTCATCGCGACGCCCTCCGCGCTGCTCTTCCTGGCGAACGCGGGTGTCGGCGATCACCCGGAAATAGTGATCGGCGAACTGAAGATAGTACTCGGCCTGGACCCGGTCGCCGTTGAGGTGCGCGTCAGACGCCAGCTTGCGATACTTCTCGAGCATCTGCGGCGCGTTGCCGCGCGCGCGGCTGTCGATCCGGTTGAGCTGCTGGCCGCCGCCCTGCGGGCGATTGTTGTTGCCCCGACCGCGGCGCCGGTTGTTGTTGTTACGGTTGCTGTTGTTGTTGTTCAAGACAGCCTTGTCCTCTGGCTGGGCAAGCGGGCGGCATCAGGCCGGACCGGTCGCGAAACACCCCACGCGCACTCGTTGGCATCGGGCCAACTTACCTCGCGAAAGTCCCTCATCTGCGGTGCGGGGCAGGGCCTTGGCCCTTGCGCTGCGGCAAATGGTGGAGTGGGCCTGGCGGGCGGGAGCGTGTCATCCACCTACCGGCTTAGCTTCGAGGTAATGCGGATCGCCCGGTTTGCCAAGCGCTTTCTTGAAGGCCTTATTCCTCAGAGCGAGCGCGCGGGGGCGATGGGCCAGATCGCGGTGGAGCGTGGCACTCAAGCCCGCAGCCCCGCCCAGTGCGCCGACCGCATCGGCCTGGGTCGCGCCGATCTCGACCACCGCCAGTGCATCGGGTGCGAGCAGCGAAGGTAACTGGGGGATCAGCACGCGGTAGGCGTCGAGGCCGTCGATCCCGGAAAACAGCGCGCCCGCCGGTTCGTACCCGCGCACTTGCGGTGCGAGCGCGGCGACGTCCTCAACATAGGGCGGGTTGGCGAGGATCAGATCGAACCTGCCAAGCGCCTCGATCCAGCCGGGGCGGTTCCAGTCGTCGTGGAGGATGCGCGCGCGCGTCGCCATCCCTAGCCGCCCCGCGTTGGCCGCGGCGACGGCCATCGCACCGAGCGATCGATCGATCCCCACGCCGCGCGCTGCGGGCCACAGCGACAGCGCCGCGAGCAGCAATGCGCCTGATCCGGTGCCGAGATCGAGAATCCGCTCGGGTGGCCGCTCCGCCAAGTCGGCGCGCGCCGCCTCGACCAGCGTCTCGCTGTCGCCGCGCGGGATCAGCACGTCGGGGGTGACGATCAGGTCGAGTCCGTAAAATTCCTGCACCCCGAGGATGTAGGCAACCGGCTCGTGGCGCAGGCGGCGCACGACCAGCGAGGCGATCCCCGCGGGCACCGGATCACGCATCGCGTAGAGGAGCATTTCAGGGCGCGACACGCCCAGCACATGCGCCATCAGCAATTCGGCATCGAGACGGGGGGTGTCGGAAACCTCGGCGAGGGCATCCGCGGCTTCCCGCAGGGCGAGGGCGACGGTCACGGGGCTGACGACAACTTCACTCCCCGATCGCCGCCAGCCGCTTGGCCTGGTCCTCGGCGATCAGCGCGTCCACCAGTTCGCTCAAGCCCGGGCCTTCGAGGATCTCGGGCAGGCGGTGGAGCGTCAGCCCGATCCGGTGGTCGGTCACCCGGCCTTGGGGGAAGTTGTAGGTGCGGATGCGTTCGGAGCGGTCGCCCGATCCGACCATCGCTTTCCTCGCCTCGGCCTCGGCCCCGTGCGCCTCGGCGCGGCGCAAGTCGTACAGCCGCGTGCGCAGCACCTGCATCGCCTTGTCCTTGTTCTTGTGCTGGCTGCGCTGGTCCTGCTGGATCACGACGAGCCCGGTCGGCAGGTGGGTCAGGCGCACCGCGGAATCGGTGGTGTTGACGTGCTGGCCCCCCGCGCCGCTGGCGCGATAGATGTCGATCCTGATGTCGCCCGGTTCGATCTGGACATCGACCTCATCGGGCTCGGGCAGGACTGCGACGGTCGCCGCAGACGTATGGATTCGTCCGCCGCTTTCGGTGACGGGCACGCGCTGGACGCGGTGGACGCCGGATTCGTATTTCAGCATCGCGAACACGCCCGTTCCGGCGATGTTGGCGACGATTTCCTTGTATCCGCCAAGGTCGTTGACGTTCGCCGAGATGACCTCGACCTTCCAGCCGCGCTCCTGGGCAAACCGCTCGTACATCCGGAACAGGTCGGCGGCGAACAACGCCGCCTCGTCGCCCCCGGTCCCGCCGCGGATCTCGAGCATCGCCGGGCGCGCATCGGCGGAGTCGCGCGGGAGCATGGCGATGGCGAGCGCCTGCTCGGCCGCGGGAAGTTCTGCATTGAGCCGGGCGATATCGTCAGAGACAAGCGCACGCATTTCGGGATCAGGATCGCTGATGCCGCTGAGTTCGGCGAGTTCACCACGCATCTCGCGCACATGTGAGGCGGCGCGGGCGACGGGTTCGAGTTCGGAATAGTCGCGCGACGCGGAAACGAATTCGGTGCCTTCAAGCGTCCCGGAAGCCAGCCGCGCCTCAAGCTGCGCGAACCGTTCGGCGATTTGGGCAAGCCGTGCGTCGGATACCGTCACGTCGTTACCTCACCACAACCAACCCCGTCACCCCGGCGAAGGCCGGGGTCCATCCAATCCATCGAAGTGCAATGCCGCCAGCTTGGATAGGCCCCTGCCTGCGCAGGGGCGACGGAGATGATCACTCAAAAAAGCCTTCTATGCGCGCCCTGATATCGTTTTCAGCCTTCAGGGAAACTTTAACGACGCCTTCCCTGCTGGCGATCGAAGCAATGGAATTCGCGCCCATCTTTGCGGCTTTGTCGAAACGTTTCCGCGGAGACCCGCTCCCAATCAGTTCAGACGAAAAGCCGGCACGGCGCAGGTCGGATACTGCCTGAATGCCGCGGTCGAGAAGCGCGTCATCCTCAACTACCACGACGACATCAATGACCGCCTCAAGCCGCTCCCCCACCAGCATCGCCAACCGCTCGATCCCCGCGGCCCAACCGACCGCTGGCGTATGCGGGCCGCCGAGCGTCTCCATCAGCCCATCGTACCGTCCGCCGCCCAGCACCGTTCCCTGCGCGCCGAGCTGGTCGGTGACGAATTCGAACGCGGTGTGGCGGTAGTAGTCGAGGCCGCGGACCAGCGATTCGGCGCGTTGGTACTTCACCCCCGCCGCATCGAGACCGGCCTTGACCGCGCCGAAGAAGTCCTGCGCCTCGCCGCTCAGGAATTCGTCGATCTTGGGCGCTCCACCAACGAATGCCTGATCCCGGGAATCCTTGCTGTCGAGGATGCGCAGCGGGTTGATGGACAGGCGCTTTTGGCTGTCCTCGGACAACTCGCCGCGGTGGAACTCGAAATGGTCGACCAGCGCCGCGCGCCACGCCTCGCGGCTTTCCGCGTCGCCCAACGTGTTGAGGTGGAGCTTCACTCCGTCGGCAATACCCAATTCCTTGAGCAGCTGATCGGCCATCGCCAGCAACTCGACATCGGCTTGCGGCTCGCCCGCGCCGATGATTTCGGCGTCGAGCTGGTGGAATTGGCGATAGCGGCCCTTTTGCGGGCGCTCGTAGCGGAACAGCGGCCCGTGGGTGGCGACCTTCAACGGTGCGTGCTGCAGCCAGCCGTTGGTCAGATAGGCGCGCGCGATCCCGGCGGTGAATTCGGGGCGCAAAGTGAGGTTCTCGCCGCCGCGATCGTCGAAACTGTACATTTCCTTCGAGACGACGTCGGTGGTCTCGCCGATCGAGCGGCTGAACACTTCGGTCTTCTCAAACACCGGCATCTCGATCCGGCGGAAGCGGTAGAGCTTGCGGACGCGTTCGAACGTCTCGACCACGTGCTGGAACGCTTCGGCTTCAGCGCCGAAGATGTCCTGGGTGCCGCGGATGGCCTGCGGAGTGGATGGCTTGCTCATTCTGGCGCGGCGCTTAGCGGGAATGGCGATTTGGGGGAAGGGCGCTGGCTTGCCGTTGCAACCGAAACCGCATCCCGGCATTGAGGGGATATGCACAAGCCTCTCGCGGTCGCACCGCTCTTCGCCGCCCTGTTCCTGTCCACCTCGCCGCTGACCGCCCAGGCGCCGCGATCGGCGCCGATGGCGATACCGATCGTCAATTCGATCCCCGCGGCGCAGGACGTCCCCTATCCCGGGACGATCGAACTCGACATCGACGCCACCGACGTCGTCCGCGGCATCTATCGGGTGACCCAGACGATCCCGGTCAAACCGGGCGCGCGCGATCTGGTCCTGCTCCATCCGCAGTGGCTGCCGGGCAACCACGCACCCTCCGGCAACGCCGCGCTGCTCAATGACATCCGCTTTTTCGCTGGAAACAGGCCGCTGGCGTGGAAGCGCGACCCGCTCGACGTCTTCGCCTTCCACGTGACGCTGCCCGACGCCGTGCGCGAGGTGACAGCAAAGTTCGTCCACACCTCGCCGCTTCAGGCAAGCGAGGGGCGGATCACGATGACCCGCGAAATGCTCAACCTCCAGTGGGAGAAGATGAGCCTGTATCCGGCCGGGCACTACGTCCGCCAGATCAGGGTCAAGCCCACGGTCAAGGCGCCCGAGGGATGGACCGTGTTCACCGCGCTCGACGGCAAGACCGCGCGCGGCGGCATCCATACCTGGGCCGCGACCGACTACGAGACGCTGGTCGATTCGCCGATCTTCGCAGGGCGCTATGCGACCCGCACCGATCTCGGCCACGGGGTGTGGATGGATGCGATCGCCGACAAGCCCGAGCTTCTGGCGATCAAGCCCGAGCACATGCAGACCTATCGCAACCTGATCGACGAATCGCTGGCTCTGTATGGCACGCGCCCGTTCGATCACTATGATTTCCTGCTGGCGATGACCAACCGGATGGGCGGGATCGGGCTCGAGCACCATCGCTCGAGCGAAAACCAGTACGAGCCCAAATCGTGGATCGAATGGGACAAGATGGATTGGGACCACAACGTGATCCCGCACGAGCTGGTCCATTCGTGGAACGGCAAGTACCGCCGACCGGCCGACCTGTGGACGCCGGACTACCGCACCCCCATGCAGAACAGCCTGCTTTGGGTCTATGAAGGCCAGACCCAGTTCTGGGGCTATGTCCTGGCGGCGAGATCGGGCGTGCAATCGAAAGACACGGTGCTTGCGATGTTCGCCAACGCCGCGGCCAACTATGCCGAGGGACAGCCGGGGCGCGCGTGGCGCGCGGTCGACGACACCACCAACGATCCGATCATCAACCGCCGCCGGCCGTTGCCGTACTCGTCGCTTGCCCGATCGGAGGACTACTACGTCGAAAGTGCGCTGGTCTGGCTGGAGGCCGACCAGCTCATCCGCCAGGGCACGCGCGGGGCGCGGGGTCTGGACAATTTCGCCCGCGTCTTCTTCGGCGGGCGCGACGGCGACTGGGGAGTGCGGACCTACGATTTCGACGAGGTCGTGCGCACGTTGAACGCGGTTTATCCCCACGACTGGGCGACGTTCCTGACCGCGCGGATCAAGACCCCGAACCAGCCAGCGCCGCTCGCCGGGATCACCCAGGCCGGATACCGGCTGGTGTGGAAGGAGAAACCCAATTCGTTCGAGGAAGGCCGGATGGCCGACGGAAAGTTCACCAACCTGTTCTATTCGCTGGGCGTCAACGTCGATGGCGAGGGCAAGGTCACCACGGTGCGCTGGGACAGCCCGGCGTTCGATGCCGGGTTGGTCACCGGCACGCAGATCGTCGCGGTCAACGATGTCGCCTTCTCGACGGACGAAATAAAATCGGCAATCACCGCGGCCAAGGGGAGCAAGGACCCGCTCCGCCTTATCGTCAAGCGCGGCGAGGCGTTCCGCACCGTGCCGGTCGCGTGGCACGGCGGCTTGCGCTATCCGTGGCTGGAAAAGACTGCCAACGGCGACGGAGGACTCGACCGCCTGCTGGCCCCGCGTGCGCGCAAGTAGCATTGCCGCAGTGCAGCATGGGGGCTAAAGGGCGCCGCCATGGACATCACCAAAATCCCCGTCGGCGATAGCCCGCCCGAAAGCCTCAACGTGATCATCGAGGTCGCCGTCGGCGGCGAGCCGGTGAAGTACGAGTTCGACAAGGCTTCGGGCGCGCTGTTCGTCGACCGCATTCTCCACACCCCGATGCGCTATCCGGCCAACTATGGGTTCGTGCCGCACACGCTTTCGCCTGACGGCGACCCGCTCGACGCGCTGGTCATCGCCCGCTCGCCGTTCATCCCGGGCTGCGTGGTCCGCGCGCGGCCGATCGGGGTGCTCAATCTCGAAGACGAGGCCGGCGGCGACGAAAAGCTGATCTGCGTGCCGGTGGACACGACCTTCCCATATTATTCGGACATCGGCGAGCGCCAGGACCTGCCCTCGATCGTGCTCCAGCAAATCGAGCACTTCTTCACCCACTACAAGGATCTGGAGCCCGAGAAGTGGGTGCGGGTGGGCAAATGGGGCGACGCCGACGACGCGCGGCGCATTGTGATCGAGGCGATCGAACGGGCGAAGGGATAGCCAGGTCCTCTCCGAGCAGGCTTGGAGAGGATTTTACTCCCCCGCTACCGTCATACCGTCTACCCGCAGCGTCGGCACGTCGATCCCGCGGTAGGTTTCCAGGTCGTCCGCCGCGCTGAGCTGCGCGAACATGGCGAGCAGGTTGCCCGCGATGGTGATTCCCGCGACCGGCCCGGCGAACTGGCCGTTGACGATGCGCAGTCCGCTGGCGCCGCGGCTGTAGTCACCCGTCACGCCGTTGACTCCCTGGCCAATCAGTTCGGTGACGTAGACCCCGTCGGCGATGTCGCCGATCAGCTCGGCGACGCCGCACGCGCCCGGCTCGATCGTAACGTTGCCCGCGCTGACACCCGGAGCCCCGCCGTGGCCGCGCGTGGCATGGCCGGTGGGAGCAAGGCCGAGCTGGCGTGCGGCGGCCGAATCCATCAGCCAGCCGGTGATCCTCCCGTCCTCGACCAGCGCGCGCGCGGCGGTGGGCAGGCCCTCGCCGTCGAACGGGCGCGAGCGTACCCCGCGCCTGCGATGCGGGTCGTCGCGGATGACGATGCCCGGCGCGAAGATCTGCTGACCCTCGCGTCCCAGCAGGAAGCTGGCCTTGCGCGCGATCGCCGCGCCGCTGATCGCACCGAGCAGGTGCCCGACCAGCGATCCCCCGACGCGCGGCGAGAACACCACCGGGCGCGGTCCGCTGGTCATCGGCTGCGGATCGAGCCGCGCCACCGCACGCGTTCCCGCAAGCTGCCCGATCTCCGCGGCTGAGGGCAGGTCGGAAGCGTGATGTGCGACCCGCCAGGCGTAGTCGCGCTGCATCCCCGCGCCTTCGCCCGCAACCACGCTGGCCGAGAGCGAGTGACTGGTCGTCGCATAGCCGCCCGCGAACCCGGCGCTGGTCGCCAGCGCGACCACCGAAGCGCCCAGGCTGGCGCTGCCGCCCTCGCTGTTGGTTACCCCGGCAACCGCGCGCGCGGCATCCTCCGCCGCTTCGGCGCGGGCGCGCAGTTCGGCTGGCGCATACTCTTGCGGATCGACCAGATCGAGCTGCGGCGGAGCGCCGCGCAGCAGCATCTCATCGGGAGCCAGCCCTGCAAACTTGTCCTCGGGCGCAGCGCGGGCCATCGCCACCGCTCGCTCGGCGAGTTCGCCCAAGGCGGCGTCCGACAGGTCGGACGAACCGATGCTGGCGGTGCCGCGGCCCACGAACACCCGCAACGAAGCGTGTTCGCTCTCCGATCGCTCGACATCTTCCAAGGCACCCAGCCGGACCTGCACGCTTTGCGACGAACTGGCCGAAAACAGCGCATCGGCGACATCCGCGCCGGCAGCGCGGGCGCGCTCGACCAGCGCCTGGCAGCGGGCTTGCGCTTGTTCGGGGGACAGCATCGGGGCGCGACCTTGCGCCGGCGGGATGCGGGCGGGCGACCGCCTCTAGCGGGGGGTCCGGGTTGGGTCAAACGAGCCCGGGGGCTGGTCAGATCAGCCGTTCGATTCCGATGATGATCCCGGTCAGGACGAACGGCAGGCCGATCGCCAGCAGCCACAGGAACGCCTGGTCACGGCGGAAATAGCCGCGCAGCGCGGGGTCGGCGGCGTTCTTTTCGCCGATCAAATCCCAGCGGCGCTCAAACCGGCGGCAGGCGGGGATGATCGCAGCGACGAGGATGATCAGCGAGAGATAGGGAAGCGACGAGCCTTCGGCGAGCTTCTTCATCGCAGTGATCGTCATGAAAATCTGCAGCCCGGTATAGACCAGCAGTGCATAGGCGACGTTGTCGCTCATCGCCTTGCGCCAGTCACGCTGGCGCGGCGGCGCTCCGAACTCTCCATCGACCCGATGGTTGCGCACGGCTTTGACCATGGCCCTTCTCCACCCTTTTCCCGCAGCGACTATCGCCCTTGCGACCATCGGGAGCAAGCGCATTCACCATTTTGCAACATCGGGCGCGCGATGAGCCATGCATAAATCCTGCCAGACGCGCCATGGCAGGGGCTTTCGCCGCTTGGCGCGCGTGCTATGGACTGCGACGATGCGATTTTCGACCGCCAGCCACCGCGCATGAACGCGCTGCACGACCCCGATCTGGCCGTCGCGCAACGCGCTGCCGATGCCTCGCCGCCGGTGCCGCAGGGCGGACTCGAAGTGGTCTCGATCGCCAAGAGCTATGACAAGCGGGCGGTGCTCAGCGACATCTCGCTGTCGGTCGGCAAGGGCGAAGTGCTCGGCCTGCTCGGCCCCAACGGCGCGGGCAAGACCACCTGCTTCTATTCGATCATGGGGCTGGTCCGCCCCGACAGCGGCCGGATCTTGCTAGACGGGGTCGATATCACCAAGCTGCCGATGTACCGCCGGGCGATCCTGGGACTGGGCTATTTGCCGCAGGAAACCTCGATCTTCCGCGGGATGACGGTTGAGCAGAATATCAACTGCGTGCTCGAGCTGGTCGAACCCGACCGGGCTGTGCGCGCTCAGGAGCTGGATCGGCTGCTCGACGAATTCGGGCTGACCCGGCTGCGGACCAGCGCGGCCATGGCGCTGTCGGGCGGCGAACGGCGGCGCTGCGAGATCGCCCGGGCACTCGCCGCGAATCCCTCGATCATGCTGCTCGACGAGCCGTTCGCCGGGATCGATCCGCTCTCGATCAACGACATCCGCCACCTCATCACCGATCTCAAGAACCGCGGGATCGGGGTGCTGATCACCGATCACAACGTGCGCGAAACGCTCGACATCGTCGATCGCGCCTGCATCATCTACGGCGGGCAGGTGCTGTTCGCCGGATCGCCCGAGGCGCTGGTGGCGGACGAAAACGTGCGCCGGCTGTATCTGGGCGAGGGGTTCACGTTGTGAGTGATTCGGGCTGCGGTGCGTGGCCTTCGACAAGCTCAGGCTGAGCGGACCTTCCGGAGTGACTCGATTCCCAATACCCGCTCATGGTGAGCCTGTCGAAGCACACTCGCTGACGGTAGCGTAAACATGGCCCTCGGCCCTCGCCTCGATCTTCGGCAATCTCAGTCGCTGGTGATGACCCCCCAGCTCCAGCAGGCGATCAAGCTGCTGGCGCTGTCGAACCTCGAACTCGAGACTGTGGTGGCCGAGGCGGTGGCGGACAATCCCTTGCTCGAAGTCGCCGAGGCGGCGGCGCCCGGCGAAGTGCTCGAAGCCGAGCCGCTCGACCCCAGGCGCACCCATCTCGAAAGCTCGCCGGTCGATCAGCTGATCGGCGAGGGCCGCGCCAGTGACGACCGCCCGCTCGATATCGACTCCACCGCGCTCGACGGCGACCGTGACACCGGCGACGGCGAGCGGGGATCGTCGTTCGAACTCGAACGCGGGGGTGAAACCAGCAGCGGCGGAGGGGATGGGCTTTTGCTCGACGAGCGCGGCGGCGGCTCGCTGACATTAGCTGAGCACCTCCACGCCCAGGTCGGCCCCGCGGCAGGTGACCCGCGCGAGGCAGCCATCGCCCACTGGCTGATCGACCAGCTCGACGAGGCGGGCTACCTCGAAACCCCCCTGCGCGAGATTGCCGAGATGCTCGGCGCCCCGCTCAGTGAGGTTGAGGATGCGTTGCGCGTGGTCCAGTCGCTCGATCCCACCGGGGTCGGCGCGCGCAGCCTCAGCGAGTGCCTCGCACTCCAGGCGATAGAAGCCGACCGTTACGACCCGTGCATGAAGCGGCTGATCGAAAACCTCGACCTTGTCGCCAAGGGCGCCTTCGCGCAGCTCAAGCGGATGTGCGGGGTCGACGACGAGGATTTCGCCGACATGCTCGCCGAGCTGCGCAGCTATGATCCGCGGCCGGGAATGCGCTTCGGCAGCGGTCCGGCGGAATCGGTGATCCCCGACATCCTCGTCCGCGGACGCGTCGACGGGGGCTGGGACATTGCGCTCAACCAGGCGACGCTGCCGCGCCTGGTGGTGAACCGCAGCTATTACGTCGAACTCAAGCGCACCTGCGACGACAAGGAATCGCGCGGCTGGCTGGGTGATAAACTGGCCGATGCCAACTGGCTGGTGAAGGCGCTCGACCAGCGCCAGAAGACGATCCTCAAGGTCGCCGCCGAACTGGTCAAGCAGCAGGACGGGTTCTTTCGCCGCGGCGTCGCCGAACTAAGGCCGTTGACGTTGCGGACAGTCGCCGAGGCGATCGAAATGCATGAATCGACGGTCAGCCGGGTCACCTCGAACAAGTACTTGAACTGCGATCGAGGTACCTTCGAACTCAAGTACTTCTTCACCTCGGGCGTCGCCTCGGCGGATGGCGAAGGATCGGTTTCGGCCGAAACGGTCAAGGCCCAGATCCGGGCACTGATCGAGGCCGAGGACGCCGCGGCGATCCTCTCGGACGATACCCTGGTCGAACTCCTGCGCGGCAAGGGCTTCGACCTGGCGCGGCGAACGGTGGCAAAGTACCGCGAGGCTATCGGGCTGGGCAGCTCGGTCCAGCGGCGACGGCAGAAGACGTTGGCCGGAGTGCGCTGAGGAAATCGCTTGCCGCGCATCATCCGGCTGATAACCCCGCCCCGTTCAGGCGCAGGCAAGCGTCTTTGGGGGACGGCTGCACGATGACCACGACCGAAACGGGCACTGGCCTCGACGGCCAGACCATCGCCGATCCTTCGGGCCAACTCCACCCGCGGCCTTCGTCCGACAACGCCTTCTTCGGTCATCCCAAGGGCCTCGGCTACCTCGCCGGGACCGAGCTGTGGGAGCGGTTCAGCTTCTACGCGATGCAATCGCTGCTGATGCTGTACATGACCAAGTACCTCCTGCTCCCGGCCAACTCGGGCAACGTGGTCGGTCTGGCAACCTACCGCTCGGTGCTTGAAGCGGTGTTCGGGCCGATGACCGACCTGGCGCTCGCCGCGCAAACCTTCGGACTCTATTCGGGGCTGATCCTGGTAACTCCGTTGATTGGCGCATGGCTGGGGGACCGCGTCCTAGGGCGGACCAGGACCGTGACCATCGGCGCGCTGCTGATGAGCGCGGGGCACCTGACGATGGCGCTCGAAAGCGCGTTCCTGCTCGCGCTGCTCTTGTTGATTCTGGGCGGGGGCTGTTTCATCGCCAACCTCGCCGCGCAGATCGGCGGGCTCTATTCGCCCACCGACACCCGCCGCACCCGGGCCTTCGGCATTTATCTGATGGCACTCAACGTCGGCGCACTGGCCGCTCCGCTGATTGCGGGCACGATGGGCGAGAGGATCGGCTGGCACTGGGGTTTCGGCGCCGCGGGCATCGGCATGCTGGTGGGTCTTGCCACCTACCTGCTGGGACGCCCGCACTTTCCGCCCGACCGCCTGACCCGTGGCGAGAAGCGCGATCCGCTGACCCGTGGGCAGTGGGTAACGATCGGGGCGATCCTGATCACGCTGATGCCGCGCATCCTGGCGTTTGCCGCGGCGCAGCAGGCCTATGGGATCATGGTCGTGTGGGCGGATACCGCGGTCGATCGCACGGTTGGCGGGTTCGAGGTGCCGGTTACCTGGATCCTCACCGCTGACGGTATCCTGACCATTCTGGGGGTGCTGTTCGCCAACCGCGTCTGGACGCGACTGGCCGCACGAGGCCGCGAGCCTGGCGACATTCGCAAGATCGGCATCGGCAACCTGATGATCGCCGCTTCCTTCGTCATCGTCGGACTGCTCGCCTCGCTCGCCCAAGTGCCGATCGCCGGGTGGCTATTGTTCTATCTCGTGCTCGGCTTCGCCTACGCCTGGATCGACCCGCCTTCAAAAGCGCTGATCGCGCGGTATGCGCCCGCGTCGGTCAACGGGACGATGTTCGCGATGTCGGCGCTCGCCGGTGCTTTGGGGTTCTTCGCCCTTGGATATCTCGGCCGGTTCTATGAGCCGCTCGGTGCGTCGCTGTACTTCCTGCTCACCGCGCTCATGCCGGTTGTGGGGGCGGTTATGATGCTGCTGTTCGCTGGCCCGATCCAACGCCTGCTCGATGCCGGAGAGCGCGGCGATTCGCCCATCAGGGAAGGCGATCCCCTGCCTGCATAAGCCGACGGGTGCCTAGCACGCGGCGTGCGGTGGAACCGGGCGGGGAACGGAATGGGCCTGACTCTCGTTACACCCCACACGAGGGCCACGAGTCTTCCGGGTTGCACCATGGTTTCGATGTCCGGATTGTTCGCCGCTCTCGCGCTCCTAAAATGGGACTTGCGGAGAATCCTCATGAACAAGACTATCATTATGCTTTTCGGCGCCACCGCGCTTTCGCTTGGTGGCTGTGCTTCAACCGCCAATGACGATACCTTGGCCAGCGCCGGCACCGGTGCGGCGATCGGCGCGGCTGCGGGCGCCGGCGTCGGCGCTGTGGTCGGCGGTCTTTCGCCGATCGAAGGCGCGGTGATCGGCGCGGCGGTCGGCGGGATCGGCGGCGCGATCTGGGCCGATCGCGATAACGACGGCTATTCCGACGGCTACGTCCAGAACGGCCAGTACTACGAAGGCCGCCCGCAATACGCGGCGGCCGCCAACCAGTGCCGTTCGGTGCTGGGCGGCGCGGCGACCGGCGCCGGTGTCGGTGCGGTCGGCGGCGCGGGCCTCGGCGCGGTGGTCGGCGGGATCAACCCGCTCCAAGGCGCGCTGATCGGTGCGGCTGTCGGTGGGCTTGCCGGCGCGATCTGGACCGATCGCAACAACGATGGCTGCGCTGACGGCTACACCCGTGAAGGCCAGTATTACGAAGGCGGCCCGGTGGTTCAGCCGGTGTCGAGCACTTCGTATCGCGCGGGCGAGCGGGGCTAAATGCGCAAACTGGGATCTCTGGCCGGGCGGCGTAAACGCCCGGCCGGCCTTTCGGGACTGGCGATCACGGCGGCGGCAGCAGCGATGCTGGCGCCGTCGCTCGCTCATGCGGACCTCCCGCCGGCCGAGATAATGGCGGCGCTCGACGCCAACACCAAAACCGACGCCACCTTGCGCGCGTTCTACATCACCCGCGGCTATCGCCCGCTGTGGATCGAGGGCGACGCACCCAACCAGGCTGCCGAGGCGCTCTACCAGCTGATCGCGACCGCCCATTACGACGGTCTCAGCCGCAAGGCGCTTCAGGCCGATCGCCTCCGTGGCTATCTCAAACGCGCGCGCAAGGGGGATGCCGACGATCTGGCCAAGGCCGAGCTGGCGTTTTCAAGGACTTTCGCCGCCTACGTCCAGGGCACCCGCGCACCACGCGATGCGGGGATGACCTACCAGTCGAATCTGCTCGCGCCGATCATGCCCACCGCCAACGCGTCGCTGACCGCGGCTGCCGCGGCGCCCTCGCTTGAACGCTATGTCGACAACATGGCGTGGATGCATCCGTTCTACAACGATCTGCGCGATGCCTTGGCCGCGCGCGAGCTTGGCCTTGAGGGGACCGAGCTGGTTCAGCTCAACCTCGAACGCGCCCGCGCGATCCCCGCGAACCCGGCCAAGCGTTACGTGCTGGTCGATACAGCGGGCGCGCGGCTCTATATGTTCGAGGACGGAAAGATCGTCGATTCGATGAAGGTCGTGGTCGGCAAGCCATCCGAACCGACCCCGATGATGGCGGGGCTGCTGAGCAACGCGGTGCTCAATCCCTATTGGAACGTGCCGCCCGATCTGGTCCGCAGCCGCATCGCGTGGAACGTCAACAAAAACGGCGTCGGCTACTTGAAGGCTAAGGGGTATCAGGCGCTGAGCGACTGGTCCGACAAGCCCAAGGTCCTCAATCCCGCGCGGATCGACTGGAAGGCTGTGGAGGCGGGAACCCGGGAGCTGCGCGTTCGCCAGCTGCCAGGCAAGGGCAATTTCATGGGCAAGGTGAAGTTCAACTTCCCCAACGACCAGGGCATCTACCTCCACGATACCCCCGACAAGGCGCTGCTCAAGGAAGAGGTGCGCTTCGCCAGTTCGGGCTGCGTGCGGCTCGAGGACGCGTCGCGGCTGGGCACCTGGCTATACGGCAAGATGCCCGCGCCCAAGAAGGGTGCCGTCGAACAGGTGGTCCCGCTCGAGCAGCCGGTGCCCGTCTACATCACTTACCTCACCGCCGCGCCCGACGAGGGCCGGATCGTGTTCCGCGACGATCTGTACAATCGCGACGGGGCGCAAATGCTGGCGCTGTCTCGCGCGGGGCGGGGTTCGCGGTAAGGCGGTTACTTCGGGTTTCGTGACGATCGCTGCCGCGCGGGGCTGCTCGACACGAGCGGAGATGGAGGTCGGAGGTGCGCCCCTAAACCGGACGTTCCGCCAGCATGTTGGCGATCATGTCCTTGAGGTCGTCGTCATAGCTGGCAAGCACTTCGTGGTCTTCGGCGGTGTCGAAGTGGGTGATCAGTTCGCGCCCGTTCCACCAGTGCAGCGCATAAGCGGGAGGATCGGCGACGATCAGCGGGCGGCCGTCGGGGCGCTCGGGGTCGATCGGGAGCAGTTCGAGCGCGACTTGTGGCGCGGTCGAGGGACAGGTGGCGACGGTGACGCCCTCCCAACGGGTGACGATCGCGCGGTGGATATGTCCGCAAACCAGCCCGACCACGTTCGGACGACCGCGCAGGCAATCGGCCAGGCGGTGGACCCAGGGCTCGGCCGGATCGGTGTTCATCCACGCGATGCCCGTTTCGACCGGCGGATGATGCTGTACGATCAGCGTATTGCGCTCTGGCGCTGCGTCGAGCGTATCGCGCAGCCACCGCGCGCGCCGTTCGCAGAACGCGCCGCCGTGGCGGCCTTCTTGCAGCGTATCGAGCACGACCAGCCGCAGCGGGCCGGTCTCGATCACATACTGGAGGAAGCCGTCGATCAAGGCGGCCTCGGGGAAGACTTGCGCAAAGTTACGCCGCACGTCGTGGTTGCCCAGCGCGTAGTGGACGGGGAAGGGCAGCCCGGCAAACGCCTCGCGCAGGCGGCGATAACTGTCGACATCGCCGCGATCGACGAGGTCGCCGGTTGCCAGCATCAGATCGGGCAGCGGATCGAGCGCGGTCAGCGCAGCTAGCGCACGATCCAGCCGCTGGCGATTGAACTCGCCCGGCGTGTCCGGCTCGAAGCCAAGGTGGATATCGGTAATCTGTGCGACCAGCATTTCATTATTTCTACTTGGAGGCGTTCTGCCCCGCACCCGCGTTGCGGCGGCGATCGTAAGAGGCGCGCCGGGATGCTGGCAAGCGGGTCATCCACGGTGCTTTGTCGTCGAGGTGATAGTCGTGGCACATCGCGCATTGCGATTCCACCGGTTGCTTGACCGAGGCCGAAGCCAGCTTGGCCCCGGTCCCGCCGACGTGGCAATCGCGGCAGCCGCCCTTGCCGTCGAGCCCGGGGACCAGAAGGTCGGTGGCGTCGTTGGTGTTCTGGGCCTTCACGTGGCAATCGACGCATTCGTACTTGGTGTGTTTGGCGTGGGTGAACCAGCCTTTGTGGTAGTAGCGCTGGGTCTGGACCACGTTCTGGACGTTGTAGCCCGCAGTCGCCGCGGTGCCGGTGCGGGTGATGTTGTGGCAGTCGAAGCAGGCGCCGCCCTTGTTGAACAGCATCTGGATCGCCTGGCCGGCCTGGGTCGGATAGAACCGCACCGCGCGTGCGTAATCGCCCGCGGTCTCGGCCGCGGCGCGATCGCCCGGAACCCGGCGGCTCATCGAATCGAGGTTGATCGGGCGCGTCGGCGCGCCCGCGGCGAAGAACCCGCGCAAGTCGGCGACGACCATCTCGGGCTCACCGTGACGCAGTGTGCGGAAGGTCCCGCCGATCTTGTCGAAGGTCAGACTGTGGCAGGTCTGGCAGGATTCCTCCATCACCACCGGCTTGAACCACACGCCTGAGGCATCTGTCTGGTGGCAGTTCTCGCAATCGAGCCCTTCCTGGTCGGGGAACTCGTTGGGGCGGCGGCGGACCATCTGGGCAACGCCATTGACCGTCGAGAGGTGCTGGGCGTGGGTGAATTTCAGCCCGTTGAATTCCTTGGCGTCCTGCGACCAGACGATCTGGCGCAGCTTCGGCTTGGCTGCGTCGGTGGTGTCGGCGATCACCGTCGGGCGCAGCTGCGGGTGCGAGGTGCCGAAGTCGGCCGCGTCGGGAAGCTTCGTGTCGGGCAAGCGCGATTTCATCTCGGCATGGCAATCGGTGCAGAACTTCTGCGCCGTGGGTGCCATATCACCCGCGCCCTCGTGCTCGGTGTGACATTCGACACAGCGCCCCGCGGGCTTGTTGAAGGTCGTCGCCACCGCCCGTGTGAACGAGGCGAACCCGCCCGGCTCGCCGCGCGCCGCCACCAACCGCGCGGTGTCCTTGATGTGATCGTGGACCTTGGTGTGGCAGGTCTGGCAGGCGTTGTCGCGCACCGCCACGAACGGCTCGACGTGGCACGATTGGCAATCGTTCTCGAGCCCCTGGTGCGCGAGGCTGAGCTTGCCCGATTCCCACGCCTTATCGCCATGATAGCCCGCCGGCCGCGCAGCGTCCTTCTTGAGCGCGAGGTCGCTGTAGCTGGCATAGCTCCAGATCGGCCAGGCGAGGAACGCGAGCAGGACCATCGCGGCGAACGCCCAGGCGCTCATCCGCTTGCCCGGGACCAGTCCCTTGAGCGTATAGGCCTCGTTGGTGTCGGGATCCGAGTTGGAGTGCGACAGCGGCGCTTCGCGGCGCACGGTAAACGTCGGAAAGCGGCTGCGCGCATCTTGCCCCAGCTTGATCCGGTGGCTGCCGAACTTGAGTTCGGAGCCGAGCGTGACGTCGAGCTCCTTGCGCTGGACCGACTGGCCATCGACTTCGAACGGCTGGCCGTGCAGCGATTCGATCTCGATGTGGGTCTCGTCAAGCTGGGTGACCAGCGCGTGCTCGGGATCGACCGCAAGATCGGGCAGGTGGAGGCCGCAAGCGCCGTCACGGCCGATCTTCATTTCGTCGCCATCGACCCTTTTTGCGCGGACGATCTCGTCCCCGCTGGCCTTCAGTGCGATCTGGCGGACAAGAAAGCTCATGCGCCGCTCACCAGTAGAAGAACACGCTGAACACGTGCGCAGAGAGCGCGGCGATCAGCGCGAAGGTTGCAGGGACGTGGATATAGAGCCAGGCTTGGAGCCACGACTTGAGCTGGAGGTGCCGTCGCAATTTCGCGAGCAGGGCCTCCTTCTTGGACAGAAGCGTTTCGACCCGCTCGAACGGATCGTCGTCGGTTCGCGGCCGGAAGTTGCGCAACTTGCGTAGCTCGCCCATCGCGATCCGGGTCAGGTCACCGGGATAGCTGTTGCGGGCGCGCTGCCAGAAACTGCCCGCGAAGACGTTCTCGCCCAGGCTCCGCTCGACAATGGTCGCGGCTTCGGGGTCGAGCGGCTGTGCGGCATCGTGGATCTGGCGATCGAGCTGCTTCATCTGTTCGATCATCACCTTCTCGGTGATCGCGCCGTCCTCGTCGTAACGGTTGGCCGACAGCGCCTTGGGCAGCGTGGCGTAGACGTAGATCCCGAACAGTCCCGACAGGATCACCAGCATCATCAGCGCCCACGCCAGCGTGTGAACGTTCCAGCCCAGCTGGAACCCGGTGTGGAGCGTGCCGATCACGATCAGGCTGAGCCCGAGATAAACGTGCGCGCTGGTCCACGCCTTGAGGCTCCACCGTCCCGGAGTCATCGCCCGCTTGCGCACGCCGAGCAGGGTCAGCCAGAGGATCAGCGCAAAGCCGATCGTGCCCATCGTATAGCCGTACCACGATCCGCCGTTGTGACGCGGCTCGACGTCGATCAGGAAATAGGTCGCGAACGAAACGACCGCGATGACGATGGCGATCTTCCACCAGCGGCCGTTGCCGTAGTTGAGGAAGCTGTCGTGGCTGGTGACCTTGTCGCGGCGGACCCGCGGTGCGGTCTTGGGGGTGCGGGTCGAGGTCGAGGATTTGGTCGTCGCCGCGGTCTCGAAGTCACCCTTGTCGGGGGTGTGGGGAAGCGTCGCCATCACGCGCTCTCCTCTTCGAGTCGGGCGACGGTCAGGAACTCGTCGGGCGCGATGCGGATCGCTGCGCCGGTCGGGCAGGCCCGCACGCAGGCCGGGCCGCCATCGATCCCCGCGCACATGTCGCACTTGACCGCCTTCTTGCGGTCGAGCGATTCGTCGATCGCCGGATTGCCAGTGTACTTCATGTTCTTCTTCGACCACTTGTAAGGCGGTTCGCCCGGGCCGGGGCCGCTTCCGAAGAACAGCCAGTTGAGCAGCGAAGGCTTCTTGGGCGGGACCTTGTCCATCCGGATCACGCCATATGGGCAGTTGCGCTGGCAATTGCCGCAGCCGATGCAGGTGTCGTTGATGAACACCTCGCCGTCGGGGCCGCGGTGGATCGCGTTGGGCGGGCAATCGGCCATGCAGTGTGGGTGTTCGCAGTGGCGGCACGATGTCGGCACATGGAGATGGGCGAAAGTCTTGCCCGCCTCGCGGTCGAGCCGGCTCAGCCCTTCATGGCTGTCGGCGCAGGCCTTTTCACAGTTGTCGCAGCCGACGCAGAGCGTTTCGTCGATCAGCAGCACGTCGGTCGCCTCGCCCAGCCCCTGCGCGACGAGGAACTCGGCCTGTTCCGACCACAGATCGACCACGCTCGATATGGAATCCTTCTTCGATTCGATCAGCGCGTTGGTCTGCCGGCGCAAGTCCATGTCCTTGCGCGCGCGTTCGAGCAGTGCGGGCTTGGTCCTGAGCACCGCCTCGAATTTCTCGCCGTCGATCTTGATGACTTCGGATTTGACCGCGGCGCGCACGCTGGCGGTGCGCTGGCCCCCCGCGATCAGCGCCATTTCCCCGACGTAGGATCCCGCGGGAAGGTAGCTGAGGAACACCGGCTTGCCGCCGACCATCTTCTCCACGATCATCGAGCCGACCCGGATCACGAAGATTTCCTTGCCGTCGTCGCCCTCGCGCAGGATCGTGTCGCCGGCCTTGATCTGCATGATCTTGGCGTCGTCGACCACTTCCTTGATGTCCGCCGGGTTCAACCCCGCGCCGAACATCTGGAGCAGCTGGCGCTCGGTCGAGATGCGTTCGATCGCCTTCTTGGCGGTCGGCACCTGGCTCTGCAGCTTGAGCGCGGCGTTGCGGCTTATCTCGACGCAGACGGTGTCCTCGGCGGCGACGATCGTCGCGCCGCGGCGGCGGCCCGAGATCAGCCCGACTTCGCCGAAGATCGAACCCTTCTCGATCGGTACGATCTTGGACTTGTCGGTGGGATCGATCTGGACGTGGACCAGCCCGTCTGCGATCGCGAACAGCGAGGATCCGGGATCGTTCTTTTCGAAGATTACCTCGCCCTTGCGGTACGCGCGCATATCCGAATCGAGCATGAACTCACGCAGCTGCAGCGTGGTCATGCCTTCGAGGATGGTGACGTTGCTCTTGAGGAAATCGAGCCATTGCTCGACCGAGCGATTGCCGGGCAATCCCGCGAACTTGGCGTCGAGCAGCGGTTGGTCGGCAGGTTTCAGGCTGGTGTTGCCGTTGATGAACTCGACCGCGTCGTAGCCCTGGTTCATGCAGTGCTTGATCAGCGGATAGCCGGCCAGCGCGCCGATCACGAAAATCCCCGGCGCGGTCGATTCGAACACCGGCGACAGCGTGGGGAAGGCGAGCCGGTCCTGGCTGGCGAACTCGATCCCGCAGCCCTCGACGAACCCGCGCGGCGGGGCCGAGCCGATCCGCGCGATGATCCGGTCGCAGCGGATCCGTTCCTCGCCGTCGCGCGTCGCCAGCACGATCCAGCCGGGTTCGACCTCCTTGGTCTCGGTCTCGTACATGATCGTCAGGCGGCCCGCGGCATCGTCATCGACCAGCGCCTTGGCGTTGGGTTCCTTCGCGGTCGCAAAGCTTTCACGCACGTTGGTCGATTTCTGGGCGCGGTTGAGCACCGTCACGACGTTGCCCTGGACCTCGTCCTCAACCAGCCCGCGCGCGTTCTCGATCCCCGCGTCGCCGGTGCCGATCACGGTGATGTGCTGATCGACCACCACATAGGGATCGTCGAGCTGGTAGGTCACGTGGGGCAAGTCACCGCCGGGGCAGCGCATCAGGTTGGGGTTGCCCTGCGTGCCGATCGCCAGGATGACGTTCTCGGCGATTACCTTCTCGCCACTGGTCAGCGTGAGTTCGTAGGGCGGAGCCATGCGCTGTAGTTCGGTGGTGGTGGTGGTGCCGTCGCGGGCGCGCGCGACCATCTTCTGGATCGATCCGGCAATCGCATCGCCGGTGCCCTTGATCGATTTGACCTCGGCGTTGAACTTGACGTTGACGCTGAGTTCCTTGGTCCGGTCATTCCACTTGCCGAGGATGTCCTCGCGCTTGCCTGCGTCGAATTCCTGGTCGCTTCGCAGGATCAGCTGGTTGGGCGTCGCCATGACGTGCTTGCCCTTCTGATACTTGTAGATCGTATCGGAAAGGTGGTCGGTCTTTTCGAGCAGGACGTGGTTGAGGCCGAGCTTGGCGGCGTGGCTCGCGGCGCTCATCCCCGCCGGCCCCGACCCGATGATCGCTACCTTGTAGATCTGGCTCACCGGTGTACGTCCCCCGTCGCAACAGGTCGCGGCACTATCGTGCCCACGCCCCGTATCTGCCTGCTGCGACCCCCGATTGACTCGACCTTAGCGAAACAAGCTACGATTTCCACCCGCTATTTTCGACTTGCCCGGCGTTTGCCGCGAAGCGCTTGACCAGTGCCTTGCGCGCACCCGATACGCGCGGCTGTTGCGCTGCTTTGAGGAGGGCCCCCGTGAGCGAAACCGAGACCACCGCCGCACCGTCAGAAATCACGCCAAGTCCCGCAGGCAGCCCGGCGCGCGGTGGGCGGATCGCGCTGGCCGCCGCTGCGGCGATCGCGGTCGTTGCGGGCGGAATTGCGATCTGGCGCAACCGCGAGGCACCGCCCGCCGCCGCATCTGCCGAAGCCGCACAGCCATCAGTGGATGAGGTCATCACCAAGCTCGAGGCGCGGCTCAAGACCAATCCGCAAGACGCCGAGGGCTGGCGGATGCTTGGCTGGTCGTATTACCAGACCGAACGTTATGCCGAAGCGGCGACCGCGATGAAGCGCGCGACCGTGCTCGATCCGAAGAACCCCGAATATTTCTCGATGTTGGGCGAGGCGCTGGTGCTGGCGAGCAGGGACGGCGACGGGGTTCCGCCCGACGCGACAGCCGCGTTCGACGCCGCGCTGGCGCTCGACCCCAAGGAGCCGCGCGCGCGTTACTTCCGCGCGGTCCGGCTCGATCTCGACGGCAGGCACCAGGCGGCGATCGACGAATGGTTCGCGCTGCTCAAGGATTCGCCCGCCGACGCGCCGTGGGTGGCCGACGTGCGCGAAGTGATCCAGGCGGTGGGCAAAAAGAACGGGATCGAGGTCGCCGCGCGGCTCGCCGCGGCCAGCCCTGCACCCCCCGCCAATGGCTTCACCACAACCGGCCCGGACGTTGCGACCGCGGGCATCCCCGGCCCGACCCGCGACCAGATCCAGGCCGCCAGCGCGCTGCCCAAAGGCGCGCAGGACCAGATGGTCCAGGGCATGGTCGACGGACTCGAGGCCAAGCTCAAGGCCAACCCGAACAATGCGCAAGGCTGGATCATGCTCATGCGCAGCCGGATGCAGTTGGGCGAGCAGCGGAAGGCCGCCCTGGCGCTGCAAGACGCGCTGGCGGCTTTCAGGAACGACGGCGCGACCAGCAGGCAACTGCGCGAGGCCGCGGCGACGTTGGGAGTCCCGGCAGCTTGAGCCCACTGTGGCAATCCCGCCGCGACTCGTTGGATTCCCGTTGTTTACCGCAAATTAACCTTTTCTCTTCAGAAGTCCTGTGGTTAATGGCCGGCAAGACGGATTGACGGTTTGTTACCGGGGCTATGGGAACAGGGGTACCGCCACATGCGAGTTTTGCTGATCGAGGACGAGCCGACCACGGCCAAGGCGATCGAGCTGATGCTCACCACCGAGGGTTTCAACGTCTACTCGACCGACCTGGGCGAAGAGGGCTTGGACCTGGGCAAGCTCTATGACTACGACATCATTCTGCTCGACCTCAACCTGCCCGACATGCACGGCTACGACGTGCTCAAGAAGCTGCGGGTGGCCAAAGTGCAAACCCCGGTGCTTATCCTGTCGGGCATCTCGGAGATGGATTCGAAGGTCCGCAGCTTCGGCTTCGGCGCCGACGATTACGTCACCAAGCCGTTCCACCGCGAAGAACTGGTCGCGCGGATCCACGCCGTGGTGCGCCGTTCGAAGGGCCACTCGCAATCGGTCATCCGCACCGGCAAGCTGGCGGTCAACCTCGATGCCAAGACCGTCGAGGTCGAGAGTGCGCGGGTCCACCTGACCGGCAAGGAATACGCGATGCTCGAGCTGCTTTCGCTGCGCAAGGGCACCACGCTGACCAAGGAAATGTTCCTCAACCACCTCTATGGCGGGATGGACGAGCCCGAGCTCAAGATCATCGACGTGTTCATCTGCAAGCTGCGCAAGAAGCTGGCGATGGCCTGCGAGGGCGAGAACTACATCGAAACCGTGTGGGGCCGCGGCTACGTCCTGCGCGATCCCGAGGACCGCGCCGAGGCGGCCTGACTTAACCTGGCGTAAGTGGCGCTATCCAAAGCGGCCTGTCCTGAGAGGGACGGGCCGTTTTTCGTTCGACGCACTCGATTGCGTAAAAGGCAATCGCAGCCGCCACGAATTCATGAAACCAACGCGATCGTCGCGGGTTAATGCTGCACTGCACAATGGGAGGGCCACCATTCAGGAGAAGCCTCATGCCCAGTTACCTGGAAATGCCCGAAGCGATCGACTTCATCGCCGGACAGGCGTGGCTTTCGCCGACCGAACCTGCCTCTGCCGCGCCGCGCGCTTCGCCGCGCCGGATGCCACCGCCCCTGCACTGGCGCGAGGCGCTGCGCGAGATGGCTGCGATCCTCAAGCGAATGCGCCCGACCTGACCCGAACGGCTTTACACGACCCGACCCGGCGCTCTAGCGCGCGCCGATGACCGCGCACAAACCGGGTGACCCGACCACGATCAACCGGCTCTATGGCCGCGCCAAGGGCAAGCCGTTGCGCGCCGGCCAGCAGGGCCTGGTCGATACGCTGCTGCCCCGGATCGCGGTGCCCGAGGATGGCCCCGTCACCGCAGAGCGCTTGTTCGGCTATGATCGCCCGCTCCACTTCGAGATCGGTTTCGGCGGGGGCGAGCACTTGGCGTTCCGCGCCGACCTGCTCCCCGACCACGGCTTCATCGGCGCCGAGCCGTTCCTCAACGGCGTTGCCCAGGCGCTGGTCCATGTCCGTGACGGTCTTGGCGGGAGGGGGGCGCTCGGCAACGTCCGCATCCATCACGGCGATGCGCTGGAAGTGCTGGCGCGGGTGCCCGACGCGAGCTTGAGCTTCGTCTATCTGCTCCACCCCGATCCCTGGCCCAAGGCGCGCCACGCCAAGCGGCGGATGATGAACGACGGACCGCTGCGGCTGATTGTGCGCAAGCTCAAGCCGGGTGGCGAGTTCCGCTTCGGCACCGATCACCCGGTCTATCTCCGCCACGCGCTGATGGTCATGCGCCGCTTCCGCGGGGATTTCGAATGGCTCGCCGAAGGCCCGCAGAGCTGGCAGCAGCGCCCCGGTGGCTGGCCCGAGACGCGCTACGAGGCCAAGGCCCGCGCGCAGGGCCACGAAGTGTGGTACTTCCGCTATCGCCGGAGCCAGCCTGTCCCGAATTGATGCGGTGGCGGACGAGGGGCAGCGGGCGCGCCGGACATGCGATACCGATCGCAAGAGGAGTCGGCCATGTCCAGAACTCGAATCGCCCTGATCATCGTTGCTCTGGCTCTCACGCCCCCGGCCACCGCGGGGGCCAAGCCAATCGATGCGGACTGGCCCGAAGTGGCTCGAGCGGAAGATGGCGACTGCGCTCTGAGCGTCACCGGCGAAGGACGGTTCTTTCGCATCGAAGCCTCGGGGCTCGGCACCGAAGCGCCCGCGCGGTTCTTCCTCTCCAACGGGGACATGAAACCGCTCGACTGGTCGATCCGCGCCGACGGCGACGGCGGTTTCGCGCGCTATTACCTGCCGTTCCGCTGGCACCGCGAGGGCGATCAGGTGCTCGTTTCGATCCAGAGCGCCCGCTGCGGTCTGATTACGACTTTCGCCTGGGAACGCGCCCAGATCGTCGTTCGTTGATGATCGCTCGCTCTGGTCCAGCGCGGGGAAGTTTCGCTTCGCCGCACCTGTGCTAATCTTGCTCGCCTAGCCTGCCTGGCATCTCTACTCGCACAGTAGAGCTACGGAGCGGATTGATGGAATTCGGCGCGTTCGATCTTTCCGCCCTGCTGCCGTTCATCGCCATCGGTTTTGCCGCGCAGCTCGTCGATGGCGCGCTGGGAATGGCATTTGGGGTGATCTCCAACGCGTTGCTGGTGGGCGTGCTCGGAATGCCGCCGGCACAAGCCTCGGCGAAAATCCACGTGGTCAAGTGCTTCACCGGTGCGATCTCGGGGTTGAGCCATGTGCTGCATGGCAATATCGACTGGAAGTTGTTCCTAAAGCTGTTTCTGCCGGCGATGATCGGCGGCGTGTTGGGTGCCTATGGCCTGACTTCGATCGATCCGGCGGTGGCCAAGCCGTTCGTGCTGGCGTTCCTTACCGCCGTCGGGCTGTTTCTGTTGTGGCGGGGGCTGAACTTTGGCGCGCCCGCCAAGCGCAAGGTCAAGTTCGTGCGGTCGCTTGGATTCGTCGGCGGTTTTCTCGATGCCGGGGGCGGCGGCGGGTGGGGGCCGGTGGTCACATCGAACCTCCTGATCCAGGGGGCCGAACCGCGCAAGGTGGTGGGCACCGTCAACACAGTAGAGTTTTTTTTGACCGTTGCGATTTCCGCGGCGTTCATCGTCCAGCTCGGCGTTTCCGATCTTGCCGGAGCCACACTCGGCCTGCTGATCGGCGGCGTTCTGGCCGCGCCCTTCGGGGCTTGGGCGGCCAAGCATATCCCCGCCAGGCACATGCTGATCCTTGTCGGCGTCGTGCTGACACTGACCAGCGGATACGGCGTTTACACGGCCTGGGGCTGATGGGGCGGGCCGGGGCTTGAACCGCGCCTTGCGGAGGCACAAATAGCGCTCGAACCCGCATCTAGGCCATTGCCGTCACAAACTCCCCGTCCTGCTATCTCAACTCGGTCGGCACCGCGGTGCCGGGCCATGATATCCACCATGCCTTCATCGCCTGGGCCCGCACCCAGCTCGACAAACGCCAGCGCCCGCTGTTCGACCGGATGGCGGCGCGATCGGGGATCGGGCATCGCTGGTCGGTCCTGACGGAGGGCAGCGGCGGCGCCAGCCCGGTCGATCCGGGTGGGTTCTACGCAAACTCGCCGCTTCCCGGCACCGGCGAGCGGATGGAGCTGTACGCCACCGCCGCACCCGATCTCGCGATGCAGGCGATCGATGCCTTGGGCGATCCGGGCGAGATCACGCATTTAGTGGTTGCCAGCTGCACCGGGTTCGTCGCCCCCGGGATCGACCAGATCATCGCCGGGCGGATGGGGCTGGCGCCTTCGGTCGAGCGGCTGCTCGTAGGCTTCATGGGCTGCTACGCCGCGGTCGCGGCATTGCGCAGCGCGCGCCATATCGTCCGCTCGGACCCCGCGGCACGGGTGCTGGTGGTCACGGTCGAGCTGTCGACGCTGCATTTGCAGGAGGCGCACGAGATGGAGCCGCTGCTGGCGATGCTCCAGTTCGGCGATGGCGCGGCGGCGGCACTGGTCACCGCGGAGCCGACCGGCTTTGCGCTCGAAACGCCGTTTGCCACCACGCTGCCTGATAGCGCCGAGCTGATCCGCTGGGAAATCACCGACCGCGGCTTCGCGATGCATCTGTCGGGCGAAGTGCCGGGGCGGATCGCGGCAGGGCTGGCCGATCCGGACTTTGCGCTGGCGGCCACCGGCGGGGTCGATCCGGGCGAGGTCGATAGCTGGGCGGTCCACGCCGGGGGCCGTTCGATCCTCGACGCGGTGGAACGCGGGCTCGATTTGCCGCAAGATGCGCTGGCCGTATCGCGCAGCGTGCTGGAGGAGGTCGGCAACATGTCGTCGGCGACACTGATGTTCGTTCTCGCGCGGTTGATCGAGGGGCCGCCGGTGAGGCGCGGGGTCGCGCTGGCGTTCGGGCCGGGACTCGCCGCGGAGGGTTTTCGCTTCCGGTCGGCGCCGTGACACTCCAGCAACGCGTCATCGCCGAAGAGCTGATGGACGCACCCGATCTCGACGCTGCGACTTATGCCGCGGTGGTCGGCGATCTGGCCAAGGTCAATGGCGTGACGATGGCGGCGCGGCCAACCTTGAACTTCCTCGACCGCGCCTTGAAGTATCGCGAGCGGCGCACTTTCCGCCTACTCGACGTGGGCTTCGGCGATGGCGATATGCTTCGCCGCATCGCGCGCTGGGCGGCGCGGCGGGGGCACGACATCAAACTCGCCGGGGTCGATCTCAACCCGCGCAGCGAGCTGGCGGCGCGGGCGCACACCCCGCCGGGCATGGCGATCCGCTGGGTCACCGGCGACTACGCCGAACTGGCGGGAGAGTCGTGGGACTTCGTGATTTCCAGCCTCGTCGCGCACCACATGACGCACGCGCAGTTAGTCGATTTTCTGCGCTTCATGGAGACTCACGCCCAGGTCGGCTGGCTGGTCAACGACCTCCACCGCCACGCCTTCGCCCACGCCGGATTCCCGCTGCTGGCGCGCGTGTTCGGCTGGCACCGGATCGTCCGGCTCGACGGCACATTGTCGATCGCGCGCAGCTATCGCCCCGCCGAGTGGCCGCCGATCCTCGCCGAGGCGGGGGTGAGCGGCGCGCGGGTGTACCGCGCGTTTCCGTTCCGGCTCTGCGTCGAGAAGCTCAAGGCGTGACCCTCCCGCTGCTGATCGTCGGCGGCGGGCCCGCGGGCGCGGCGGCGGCGATTGCGCTGGCCCGCGCGGGCGAGCGGCCGTTGCTGATCGAGCGGAGCCGCGAGACCGGCGATGCGCTGTGCGGCGGGTTTCTGAGCTGGCGCACGCTCGAGACGCTGGCGCGGCTGGGGGTCGAGGCCGACGCGCTCAACCCCGCGCCGACCACGCGGGTGCGGCTATTCGCCGGGAAGCGGCATGCCGAAGCACGGCTGCCCCATCCTGCGCGCTCGGTCTCGCGGCGCAAGCTCGATTCGGTCCTACTCGCCGCGGCGGCGACGGCCGGAGCGAGGATCGAACGCGGCGTGGCAGTTCGCGCGATCGGGGACACGGTCCGCCTCGACGATCGCACCGACCTCAGCCCCGCCGCGCTGTTCCTCGCCAGCGGCAAGCACGATGTCCGCGGTTTGGGGCGGCCAGCAGATGCGCGCGGCAGCGATCCCACGCTGGGCCTGCGCGTGCGGATCGCCGCCGCGCCGGGGCTGACGCGGCTGGTCAGCGATACCATCGAGCTGCACCTGTTCGACCGCGGCTACTGCGGGGTGGCCTTGCAGGAGGACGGCAGCGCCAACGTCTGCCTGGCGGTCCGCCGCTCGCGGCTGAACGAGACGGGCGATCCGGAGGCGCTGCTGGCCGCGCTGGGCGGGGAATGCCCCGCCTTGTCCGACAGGCTGGCCTATCGCTCGGGAGCTGAGGCGATCGATGCGATCGCCAACGTCCCCTACGGCTGGCGCGTGCGCGAGGGCCGCAGCAGGCTGTTCCGCCTCGGCGACCAGGCGGGGGTGATCCCCTCGCTCGCCGGGGAGGGCATGGGCATCGCCATCGCCAGTGGGATCTCGGCGGCGCAGGCGTGGCAAATGGGCGGCGCGGATGGGTCGGCGCATTGGCAGCGCTGGTTCGCCGGGCGGCTGGGGCGCCCGATCGGGCTGGCGCGCGCGCTTGCCGGAGCGGGAACCGACCCTGCGACCGCCCCTCTGCTCGTCACGCTGACTCGCCTTGCCCCATGGCTTGCCGAATGGGCTGCGCGGCTGACGCGGTTGGCGGCGTAAGACCCGGCGCGAAGGTGGCTGTACTGGGTCGGTCGAAAACGCTTTCCTACACGC
The DNA here is from genome assembly GCA_030697365.1 of Novosphingobium sp. Classification (GTDB taxonomy): domain Bacteria; phylum Pseudomonadota; class Alphaproteobacteria; order Sphingomonadales; family Sphingomonadaceae; genus Novosphingobium. The sequence goes on along the minus strand of JAUYQH010000200.1, from coordinate 16,002 downwards.
CCCCGGTTGTGGCCTAAGCTGGTGGATGAGCGCTGACCTCACCCTGCTTCGCCGCCGTCGCGACGGTCCGGCTGAATGCCGCGATCAAGTCGTGGGGAGCCGGAAACTGCGCTCGGGGAAGGCCTGTTTTTTTCAACCCAGGACTGTGGTCCAAGTGGTCCAAGCCGCCTCTCTTGGTCGGCGCTCTCCTACCCCACCACCTCCGCCGCCGCCAGCACCGCCAGCGTCAGGATATCGCTGGCGTTGGAGTTCATCGCCGCGATCTGGACGGGCTTTTCCATCCCTACCAGCATCGGCCCGATCGTCGCATTGCCCGCCAATTCGCGAAGCAGCTTGGCCGAAAGGTTGGCCGATTGCAGCCCCGGCATGACCAGTACGTTGGCCGGAGCCGACAGCCGCATGAACGGATAGTTCTTCATCGTCTCGACGTTGAGCGCGGCGTCGGGGGCCATCTCGCCTTCGTATTCGAACCCCGGCGGATCGGCGTCGAGGATCGCCACCGCAGCGCGGATGTTCTCCAGCCAGCGCCCCGGCGGGTTGCCGAAAGTGGAATAGCTGAGGAACGCGACGCGCGGCTCGTGCCCCAGCTTGCGCGCGACTTCGGCGGTGCCCTTGGCGATCTCGGCCAGTTCCTCGGACGAGGGGCGCTCGTTGATCGTCGTATCGGCGAGGAACACGGTGTAGTTCTTGCCGATCATCAGGTGGATGCCGAACGGCACTTTGCCCGGCGCAGGATCGAGCACCTGGCGAATTTCGCGCATCGATTGCGCGAACGGGCGGGTGATCCCGGTGATCATCGCATCGGCGTGGCCCAGCTTGACCAGCAGCGAGGCAAACACGTTGCGATCCTGGTTGACCATCCGCCGCACGTCGCGCTGCATGAACCCGCGCCGCTGGAGCCGTTCGTAGAGCATGTCGACCATCGCCGGCACGTGCGGGCTGATCGCCGAGTTGTGGATCTCGAAGCTGTCGGGTCGCTCGATCCCCAGTTCCTTGAGTTTCGCCCGCACCGCGGCGTCACGCCCGACCAGCAGCGGCTCGCCATAGCCGCCTTCCTTGAACTGGATCGCGGCGCGCAGCACCACTTCGTCCTCGGCCTCGGCGAACACCACCCGCTTGGGGTTGAGCCGCGCCTTGCCATAGACCTGGGTCAGCACCGAAGTCGTGGGGTTGAGCCGCGACTTGAGGGAGTGGCGATAGGCGTCGAAATCCTCGATCGGCTTCTGCGCCACGCCCGAATCCATCGCCCCCTTGGCCACCGCCGACGAGACCACTTCCATCAGCCGCGGATCGAACGGTGCGGGGATGATGTAGTCGCGCCCGAACTGCATCGATTGCCCGCCATAGGCCGCGGCGACTTCTTCGGGCACCTGTTCGCGCGCCAGCTCGGCGATGGCCTTGGCCGCGGCGATCTTCATCTCGTCGTTGATCGCGGTCGCCCGCACATCGAGCGCGCCGCGGAAGATGAACGGGAAGCCGAGGACGTTGTTGACCTGGTTTGGATAGTCCGAGCGCCCGGTGGCGATGATGCAGTCGGGCCGCGCCGCCTTGGCATCGGGTGGGGTGATCTCGGGATCGGGGTTGGCCATCGCGAAGATGATCGGCTGGTCGGCCATCTTGGCGATCATTTCGGGCTTGAGCGCGCCCTTGGCCGAGAGGCCGAGGAAGATGTCGGCCCCGACCAGCGCCTCTTCCAGGGTGCGCGCGTCGGTATCGACCGCATGCGCCGACTTGAACTGGTCAATCCCCTCGCGCCCGCGGTAGATCACCCCCTTGCGGTCGCACATCAGGACGTTTTCGTGGCGCACGCCCATCGCCTTGATCAGCGCGGTGCAGGCGATCGCCGCCGCGCCCGCGCCATTGACCACCACCTTGACCTCGTCGAACTTACGCCCCGTGAGGTAACAGGCGTTGAGCAGCCCGGCTGCGGAGATGATCGCGGTGCCGTGCTGGTCGTCGTGCATCACCGGGATCTTGAGGCGTTCCTTCAGCGCCTGCTCGATCACGAAGCACTCGGGCGCCTTGATGTCCTCCAGGTTGATCCCGCCGAAGCTCGGCTCCATCAGCGCCACCGCTTCGATGATCTTGTCGGCATCCTCAGTATCGAGCTCAATATCGATCGAATCGACGTCGGCGAAGCGCTTGAACAGCACCGCCTTGCCTTCCATCACCGGCTTGGAGGCCAGCGCGCCGAGGTTGCCCAGCCCGAGGATCGCGGTGCCGTTGGAGATCACCGCGACGAGGTTTCCCTTGGCGGTGTAGTCGTAAGCGGTGGCGGGATCGGCGGCGATGGCGAGCACTGGCACCGCGACGCCGGGCGAATAGGCGAGGCTCAGGTCGCGCTGGGTCGCCATCGGCTTCGACGCGATGATCTCGATCTTGCCCGGCCGCCCGGTCGAATGGAAGAACAGCGCCTCGCGCTCGGTGAATTTGACGTTGCTCTCGTCGGCCATCCCAAACCCCCTGTAGCGCGCTAGTGCAGGGTCTAGGACGGGACGGCGCGCGCGGCAACCGGGGTGAGGAGTGGTTCTTAGCCCTTGGTAGGCGCGCGGACTTTCACCGTGGATTTGGCCATCGCCTGCCCGCCCAGCACGTTGGTTCGCGCCTTGACCGCGTAGAGTACGCTGCGCCCCGAGCGCCAGACTTCGGCGAGTCGCTGGTCGTCCTTCTTCAGTTCGCCGGTGCCGATCAGCCAGACGTAATCGACCTTCTCGAGCGGCGCCCTGCGCATCGCCTGCTCGACCCCGCGCAGCAATGTGCCGCCCGAGCAGCCCGGCGACCACACGAAAGTCGAAGGATCGGCGCTATAGCCCGGCCCGGGACGGAACTTCGGCTTGAGCATGTGCAGCCCCGGAACCGCCCAGTTGTCGTTGGTCCAGGCCCCGCGATAGACGCTCGCCAGGCTGGGGAGGTGATCGGTCCGGCTCGTCCGCCACGATTCGCGCAGACAGCTGTGCTCGACCAGCGCGAGCACCTTGGCCCCCGGCTGGACCCGGTCGAGCGCGGCGAGCTGGGTCTTGTAGTCCGCGTCGTACGCGGCGAAGCCGTGCGCGGTTGCCGCCAGCCGCACGCTGAGCAGCGCGACCCCCGCCAGTGCCACGCCGCGCGCCACGGGCAGGCTCACCCGGCTCCAGTCCTGCAAGCCCAGCGCCAGCATGATCGCGACCGGCAGCAGCCGCACGTCGATCAGCGCGCTGCCGTCGATCGCGCCCGGGGCGATCGCGAACAGCACTGCGAGCGCCAGCGCGGGCAGTCCCTGCCGCCAAGACCAGCGCGCGCCAATGATGGCCCCGGCGACCAGCAGCACCCCGCAGGCAACCAGCGTCGCGATGTCGAGCGCCTGCGACTGGTCGCGCAACGCGAACGGGAACGCGAGCAGCTTCTGCGTCGCGAACCACTGGAGCCCTCCCTTGCCCACGGGCGCGGCGAGTTTCCACAGCGCCATTGTCGCCAAGGTGGCGAGCAGCGGCCAGCACTCGCGCGCCAGCCGGCGCACAGCGACGCGCCAGCCGGGGCGCTCGTCGAGTATTGCGCCCAGCGCGTAAGCGCCGACCAGCAACGGCAGCAGCGCCCCGCCCACCGCGTGGCAGGTCAGCAGGACGGGCTGCGCGAGCAGCAGCAACACCGTCCGGGTCACCGGCCTGTCGCGCCACGTCACCCACGCCGCAAACACCAGCAGCGCCAGCCCGGTTGCCAGCACATAATTGATGAAGCCCATCAGCAGCGGGTAACTGAACACGAACAGCAGTGCCCAGCCGAGGCCGTATCCACCCCGCGGGTTGACCGCGCGGATCGCGGCAACACAGCCTGCGGCGAACAGCGCGGTCGCGATCACCGCGCTCCACCAGCCCGCGGCGACGAGGCCGAGCTTGTCGGCGAGCAGCTTCATCAGCACTTCGCCGCCCATGTTGAGCGAATAGGCCCATTCCCAGTGCCAGTACTGGCGCAATGCGCCGCCGGGCTCCGCGGCCTCGATCGCCGCGGCGCCGAGGTGCCCGGGCAGGTCGATCAGCGGGGGGATCGTAACGAGCAGGTAAGGCAGGCACAGCACCGCAATCGCTGCCAGCAGCCACGGCGCGCGCAGCCAGGGCAGCGTCACTGCGTCGCCTTCCAGCGCCATTGCTTCACGGCTGTGCATGAGTTCCCGTCACCGATTTGAGAATGCTGGACGCCTGGTCTAGGTGGCTCGATCCCACTCGGACCCGCCAAGCTGCCCGTGAGCCCCATAGCCGCAACCCCCATGATGGCGCAATATCTTGCGCTCAAGGCCGAAGCCGCGGATTGCCTGCTGTTCTACCGCATGGGCGATTTCTTCGAGTTGTTCTTCGACGACGCCCGAATCGCTGCGCAAGTGCTCGACATCGCGCTGACCAGCCGCGGCGAACACGGCGGCGCGCCGATCCCGATGTGCGGGGTGCCGGTCCACGCCGCCGAAGGCTATCTCGCGCGGCTGATCAAGGCGGGCCAGCGGGTTGCGATCGCCGAGCAGACCGAAAGCCCGGACCAGGCGCGCAAGGCACGCGGGAGCAAGGCGCTGGTCGCGCGCGACATCGTGCGCTTCGTCACCGCGGGCACACTGACCGAGGAAGCGTTGCTCGAACCGCGTCGCGCCAACGTCCTCGCCGCGGTGTGCGAAGTGCGCGGAACCTGCGGAATCGCCGCGTGCGACATCTCGACCGGGCTGATGGAGCTGGAGGAATGCGAGCCCTCGGCGCTGGGCGCGGCACTGGCGCGGCTGAGCCCGAGCGAACTGGTTGCGCCCGAGGGCTGGGACGTCGCCCCCGAAGCCGCGATTCCGCGCGGCGCGGCGGACTTCACCAGCGAAGCAGGCGAGCGGCGCTTGCGGGCAACGCATGGCGTCGCGACGCTCGACGGGTTCGGCAGTTTCGGGCGGGCGATGCTCGCCGCCGCGGGGGGCCTGCTCGGCTATCTCGACCATGTCGGGCGTGGCACATTGCCGCTGCTCCTTCCGCCCCAGGTGCGCGGCGGCGACGCGGCGCTGGCGATGGACGAGGCGACCCGGGCCAGCCTCGAAATCCTCTCTACTCAGGGCGGCGCGCGCAAGGGCAGCCTGATCGAAGCGATCGATCGCTGCGTGACCGGGGCGGGGGCGCGGCAGCTCGCCGAGGACCTGTCCGCTCCGCTGACCGACGCGGCCGCGATCAACGCGCGACTCGAACTGGTGAGCTGGCTCCACGACGATCCGCTGCTGCGCGGCGACTTGCGCACCGTGTTGCGCGCTGCTCCCGACATCGGGCGGGCTTTGGGCAGGGTGGTGGCGGGGCGCGGCTCTCCGCGTGACCTCGGCCAGTTGCGCGACGGGCTGGGCGAAGCGCGGCGGGTGCGCGATCATCTCGACAAGCGTGACGATCGGCCCGCGCTGCTGAACGCGCTGCTCCCGGCGCTGGGCGGGCATGGCGCGCTGGTCGATCTGCTCAGTCGCGCGCTGGTCCCCGCACCCCCGACCGAGCGCGGGCAGGGCGGCTACATCGCCGAAGGTTACGACCACGCGCTCGACGAACTGCGCCGGACCAGCGGCAACGCGCGCCGCGCGATCGCCGCGCTCGAGGCGAAGTACCGCGATCAGACCGGCACGCCCTCGCTCAAGATTCGCCACAACGGCGTGCTCGGCTATTTCGTCGAGGTTCCGGCCAAACACGCCGACCGGCTGATGGCGGCGGATTCGGGATTCACGCATCGCCAGACGATGGCCGGCGCGGTGCGCTTCAACGCGCTGGCGCTGCATGAGGAGGCCAGCCGGATCGCCGAGGCCGGGGGACATTCGCTCGCCGCGGAGGAAGCGCACTTCGAGGAACTGGTCGGCGAGGTCGTCAAATCGCGCGAGGGCATCGCCAGGACCGCCGCCGCGCTCGCCCGGATCGACGTTTCCGCGGGCCAGGCCGAGCGCGCGGCCGAGGGCCGCTGGGTTCTGCCGCGGATCGTTGCCGAACCCGTTCTGGCGATCGAGGGCGGTCGTCACCCGGTGGTCGAAGCCGCGCTGGCCAAAGCGGGCGAGCGGTTCGTGGCGAACGATTGCACGTTGGTGTCCGAAGACCGCCTGTGGCTGGTCGGTGGCCCCAACATGGGAGGCAAGAGCACCTTCCTGCGACAGAACGCGCTGATCGTGGTGCTGGCACAAGCGGGCGGGTTCGTCCCCGCGACTAGCGCCACCATCGGGCTGGTGGACCGCCTGTTCAGCCGGGTCGGGGCGAGCGACAACCTCGCCCGCGGGCGCTCGACCTTCATGGTCGAGATGGTCGAAACCGCCGCGATCCTTGCCCAGGCGACCGAGCAGTCGTTCGTGATCCTCGACGAGGTCGGGCGGGGAACCTCGACCTACGACGGGCTGGCGCTGGCGTGGGCAGTGGTGGAGGCGGTTCACGAACAGAACCGCTGCCGCTGCCTGTTCGCCACGCACTACCACGAGCTGTCCCGGCTCGCCGAGACTTGCGATTCGCTCACCCTCCACCACGTCCGCGCGCGCGAATGGAAGGGCGATCTGGTGCTGTTGCATGAAGTCGCCGAGGGTCCGGCAGACCGCAGCTACGGCCTCGCCGTCGCGAGGCTCGCGGGTGTGTCGCCGTCGGTGCTCAAGCGCGCCAAGGCGGTGCTCGACAAGCTGGAGAAGGGGCGGGCGGCGACCGGCGGCCTGGCCGCGGGGCTCGACGACCTGCCGCTGTTCGCCGCGGCAATGGCGGCCGAGGAGGATGTCTGCGATGAGTTACGCGAGCGGTTGAAGACGCTCGACGTCGATGCGCTGAGTCCGCGGGAAGCGCTCGAGGAGTTGTACCGGTTGAAGCGCGAGGCGGGCACTTAGCCCTTTCCCCTTCAGGGGAGAGGGTTGGGAGAGGGGGCTGTGCGCAAACTGCCCCTCTCTACTTCGACTAGCGAGCAAGCTCCAAGTCTGCGTCTTTCTCCCCTGAAGGGGAGAGAGCAACGTCGCTCAAAGCGACAAAAACAACCCCGCCAGCGCCGCGCTCATCAGGTTGGCGAGGCTTCCCGCCACCAGTGCCTTGATCCCGAGTCGCGCGATATGCGGGCGCTGGTTGGGAGCGAGGCCGCCGGTCACCGCCATCTGGATTGCGATCGAGCTGAAGTTGGCAAAACCGCACAAGGCAAACGTCACCACCGCGACCATGTGGGGCGAGAGAACCGCGTCCTTGCCCAGGTCGATGAACGCGACGAACTCGTTGAGCACCAGCTTGGTACCGAACAGCCCGCCCGCGCGCAGCGCCTCGGCCCAGCTTTCGGCACCGAGCAGCCACATCACCGGAGCGAAAACGTAACCGATGATCTGCTGGAAGCTGAGGTCGGGATAGCCGAACCAGCCGCCGACGCCGCCGAGGATTCCGTTGGCGAGCGCGACAAGCGCGACGAACGCGAGAACCATCGCGCCGACCGCCACCGCGAGTTTCACGCCGGTCTGCGCGCCCTGGCTGGCGGCCATGATGATGTTGGCGGGGCGCTCCTCGCCATCCTCGATGGATTCCACCTCGACCGGGCTGATCGTCGCGGGATCGTGCGGGTTGGTCAGGGGCTCACCTGCTACCGGGCCCCCTTCGTTGATCTCGGCCTCGATCGCAGCGCGGACTGCGGGGTCGGGTTCGCGGTGGGGCAATTCGTCGGGCATGATCAGTTTGGCCATCAGGATCCCGCCCGGCGCGCTCATAAACGCGGCGGCGACGAGATAGTCGATACGGATCCCCATGCTGGCGTAAGCCGCCAGGATTGTCCCCGCGACGCCAGCCATGCCCACGGTCATCACCAGGAACAGCTGCGACTGGTTGAGCCCGGCCAGATAGGGGCGGATCACCAGCGGGCTCTCGCTCTGCCCGACGAAGATGTTGGCCGCCGCGGTCAGGCTTTCGACTTTGCTGATCCCGGTGATCTTCTCCAGCGCGCCGCCGATCCAGCGGATGATCAGCTGCATGATCCCCAGATAATAAAGGATCGAGATCAGCGCGGCGAAGAAGATGATCACGGGCAGCGCGGCGATGGCGAAGCTGGTCCCGCCGATCTCGGGGCTGGCGAGCGGGCCGAACAGGAAATCGATCCCCGCCTTGGCATAGCCGAGCAGGTTCTCGACCCCGCGCGCCGCGCTTTGCAACGCATAGTTGCCCGGCGGGAAGTAGAGCACGATCGCGGCGAACCCGGCCTGCAGCGCAAACGCCGCAGCGACCACCCGCGGGCGGATCGCGCGACGGTTGCTGGAAAGCGCGAAGGCCACGAGCAGGATCAGGGCGATACCGAGCAGTGAGTAGAAGACACGCATCGGGAAGTTGCTCCGACCCCAGTTGTGGCGGGGTGTTAGGGGGGATTTGGCGGACGGTCAAAATCCCGCTATCGGGCCGCGATGGATAGTCCCCCGCTCACCCAGACCCCCGCGCAAACCGCGCTCTCGATCCCGCGTTCGCTGTTCGTCTTCGCGCTGATCTATGGCGGGATGACGGTACTGGCCGGCGTGCTTGGAAACAAGCAAGTCGCGCTCGGTCCGCTGGCGGTGGAGGCAGGCATTTTCGCCTTCCTGATGCTGGTCGTTTTGTCGAGCGCGGTGGCCGAGTTGCACGGACGCGCCATGGCCAACCGGATGGTGATCGTCGGCTTCGTCCCGCTGATCCTGGCGATGGCGCTGATCGGCTTCGTGCTGGGGCTGCCTGCCGCGGCCGACATGGATCGCGCGCGGCTGGATGCGTTCCAGATGGTGCTGTCGCAAGGGCCGCGACTGATGGGCGCCGGAATCCTCGCTTACGGCATTTCGACCCTGCTCAACGTTCGGGTTTTCAGCGCGCTGAGCGGATCGGAAAAGGGCGGCAGCGGATGGTGGCTGATGGCTCGCGGCGCCATCGCCTCGGCGCTGAGCCAAGTTGTCGATACGCTGATCTTCATTACCGTCGCGTTCTACGGTGTGTTTCCGATCGGGCCGCTGTTGGTCGGGCAAATGATCGCCAAGGTGGCGCTGAGCCTGATCGTGGTGCCCGTGGTGATCCAGGGCGCGGTTGTGCTTGGTCGCAAGCTTGACGGGATGCCCGCCTGATGACCCACACCCTCGATCCCGCGATGCTCGCCAAGGCGGAGACGCTGACCGAGGCGTTGCCTTATCTCCAGCGCTATGCCGGCAAGACATTCGTGGTGAAATACGGCGGCCACGCGATGGGCGATCCCGAACTGGCGCGTGATTTCGCCGAGGACGTGGTGCTGCTGAAAGCGGTCGGGATCAACCCGGTGGTGGTCCACGGCGGTGGCCCGCAGATCGGGGCCATGCTCAAGAAGCTGGGGGTTGAGAGCCGCTTCATCGACGGATTGCGGGTGACCGACAAGGAAACCGCAGCTGTCGCCGAGATGGTCCTGTCGGGCTCGATCAACAAGGAACTGGTCGGCTGGATCGCCGCCGCCGGGGGTAAGGCGCTGGGCATCTCGGGCAAGGACGCCGGGCTGGTCACCGCGCGCAAGGTGACCCGCACCAGCAAGGACCCCGACAGCAATATCGAGAGCGTGGTCGATCTCGGCTTCGTCGGCGAGCCGGCCAGGGTGGATACCACGATCCTCGAAACCACTTGCGCCGCGGGGATGATCCCGGTGATCGCCCCGATCGGCGCGGGCGAGGACGGGCATACTTACAACATCAACGCCGATACGATGGCCGGCGCAATCGCCGCGGCGCTGGGTGCGGCGCGGCTGTTCCTGCTGACCGATGTTTCAGGGGTGCTCGACAAGCAGGGCGCGCTGCTGACCGACCTGACCCCGGCGCGGATCGCGGAGCTGCAGGCCGACGGGACGATCTCCGGGGGCATGATCCCCAAGCTGGAAACCTGCGTCCACGCGGTCGAGGCAGGGTGCGAGGCAGCGGTGGTGCTCGACGGGCGGGTGCCGCACGCGATGCTGCTGGAGATTTTCACCAGCCGCGGCGCGGGCACGCTGATCCGCGCCTGACGCGTATTATCCGGTTGATACACCCGCCCCGCGTCGGCTAATCGCCGCGGCCAGTTTCATAATCAGGATGCCCGCGTGTTCCTCTATACCCTGATCGAAATCCTCAGCCTGCTGATCAACGTGATCGTAATCGCGGTGATCATCCAGTTCGTGCTCAGCCTGCTGCTCGCGTTCAACGTGGTCAACCGCCACAACGGTTTCGTCGATGCGGTGTGGACCGCGATCAACGCGATCCTCGAGCCGATCCTGCGCCCGATTCGCAAGATCATGCCTGCCACCGGGGCGATCGACTTCTCGCCTATGGTGCTGATCATCCTTTTGCAGATCGTGATGATCGTGCTCAAGAACGTTGCGATTGCAGCGGTCTGAAATGACCGCGGCAGTCATCGACGGCAAGGCCTTCGCCGCCGGTTTGCGCGCCCGCGTCGGCGAGCAGGCGCGCGCGTTCGAGGCGGCGGCGGGGCGCAAGGCAGGCCTCGCGGTTGTGCTGGTCGGCGAGGATCCGGCGAGCCAGGTCTATGTCCGATCCAAGGGCAAAGCCACGCTCGAGGCCGGAATGGCCAGTTTCGAGCACAAGCTGCCCGCCGACACGGCGCAAGCCGATCTTCTGGCGCTGGTCGCAAAGCTCAACGCCGATGACGCGGTGGACGGAATCCTCGTCCAGCTTCCGCTCCCTTCGGGGCTCGACGAAAAGACGGTGATCGATCTGATCGATCCGGACAAGGACGTCGATGGATTGACCCCGCTCAGCGCCGGACGGCTCGCGTCGGGGCTGCCCGGGCTGGTCCCGTGCACCCCGCTCGGCTGCCTGATGCTGGCCCGGGACCGGCTCGGCGACCTGACCGGCAAGGAGGCGGTGGTGATCGGCCGCTCGGTGCTGGTGGGCAAGCCGGTGGCGCAGCTGCTGCTCGCAGAAAACTGCACGGTGACCATCGCCCACAGCCGGACCAGGGACCTGGCGCAAGTCGTGCGCCGCGCCGATATCGTCATCGCCGCGGTCGGGCGCGCGGAAATGGTCACCGGAGGCTGGATCAAGCCCGGCGCCTGCGTGATCGACGTGGGGATCAACCGCCTGCCCCCGGGCGAGGGCGAGGCCAAGGGACGGCTGGTGGGCGATGTGGACTTCGCCTCGGCCAGCGCGGTCGCGGGATCGATCACGCCGGTGCCCGGTGGGGTCGGCCCGATGACCATCGCCTGCCTCCTGCGCAACACCCTGGTCGCGGCGCGACGGCGGGCGGGTGTTCGAGGCGAGGAAATCTAACCGAACCCCAGTCTTGTCGAGCCCTTCGGCAGGCCCAGGATGAACTGGCGACTTCGTCGTCAGTCGAGACACGTTAGCGCAACGTGTCTCGACTTCGCTCGACAAGACTGGGTAGGGTGGAGGATGAAAAAGCTCCTCCCGGTATGTCTCGTCCTCGCCCTTTCCGCCTGTGCCCCGGGCCAGGGCGGTCCGCGCGACCGCTTGATCCGCGCTTTCGCCGAGCCCGGTCTGGTCATCGCCACCGAGCGCGCATTTGCCCGGATGGCGCGCGAGAAGGGCACCTGGACCGCGTTCCGCCACCATGCGACCAAGGACGCGCTGTGGCCCACACCGGCATTGGCGAACGTTCACCAGGCGCTCAAGGGAACCCCCGATCCGGCCCAGCCGATCCTGTGGGGTCCCGACGCCGCATGGTCGAGCTGCGACGGTTCGTTTGCAGTCACCACCGGCGAGGCGGCTTATCCGGACGGGCGCAAGAGCCGCTTCCTCACCGTGTGGCAGCGCCAGGACAGCGGTGAATACCGCTGGGTGCTCGATCAGGGCTTCGACAGCGCTGGCGGCGCGATCGATCCCGAGACGATCCCCGCGAAGGTCGCCGAATGTCCCAAGGGCCCGCGTCCCAGCCGCCGCGTCCGCCGCGGCGAGGCGTGGGGCAGCGCTGCGGCCAACGACGGGACGCTCGCTTGGGAAACGACGATCGCACCGGATTGCTCGCGCACCGCGGTGGTGCGAATGGCGGGGGCGGGGGGGATGGGTGAAGTGTTCCGCAAGACCGCCTCCCAGCCGCAGGCGCCCGCCGGACAGTCGCCGCCTAAGTGCGGATGACCTAACCCCAAGCCCGTTCGGTCCCGAGCGAAGCCGAGGCATTCCCGCGCGAACGGTTCTCGGCTTCAATCGAACCGGTCCTTCGACTTCGCTCGGGACGAACGGAAATGTTTTGGGTAGGGAGGAGCACACCATGCTCGAACTCTTCCTCTCCGCCTTTGTCACGCTGTTCGTGGTGATCGACCCGCCCGGCTGCGCGCCGATCTATGCCGGGCTGACCAGCGGCGCGACGCGGGCGCAGGCGCGGAGCATGGCGCTGCGCGCGAGCCTGATCGCGGGGGTCATCCTGCTGATCTTCGCGCTGTTCGGCGAAAACCTGCTGGCGGCATTGCACATCGAGCTCGACGCGTTCCGCATCGCCGGCGGGATCATGCTGTTCCTGATCGCACTCGACATGGTCTTCGAAAAGCGCACCCAGCGCCGCGAGGAGCGCGCCGAGAGGGTCAAGGCCACCCCCGAGGTCGAGGACGTTTCGGTCTTCCCGATGGCGATGCCGATGATCGCCGGACCCGGCTCGATCGCCACGATGATGCTGCTGATGAGCCGCAGCGAGGGCACCGGGCAGACGCTGATGGTGCTTGGTGCCCTGGGCGCGGTGCTGCTGCTGACGTTGCTCGCGCTGATCGCCGCGGGGCCGCTGATGAAGCTGCTGGGGGCGAGCGTCGAGGCGGTAATCACGCGACTGCTGGGGGTGCTGCTGGCGGCGCTGGCGGCGCAATACGTGATCGACGGAGTTAAGGCGGTTCTCAGTTCCTAAGTCACTGCAACGTCACTTCCCCATCGTCGCCGCCGTCATGCCTCCCGAAGAACTGCATTAGCTGGACCAGCAGCTCGCAACGCGCGTTGACACCGTCGGCCTCGAGCAGCGCCTGTTTGGCGGCGGCGTCGAACGGGGCGATCTGGCTGACGCCGTTGATGAGGCTGACGTCGTCGAGCCGGGCGACCGATTCCCAGTCGACCCGGTAGCCCTGCGCGGCGGCGAAGCGGCGAGCCTCGCGCTCGAACCCGGCGCGCTCGACCGCGCTCAGCACTTCGTCGGCGGGTTCGGGCAGCAGCTCGGCCTCGACCTGGCGAAAGGCGGTGGCGGCGTCGATTTCGCGCAGCACGCGGAACCGCGCCTCGCCTTCGAGCACGATGTTGTAGCGCCCGTCGTCGAGCGCCTCGAACTGGCCGATCTTGCCGACGCAGCCGACACGGAACAGCGGTGCGCCTTCTTCGCGGCTCTGCGGCTGGATCATCGCGATCCGCCGGTCGCGCGCCAGCGCATCGCTGACCAGCGCGCGATAGCGCGGCTCGAAGATGTGCAGCGGCAGTTGCAGCCCAGGGTAGAGCACGGCGCCGGGCAGCGGGAAGATCGACAGCCGGGTCGAGGCGATGGTTGCGCCCATCTCTATCCGAACAGGATCGTCGAAAGGCGGCGGCGGGTCGCGGCAACCCACGGATCTTCCAGCCCGGTCGCCTCGAAGATCTGGAGCAGGCGGGACTTGGCGGCGCCCTCGTTCCACTCACGATCGGCGGCGATCATTTCGAGCAAGCTGTCCGCTGCGCCCTGACGGTCGCCGCTGGCGAACAGCGCGTTGGCGAAGGCGAGCTGGGCGTCCATGTCCGCGGGGCGCTCGGCAGCGGCGGCGCGCAGCGCGGCGAGTTCGCTATCGTCGGGCGCATCCTCGGCCAGCGCCAGCCCGGCGCGCGCCTGGGTCAGCGCGGGGTCGGCGGCGAGTTTGGGATCGAGCGCGTCGAGCGCGGCCTGCGCTTCGTCCCTGCGCCCGGCCAGCGTCAGTGCGCGGATCAGCCCGGCGTTGGCCACGGCATTGTCGGGCGCCATCTCGACGATCTGGGCGAAGACCGAGGCCGCCCGCTCGCCATCGCCGCTCGCCAGCACGTCATCGCCCATCGCCAGCAAGGGTTCGAGTTCGGCGGCCTGATCGACCACTCCGCCCTGAACCGGCAGCTTGGCGAGAATTTGGTCGAGCATCGCCTTCAACTGCGATTCGCTGCGCGCATTGGTGAGGTCGGCGACCGGCTGGCCCTGGAACATGGCGTAGACCGTGGGGATCGAGCGCACCTGGAACTGCGCGGCGATGAACTTTTCCTCATCGACGTTGAGCTTGGCGAGCACAACGCCCTTGTCGGCGTATTCGGCGGCGACCTTTTCCAGCAGCGGGGTCAGCGCCTTGCACGGCTCGCACCATTCGGCCCAGAAATCGAGGATGACGAGGCTGGTCATCGACGGCTCGACCACGTCCTTGCGGAAGCGATCGACCGCCTTTTGTTCATCGAGGTTGAGGCCGAGGGTCGCCAAGGTCGCTGTCTCCGTCAGTCGTGTCGTCGATCCATCATGTGGGGAGAGGGCGGTGTTCGGCAACCCCTTTCGCGAGAGCCGCGCGGGCGTCGTAGTTTGCGCTTGCCCGGGGCAAACCGCGATGCTAACCGCGCGCCTCTCCACGGACCCGGGCGCTTTTTGGCGCGGGCCCAGCAGACGCACGAGCGGGCGTAGCTCAGTGGTAGAGCACAACCTTGCCAAGGTTGGGGTCGAGGGTTCGAATCCCTTCGCCCGCTCCAATTTTTCTAGGAAAATCAGTCAGTTCAAGGACTCGGTGATCGGCCGATCTTCGTGACTCCCGCCCAGTATACCACCGGTATACCACGGATTCGCATCCATATCTTTTTGGGGAAAGCCTTCCCCTGAGCCGAAGCCGCCGCGCCGTCTCCGGCTACCCCTTCATGCGGGGACACCCCGCAACACCCTGTAAAGCTGAGCGGGGCCGATGACGCGCTCTGTCCCGCAGGCCGTTCGGCCTGCTCCTTGTATTATTGACCCGTGGTATTGGCGTGCTGTTCCTTCGGGAACAGGCCCTGGCGGGATGGCCATCCCGCCAGGGCCGCTGGTCGATGGATCCATTGCTCCAAAGCCTGTGAGGGCTGCCCCTCAGCACGATCACGGCCAGCTCTTCACTCAGGCCCGTATGGTTGACTGAACCACAGGGTTCGTATCGCAAGGAAGGGCAAAGCGAAGATGACGCACGCTACCATGAATGTTGCAGGGATCGATACCGGCAAGGCAAAGCTCGACGTTGCGCTTTCGCCCGCGGGCCAAGAACTGCAGGTCGATAACACGCCCGATGGCCATGTCGCCTTGTCCGCCTGGTTGACCGAGCATGGTGTCACCCATGCCGGGATCGAAGCCAGCGGCGGTTATGAAGCGGCGATAGTGGCGCACCTACGCGCACGGGGCATCGCCATCACCTGCTTCCAGCCGGCACAAGTGCGCGGCTATGCCAGCTATCGCCTGCAACGGGCCAAAAATGACAAGATCGATGCCCGGATGATCGCCGCCTGCACCCGTGACGCCAAACCCACAGCTCTGCATGATCCGCGGCTTGGCGAGCTCGCCGAGCAGCTCACCTGGCTCGAGCAGATCGAAGACGATCTGTCCCGCGCCAAAACCCGGGCCGAGGCCTTTCGTCAGGATCGCCAGCGGGCGCTCATCGCCGCCGAGATCGCCAGGCTCAAACAACTCCGCATGGCCGAGATCAGGGCACTCCTTGGCGCCCTGCGCGCCCACCAAGACCTCGCCCGCCGTCTGACGCTCATCCAGAGTGTCGAAGGCATTGGCGAACGCACCGCACTGGCCATCCTCATCCGCATGCCGGAAATCGGAACCCTCTCGCGCGAACAGGCCGCAAGCCTTGCCGGACTCGCGCCGTTCGATCGCGAAAGCGGCAAATGCCAACGATCACGCCGCATCTTCGGGGGGCGCGAACGCTTGCGCAAAAGCCTCTACGCCGCAGCCCTGCCCGCCGCTTTCCAATGGAACGCGGCGATCATCGCCCTCTACCAGCGGCTCACCGCCGCAGGCAAACCTCACAAGATCGCCATGATCGCCTGCGCAAGAAAGCTGCTCATCTTCGCCAACACCGTCGTCAGACGAGACCAACCGTGGGTCGCAAAAAATGCACCATGCTAATGGTTGCTGAGGGCGCGGC
>JAUYQH010000199.1 GCA_030697365.1 Novosphingobium sp. | reverse complement strand
GCTCGATGCGGAGTGGCCCGGCGAGCTGCTGATCGTCACCCAGAACGTCGACGATCTGCACGAGCGCGCGGGCGCGCGCCGTGTACTCCACATGCACGGTACCCATCTCAACGCCTGGTGCACCGCCTGCGACGTCCGCAGCCCATGGCGCGGCACGCTGATCGACCGCCCGGCCTGCCCCGCCTGCGATGCCCGCGCGCTACGCCCCGACGTGGTCTGGTTCGGCGAAATGCCCTACCGGATGGACGAGATTTACGCCGCACTGCGCGGGGCAGACCTGTTCGTCTCGATCGGAACCTCGGGCGCGGTCTATCCCGCCGCCGGGTTCGTCCGCGACGCGCGCGAGCTGGGCGCAAGGACGCTCGAACTCAACCTCGAACGCAGCGAGGGCTCGCACTGGTTCGCCGAATCGCGGCTCGGCCGGGCGAGCGAACTGGTCCCTGCGTGGGTCGATGAGATGCTAGGCCGCGGCTGAGCAGCCACGGCACGCCGGGTCCTTGGCGATCCGTAGCGTCCGCAGCGAGGGGGCAAGGCCGTCGAGGACGTGAAGCTTGCCGAACTGCGGATCGCCCATCCCGCCCACGCCCGCCGCCGCAAGGATCGCGCGGACCGCCTGGAGCGCGGCGAACGTCCCGGCCCAGCCGGCCATCGCACCGAGCATCCCGTCCTCGGCACACGAATCGCAGTCCTCGGCGTCGAACGCGTCGCCGACGAAGCAGCGATAGCAGGGCTGATCCGCGAGTTGTCCGGCGAACGCCCCGACCTGGCCCTGAAACCGCCCGACTGCGGCGCTGACCAGCGGAATCTTGAGGCAGACGCAGGCGTCCGACACCGCCAGCCGCGTGGCGAAGTTGTCGCAGCCGTCGAGCACCAACGTTGTCCCGTCGAGCGCGCGAGCGGCGTTGTCGGCCCCGATTCGGATTGGCTGCACCGCAACCTCGATGGCGGCGTCGAACACGCGCAACCAGTTCGCTGCGACTTCGGTCTTCGAGCGACCGACATCGGCTTGTGCAAATATCGTCTGGCGCTGGAGGTTGGAGACATCGACCGTATCGTCGTCGATCAGCGTCAGCCGCCCGACGCCCGCCGCCGCAAGGTATTGCAATACCGGCGAGCCGATCCCCCCCAGCCCGACGAGTGCAACATGCGCCCGCCCAAGCGCGACCTGGCCCGCCCCGCCGATCTCGGGCAGGACGATGTGGCGGGCAAAGCGATCGAGGCGGTCGGGTGGGAGCATTGGCTAGGGGACTAGCCTGTTCGCAAGCCCGGCAAAAGCGGTTCGACGACTGGGGAAACCCTAACTCTCCAGCTGGCGCAACAGGCTCCGCACGTCGCCGTCCATGTCGGCGTCGCGCTGGCGCAAGTCTTCGATCAGGCGGACCGCGTGAATCACGGTCGAGTGGTCACGCCCGCCGAATTTGCGGCCGATCTCGGGGTAGCTGCGCGGGGTGAGCACTTTGGCGAGGTACATCGCCACCTGGCGCGGGCGGACGACGGCCCTTGCCCTGCGCTTGCTGCCCATTTCGGTGCGGTCGACGCGGTAGAACTGGCACACGGTCCGCTGGATCTCGTCGATCGTGATCCGGCGGCGATTGGCCGAGAGGATGTCGGTAAGCTGCTCCTCGGCGAGCTGGAGCGAGACCTGCTGCCCGGTGAGCTGGGCGTAGGCGATCAGCTTGTTCAGGCCCCCGACCAGCTCGCGGACGTTGCGGTTGATCGTGCGCGCGAGGAATTCGATCACGTCGCTGGGCACCTGATGATTTTGCGGGACGAAGCGCAACATCCGGTGCTCGAGAATCTTGCGGCGCAGCTCGATGTCGGCCGGTGCGATGTCGGCGACGAGGCCCATGCTCAGCCGCGAGAGCAGGCGTTGTTCAACGCCATCAAGGGCTTGCGGGGCGCGGTCGGCGGCGACTACCAGCCGCTTGCCTGCCGCGAGCAGCGCGTCGATCGTGTGGAGCAGTTCCTCCTGCGTCGAGGATTTGCCGATGATGAACTGGATGTCGTCGACCAGCAGCAGGTCGAAGCCGCGCAGCCGCGCCTTGAACTCGAGCATCTCGTTCGAGCGCATCGCCTGGACGAACTCGATCATGAAGCGCTCGGCCGAGCAGTAGAAGATCCGCGCCCCGGGGCGGCTGGCTGCAAACGCATGGCCGATCGCGTGGAGCAGGTGGGTCTTGCCCTGCCCGGTCGAGGCCTTGAGGTAGAGCGGGGAGAATTGCGGCGCGGCTTCGGCGGCCATCCGCTGCGCGGCGTTGCAGGCGAGCACGTTCGAGGCGCCGGTCACGAATTCGGCGAAAGTCAGCGACGGATCGAGCCCCGCCGATAGCGAATCGACGATCCCCGGCGCGACCAGCGCGGCGCTGGAGGTCTGCATGGTGGCCGGGTGGCGCACGCCGTTGCCAAGCTTGAGTTCGGGCAGCGCGCGGCGTCGCGGGTGGACCGAGATGCGTACGTGGCGCACTTCCTGGCGCGCGATCTTCCACGCCAGCGATAGCCGGTCGGCGAAGCGATCGGCGACCCAGTTGGCGGAAAATTCGGTCGGCAGGAACAAGTCCAGCGTGCCGGTTTCCTTGCAGAAGCAGCCCAGCTGGACCGGCTTGATCCATTGACTGTGAAGTTGCTGGCCGAGGTCCTTGCGCAGGCCCTGGCTGATGTCGGCCCAGTCGGCCGCGAGGTCGAGGGCTTCCTGATCCTCGACCGTGGAATCCATTTCAGCCTTGCTCATCGACCCCCGTCCGGCGCGCCCCCACGCCGGCTCCTTTTTTTGTGCCGGTTGCGAGACCGGCGTTGCGCCCAAGCTCGTCCGGGTCGTCCCAGCAGACTGCTCCGCTGGAATGCACATCGACCGTGAGCGAAACGATAGTCGCCTTGGGCCGCCGGGACTGGATTTTCGGTCTTGCGCGCAGCGGCGCTTGACGGACCAAGTCCTACCCGCCCGGCGGCACGTGGCAAGGGCGGCAACCGTAAAAAAACTGAAATATTCGCCTTGACTCGTTCAGACTCACGGGGCTGCGATTAAGTATATGAAAAATAACGGTAAAGAGCTCATATCGCAAGCGAATCGTAATGATTCCGCCGTTTCCCGCAATGCAGCATCGGCTACCCCAAACGCAAAGCGCCGGCGGGGTCCCGCCGGCGCTTTGGGTGTTCCGTTTGTGTACCGCCGGGCTTGCCGGCGGCGCCGCGAATCAGAGCGCGGCGACTCGCTTGGTGAGTCGCGAGAACTTGCGCGAGGCGGTGTTCTTGTGGATCACCCCGCGGGCAACGCCGCGCATGATCTCCGGCTGGGCCGCGGCCAGCGCAACGCTTGCCGCCGATTTGTCGCCACCCTCGATCGCCGCTTCGACCTTCTTGACGAAAGTGCGGATGCGGCCGAGGCGGTTGCCGTTGATTTCGGCGCGGCGATCGTTGCGGCGGATGCGCTTCTTGGCTTGGGGCGTATTGGCCATGTCGTTCCTCTGTGGGCCGCGACGCGGCCGGTCGTACTGCTGATCTGTTCGAAAAGGCAGGCCGAAGCCCGCCGGAAAGCGCGCGCCCTACGCGCGCAAGGCCGAATCGTCAACCGTTCGCATCATCTCTGGCACTTCGGGCAATACCAGGTGCTGCGCCCGCCCTGGACGATGCGGCGGACGGTGCCGCCGCACGGGCAGGGCTCGCCCTCGCGCCCATAAACCTCGAAGCTCTTGGCGAAGTAGCCGAGTTGCCCTGAAGGCTGGGCGTAGTCGCGCAGGCTCGACCCGCCCGCCTCGATCGCTTCGCCGAGCACCGCTACGATCGCTGGCACCAGCCGCTTGAGCGCGGCGGGCGAAACCTTGCCCGCGGCCTTGCGCGGATCGATCCCCGCGCGGAACAGGCCTTCGCAGACATAGATGTTGCCCAGCCCCGCGACGATCCGCTGATCGAGAAGCAGCAGTTTGACCGCCGCCGTGCGTCCGGCCAGCGCGCGCTGAAGATGGGCCGGGGTAAAGTCCGGCCCCAGCGGCTCCGGCCCCAGCGCGGCAAATGGCGGCCAAGCATCCAGCGCCGCTTCGTCGACCAGATCGACCGAGCCGAATCGCCGCGGGTCGCACAGGGCGAGGACGTGGCCGGAACCGGTTTCGAGCACCAGATGGTCGTGCTTGCCGATCTCGTCGGGATCGATCCGCCAGCGCCCCGACATGCCCAGATGGAAGACCATCGAACGCCCGCGATTCGTGTGGATCAGTCCGTACTTGGCCCGCCGCCCAAGCCCGGTGACTTGCGCCCCTGTCAGTGCCTGGACCAGATCGGCGGGAAACGCGCGGCGCAAGTCGGCGCGGTTGAGCGCGACGCGCGAGATCTGCTGCCCATCGAGAACGCGGGCCAGCCCGCGCACGGTGGTTTCGACTTCGGGAAGCTCGGGCATGCGCTGCGGCTCCTAACAAGCTTTGCGCCCACGGCAATCGCCCTCTAAAGCGCGCCGACCATGGCAGACCCCGAGACCGTTTCGTTCGGCTACGAAGACGTGGCCCCCGCCGAGAAAACCGCGCGCGTGGGCGCGGTGTTCTCGAGCGTCGCCAAAAGCTACGACCGCATGAACGACGCGATGAGCGTGGGGCTACATCGACTGTGGAAGGACCAGTTCGTCCACCGCGTAAAGCCGCGCGAGGGCGAGGACATCCTCGACATGGCGGGGGGCACCGGCGACATAGCCTTCCGCATGGCACCTTCGGGCGCGCGGATTACGGTTGCCGACATCAACCAGGACATGCTCGACGTGGGGCTGGAACGCGCCGCACAACGCGGCATCGATGGCCTCGTCTGGTCGTGCCAGAATGCCGAAACGTTGGCCTTCCCTGGCAAGACCTTCGACGCCTACACGATCGCCTTCGGGATCAGGAACGTCACCGACATCCCCCGCGCGCTGGCCGAGGCGCACCGCGTGCTCAAATACGGCGGGCGGTTCTTCTGCCTTGAGTTCTCGACCACCACCTGGCCTGGCTTCGCCGAAGCCTATGACCTTTATTCGCACAAGGTCGTGCCGCGGATCGGCCAGGCGATCGCCGGGGACGCGGACTCCTACCGCTACCTGATCGAATCGATCCGCCGCTTCCCCGACATGCCCAGGTTCGCAGCCATGATCCGCGAGGCGGGGTTCGTGCAGGTCAAGGCCGAGCCGATCCTCGGCGGACTGGTCGCGATCCATTCGGGTTGGAAGGTCTAGGTGGCGCAACCCGTCACGCATATCTGGCGGCTGCTGGGCTGGGGGCGGACGCTTGCCCGGCACGGCGCGCTGCGCGGGATCGAGCGCGATCCCAACACGCCCGCACAAGTCCGGCGGCTGTGCCGGGTGGCGCGGCTGGGTGCGATCCAGCCCCGCCAGCCCGACTACGCGGGCGCGTTTCGCGATATCGGCCCTGCCGCGATCAAACTGGGCCAGACGCTCGCCACGCGGCCGGATATCGTGGGGGAAGAGGCCGCGCACAACCTGCTCTCGCTCCAGGACAGCCTCCCGCCGGTGCCGTACAAGGCGATCTGCGACGAGATCGAAGCGAGCTTCGCCAGACCCGTCTCCGGGCTTTTCGCAACGATCGAGCATGAATCGGTAGGCTCGGCCTCGATCGCCCAGGTCCACCGCGCAGTGACCGCCGAGGGCCGCCAGGTCGCGGTCAAAGTATTGCGTCCGGGGATCGCCGACAAGTTCGCGCGCGACATCGATACTTACGAATGGGCGGCCGCGCATCTTGAGGCGCTGGGCGGCGAGGCGGCGCGGCTGCGTCCGCGCCAGGTGATCGCCAACTTCCGCCGGTGGACCCTGCGCGAGCTCGACTTGCGGCGCGAGGCGGCGTCGGCCTCCGAACTCAGCGAGGCGATGAACGCCTTTCCCGGCTATCGCGTCCCCGCGATCGACTGGGACCGCACCAACGGCCGGGTGATGACGCTCGACTGGGTCGACGGCGTGAAGATCAGCGACGTTGCGGCGCTCGAAGCCGCGGGGCACGATCGCAAGGAACTCGCGCGCAGGCTGGTGCTCGCGTTTCTGACGCAGGCGATCTCGCACGGGCTGTTCCACGCCGACATGCACCAGGGAAACCTGTTCGTCGAAGCCGACGGGACGATCGCGGCGATCGATTTCGGAATCATGGGACGGATCGACCGGCGCGCGCGCGCCTGGCTCGCCGAAATCCTCTATGGCCTGACCACCGGCAACTACCGCCGCGTGGCCGAAATCCATTTCGAGGCGCAGTACGTCCCCCCGCACCACTCGGTGGACGAGTTCGCGACCGCCTTGCGCGCGGTGGGCGAGCCGATGCGCGGCAAGCCGGTGAGCGAATTGTCGGTCGGGGCGATGCTCGACGGGCTGTTCGCGATCACCCGCGATTTCGACATGCAGACCCAGCCGCACCTGCTGCTGCTGCAAAAGACGATGGTGATGGTCGAAGGGATCGCCACCAGCCTCGATCCCGCGATCAACATGTGGGACGTCTCCGCGCCGTTCGTGCGCGGCTGGATCCGCGACGAGCTGGGTCCAGAGGCGGCGCTTGCCGATCGCCTGCGCGAGGATGCGGACACGTTGCTGCGGCTGCCCGCGCTGATTCGGCGGATCGAGGAGCGCTTTCCTCCGCGCGGCGGCGCGCCCGAACAACTGCCGCTGCCCAAAATCGAGCTGATGTGGGAACGGCGCCGCAGGAGTTCGAGACAGCCGGTCTGGGGCTATCTTGGAGCGCTGGTCGCAGGCGCCGCGGTCGCGTTGGCGGGGTCGGCACAAGGCTGGTGGGGATGAATTCCGAACCAGGCGTGCCCAACGCTGAATTGCGCCTGCCCAAGCGCCACTTCAACGCGCTCGACCTGTCGCGGCTGGTCGCGGCGGTGGCGGTGCTGTTCTGGCACTATCTCCACTTCACCATCCCGCGCACCGGGACCCGCGCCCCGCCCAACTTTGCCGACTATGAGCCGCTCCAGCCGATGTTCGCAGCGTTCTATGCCCACGGGCATCTTGCGGTCGAGTATTTCTGGGTCGTTTCGGGGTTCGTGTTCGCGCACGTCTATCTCGGCAATGTGGAAGCGCGCGGGCGGTTCTGGATCGCGCGCATCGCGCGGCTCTGGCCGCTGCACCTGATCACGCTGGTCGTCGTCGCTGCGCTTCAGATGGATTACCTGGCACAGAACGGCCGCCATTTCGTGTTCGGGCCCAACGATGCCTGGCACTTCATCCTGAACCTGGGGCTCGCGCACTACTGGGGGTTCGAGAAGGGCATGAGCTTCAACGGCCCGTCCTGGTCGCTGTCGGTCGAAATCGTCGCCTACGCTGCGTTCTGGGCGTTGCTGCCCGCGCTGCGGCAGGGGCGGTTCGGGCTCGCTGCGGGGGTTGCGCTGGCTGCGGCACTGGTCGCCCCGCTGTTCCCATCGCTCAAGATTCTCGCCTGTCTCGCCTATTTCTTTGCGGGGACCGCGGCCTACCTCGCGCTGCTGCGCGGCTGGACGCGGCCGTGGCTGCCCGCTGCTTTGGGCGGAGGCGGTCTGATTCTGGCGGCGCGGTTCGACACCGTGAGTGCGCTGGAGTTTCCCCAAGGCGGATTGTGGGTGCTCTCTCTGTTCGCGCTAGCCCTGGCAGTCGACCGGCTCGACCTTGACGACCGGCTGGCGTTCGGCAAGCGGCTCGGCGACGCCTCCTACGGAACCTATCTGTGGCACTTTCCGATCCAGCTGGTGATCGTGATGGCGCTCGACGCGCTGCCCGGCGGGCGGGCGCTGTCGCAGCACTGGGCGGTGCTGGTGATATACCTCGCAGCTGCGCTCGGCGCGGGGTTTGCATCGCACCGCTGGATCGAGCGACCGGCGCAGCGCGCGATCCTGAGTGCGTCGACGCGGCTTGGGCGAGGCCGGCTAGCGCCCGCCTAACCCGCGATTTCCTGGAGTTTGTGGTGCGGCAGATACCGCCACGCGACGACCAGCAGCACCGTGTGAAACGCTTCGACAGCCATCGGCAGGGCAAAGCCCGGATAGGGCCCGTGGATCGCCAGGTTGATCGTCCGCCCGATCAGCGCCACGCCGAACAGTGCAGCGGGCGGCAGCAGCAGATCGCCGTTGCGTCGCCACGCGCCCCACATCATGCAACCCGCGGCGACGAGGAAGAACGCGGTGAAATCGGCGCGCATGGTGGAAAGTCCCGCGACCCCGTCGGGCATCACGCCCAAAGCCGCGCCGTTGGTCGCCGGGTCGGTAAGAAAGCCGATCGCCAGGAACAGATCGAGCAGTCCGGCGAGAAATATCAGGGCAGTCAGGATCAGGCGCATGGTGGTAGTCCCCCTCTGGTTCGATCATCCTGCCGCAAACCGTGCGGAACGCAAAGTCTTGCGCGATGGGGGCGCGCCATGCACAAGCCGCAGCGGATGCAGGGACCACGTATTCTCCTGATCGTCGGCGGGGGCATTGCCGCCTACAAGGCGTGTGAACTCGTGCGCCTGATCCGCAAGGGCGGCGGCGAGGTGGTCTGCGTGCTCACCCACGGCGGATCGCAGTTCGTCACTCCGATGACGCTCGCCGCGCTGAGCGAGAACGCGGTCCACACGAGCCTGTGGGATCTCAAGGACGAGGTCGAGATCGGCCATATCCAGCTCAGCCGTCAGGCCGACCTGGTGGTGGTCTGTCCGGCCAGTGCCGACCTTTTGGCCAAGATGGCCGCGGGGGTCGCCGACGATCTGGCGACCACGTTGCTGCTCGCCACCGACAAGCCGGTGCTGGCGGTGCCGGCGATGAACGTGAAGATGTGGGAGCATCCCGCCACCCGGCGCAACCTGGCCGAACTGCGCACACTGGGAGTGCTGGTGCTCGATCCCGACGAGGGGCCGATGGCCTGCGGCGAATACGGCCCCGGCCGGCTGCCCGAACCGGCGGCGATCTTGCACGCGATCGAAGACATACTTTTGACAGTACTCGACTCGCCCGACCTGCCCGGGCTGACCCTCGAAGGAGACGACGGGAGTGAAGGGCTGGGCGGCCTGTCGGCAAGCCTGATCGCGCGCGCACCCCGCGTCGAAGGCGATGTGCTGCCCGATCTGGGCGAAGCGGACAGCCTCGAACCTCTGCCCGAACCCGAACCTCTGCCCTCCGTCGATGTGTCCGCCGGTCCGATCCTGGTCAAGAAAGGCAAGGCCAAGGCCGCGCCGCCGACCGATCCCGATGCCATCCCCAACGCCGAGCGCCACGCGCTGGAACTCGAGGCTCCGGCCGGTAAGCCCGGCAAGGGCGCGGCACCTGCACCGGCTCCTGCCGATCCACTCGAGGGCCAGCCCGACTTTGCCGACGACGCGCCGCGCCCGCTCAAGGGCAAGCACATCCTGATCACCGCCGGACCCACGCATGAGCCGATCGATCCGGTTCGCTATATCGCCAACCGCTCGTCCGGGCGGCAGGGTTTCGCCATCGCCGCAGCCGCGCGGGCCGCGGGTGCGCGGGTTACGCTGGTCGCCGGGCCGGTGATGCTTCCCACCCCTCCGGGGGTAGACCGGATCGACGTCGAAACCGCGCGCGAGATGGCCGCCGAAGTCACCGGGGCACTGCCGGCCGACGTGGCGATCATGGTCGCCGCGGTGGCCGACTGGCGCACCCGCGATTTCGCCGAGGCGAAGATGAAGAAGCGCGGGTCTGCGCCGCCTGCGCTGATCCTTGCCGAAAACCCCGACATCCTCGCCAGCCTCGCCACCGGGCGCAAGCGGCCCAAGCTGGTGGTGGGGTTCGCCGCGGAGACCGAGGACGTGATCGCCAACGCCAAGGACAAGCTGAAACGCAAGGCTGCCGACTGGATCGTCGCCAACGACGTATCGGGCGACGTGATGGGCGGCGCGGACAACCGCATCCATCTGGTGACCAGGAGCGGGGTCGAAGATTGGGACCCTATGCCGAAGGAAGATGTCGCGCGGCATCTGATCGCCAGGATCGTCGATGCACTCGGCTGACCCGATCCCCGTCATGGTCAAGCGTCTGCCCCATTTCGACGGGTTGACGCTGCCCGCCTATGCCACCGAGGGCGCGGCGGGGATGGACGTACTCTCCGCGGAGGACGTTACCCTCCAGCCGGGCGAGCGCTGGCCGGTGGCCACGGGCCTGGCGGTGGCGGTCCCGCCCGGTTACGAAATGCAGGTCCGCCCCCGCTCGGGCCTGGCGCTCAAGCACGGGATCAGCGTGCCGAACAGCCCCGGCACGATCGACAGCGATTACCGCGGCGAGATCAAGGTGATCCTGATCAACCACGGCCAGACGCCGTTCGAGGTCCGCCGCGGCGACCGTATCGCCCAGCTCGTCGTCTCACCCGTGGTCCGCGCAAGCTGGCTCAAGGTCGATGAATTAGCCGAGACTGTCCGCGGCGAAGGCGGGTTCGGTTCGACCGGGGTCGCGCACATCGTCGAGGGCTGAAAACCGCAAGGGGGCGAGCCGCCAACGGCCCGCCCCCTTCTTCTCAAAGTACTGTCCTCAGTAGCGATCGCGCCGGTCGCGGATCGGCTTGATCGACTTCTTCCCGTCTTCGGGCGCGATCGAAATACGCACGGTGTCGCCGTTGTGGCCGGCAAAATCGGTGAACATCGCCTCGACCAGGTTGGGAACGAGGTAACCGAGCCGGTTCGAGCGCGATGCGGCCTGGGCCTTGCCCTCGAACAGGCGGCGACCGTCGGCCTTGTTGTCGATCTTGAGGTCGAGCTCGCTGGTATAGACCGTGATCACGTCGACATCGCCATAGCCCGATCCGAAAAAGAACGGATCCTGCCAGCCATAGTTCCACAGCCCGCGGCGGTAGTACGGGTTATGGAACCCGCCGCCATGCCCGAAGCGGCTGTAGCCGAACCCGCCGTAGCCAAAGCGGCTGCCGTACCACGGCGACCAGAACGGATCGTGGCCGAAGCCGGTGGAGCGGATGCGGTCGCGGCCCTGGTCGATGCCGTAGTCGAGCCGGACGATCATCGCCGCCTGGCTCGGATCGCTGCGGACATAGCCGAGCCGGCCCAACTGTGCCGCGACGAGATCGGCGTACTGCGCGAACTCGAGCCCGCCCGAATCACGCGGGTCGGCGGCAACCACAGCGAAGGTCTGCCCCGATGGCGCGGGCATCGCGCTGGAGAAGCGCTTGACGTCGGCGTTGAACGGGGTGGCGCAGGCGGCAAGGCCCGCAAGCAGCAACGGCGCAGCGATCAAACCGAGGCGGCGTAGCGGAGAATGGGTGGACTTACGCATCGCGGGAAACTCCAATCCAACAATCGGCTCACCCGGTTTTCGGGGCACGTGACTGTTTTAGCATGGATATTGCTTGGCATGGAGTCGCTGAATGCGTGTTGAATGCGCGATGTGTCCTATGTTGCACCCCCGCGGACCAATCCCAGCGCCGCATAGGCCGCATCGAGCGTCGGCGCGGCAAGGTGGCGGGCGCGGGCGGAGCCTTGGGCGAGGATCGCGTCGAGCGCCTCGCGGTCCTCGCGCAGCTCGCAAAAGCGCGCCGCTATCGGCGCCAGCGACTCGACCAGCAGTTCGCCCAGCGCGGGCTTGAATGCACCGAAGCCTTGTCCGCCGTGCTCGGCCAGCACTTGCGCCACGCTGGTTCCAGCCAGCGCGGCGTAGACGCCCACCAGGTTGGTCGCCTCGGCCCGGCCCGCCAGGCCCGCGGCGTCCGACGGCAGCGGCTCGGGGTCGGTCCTGGCCTTGCGCACTTTTTGCATGATCGTGTCGGCATCGTCGGTCAGGTTGATCCGGCTCATGTCGCTGGGATCGGACTTGCTCATCTTCGCGGTGCCGTCGCGCAGGCTCATGATCCGCGCTGCTTCGGGCGGGACGATCGGGTCGGGCAGCGTGAACACCTCTGATCCCGCGCCGAAATCGGTGTTGAACTTCTGCGCGATGTCGCGCGCCAGCTCGAGGTGCTGCTTCTGGTCGTCGCCGACGGGTACGTGGGTGGCCTGATAGAGCAGGACGTCGGCGGCCTGGAGCACCGGATAGGTGAACAGCGCGATGCTCGCGCCCTCGCGGTTCTTGCCGGCCTTGTCCTTCCACTGTGTCATCCGGTTGAGCCAGCCCATCCGCGCGGTGCCGTTGAGCAGCCATTGCAGCTCGGTGTGCGCGGGAACCTGCGCCTGGTTGAACAGGATCGAGCGCGCGGGGTCGATCCCGCAGGCGACCAGCGCGGCGACCATCTCGCGCGTGCTCGCGGCGAGATCGGCGGGGACGTGCGGCATCGAGATCGCGTGGAGATCGGCGAGGAAATAGAGGCACTGGCCGCCGCTCGCCGAAACCTCGTCCTGCATCCGCACCCAGTTGCGGATCGCCCCGAGGTAGTTTCCGAGATGGAGATTGCCGGTGGGCTGGATGCCCGAAACGACCCTCATCGGTTTTGCGCTCATCGACGTGTCGCTTCTCTGTGGTTTGCGGTTCGCGCGCGCTGTGGCGGGTCCGGCGCGGTTTGGGAAGAGCGTAGCGCGCTCAGGTTGGGCGGCGGCGGAGCTGGGCGATGGTGTCGCGGTCGATCACGCCCAGCGCCGCGGCGGTGGCAAAGAACACCGCCGCTCCTGCCCCGACCAGCGCGAGGATTCCGGCAACCCGCTCCGCCACGCCGCCGACATACCAGTCCTCTCCAAACGGCATCGCGAAGTGCAAGCCGCCCCCCATCAATGCCGCGGCCAGCGCGATCCGCGCGATGCGCCCGGCGGTGAGCGCGGTCAGGCGATAATCGCCGCGCCGCGCGAGGATCGCGTATAGCAGTGCGCAATTGGTCCATGCCCCGATCGCACCACCGAGCGCGAGCCCGGCTACGCCGAGCCGCGGAACCAGCAGGAAATTGGCGGCGACGTTGACCGCCAGGCTGACGACCGCGGTATAGACCGGCGTGCGGGTGTCCTTGCGGGCGAAGAAGTTGGGCACCAGGACCTTGACCAGGACATAGGCGGGCAGCCCGACGACCAGCGCCGAGACGACTGCGCCGGTCGCCAGACTGTCGGCGAGCGTATAGGCTCCGCCGGTGTAGAACGCGCGGGTGAACGCGCTGCCGGTGACGAACAGCGCCACCGCCGC
>JAUYQH010000198.1 GCA_030697365.1 Novosphingobium sp. | reverse complement strand
GGCCCCGTAGATCACCTTGGCCGCGATTACCGCGGGGAAAGTGCGGATCGTGGTGTTATACTCCCGCACCGCCTCGTTGTAGCGGGTGCGCGCGACGCCGATGCGATTTTCTGTGCCCTCGAGCTGAACCATCAGATCGGCAAATCGCGCCTGGCTTTGCAGCGTAGGGTAAGCCTCGACCACGGTGCGCAGCTGGCCGAGCGCTTGGGTCAGCTGGTTCTGCGCGTTCTGGAACCGCTCGAACGTGGCCGGATCGCTGAGATCGTCGGTGGTGATGTTGATCGCGGTCGCGTTGGCGCGGGCCTGGGTAACGTTGGTCAGGATCTGTGTCTCGCTCGCCGCGGCGCCCCGGGTGGTGGCGACGAGGTTGGGGATGAGCGCGGCGCGGCGCTGATACGCGCTCTCGACGTCGGCCCACCTGGCCTTGGCGTTCTCCTCGGCGGTGGGGACGGTGTTGATCCCGCAGGCCGAAAGCCCGGCGGCAGCAGCGAGCACCAGGGCAAAGCGTCCAAGCCGGACGAAGGGCGAAACGGACATCGGCAGAAGGGCTCCCATGTTGATCCGGCGATTGCCGGTCGTGGTGTGGAAGATAGCGTCCCGCCGACCCCGCGCAAGGGTGTTTTATGCGAGCAACACGCCGGGCATGACCGGCCCGGCCCGCAAACGATTGCGATTGACCCATCGCTGTGGGTGCGAAAAGGCTGGAGCCGGCTTGAAACGGTAAGGGAGGAACTCACGATGTCCATGGTGCAGGAATTCAGGACGTTCATCGCGCGCGGCAATGTGCTCGATCTCGCGGTCGGGGTGATCATCGGCGCGGCCTTCGGCAAGATCGTCACTTCGCTGACCGAAAGCGTGATCATGCCGGTGGTCGGCTGGCTGTTCGGCGGGATGGATTTTTCGAACTATTTCGTGCGGCTCGGGGCGATCCCGGCAAGTTACGCCGGCGAACCGAACAATTACGCGCAGCTCAAGGAAGCAGGCGTTCCGATGATCGGCTATGGTGATTTCGTTACACAGCTGATCAACTTCCTGATCCTGGCATGGATCATCTTTCTGATCGTCAAGGCTGCCAACAAGGCGATGCCGCCGCCCGCCGAGGCGCCCGCCGGGCCGAGCGAAGTCGAGCTGCTGTCGGAGATCCGCGACGAGTTGAAGAAGCGGGCCTGAAGACGAGTCACTTCACATTAAGCCACAAGCGCCTATATGTCCCTTTGCCGGGTTCGCCCGGCTATGAGGATAAATTGTGCCGTGCAATAGATGCAGCGGACCCGGGGGCAGTACCCGGCGGCTCCACCAGAAACCGCGTTTCGGCGCGGTTCCTGACGGGGCCGAACCAGGATCGACGTGTATTGAAAAGCGGTATTTTCTTCCGGGCTGAGTAACCCGTTAAAGGCTCAAAACCCACAAGTGCCAATGACAATGAAGCACTCGCAATCGCTGCGTAACCTGACGGCCTAACGGCCTGACATTACAAAGCTAAAGCGCGGTTGGACCGACCGGGCAACAGAACGGATTCCGGGGGCCCGGGGCGGGCCTAGCAACAGAACCGCCCCACTTCATTCTCAGCTGGTCAAGCGCGCGGGTTACCGCCGATTGTGCGTCGCCGGTTCGGAACCGCGGGCGAGGTCTTTTTCGGCCATCGTCGCGTCGGTTTGCTGCGGCTTCTTGATCTTGCCGCGGTCCTCGTCCTGCTGGTCGGCGGGGGACCTGGGCTGGCTCTGGCGGTCGGGGCGGTCGGTCATTGAAAGGCTCCTTCGCCTTCCCAACGCGTTGCACCGCAACATGTGCCCGGCCTCAGCCCGCGATCCGCGTGGTCCAGTCGGCAAAGTTCTGCCACGCCGGGGTCGCGGCCAGCGGCGCGCGCAAGATGGCACCGCCAATCAGCACCGTCAGCCCGATCACCCAGGCCGGATGCGGCCGTCCCCGCGTCAGCCAGTCGTGGACCATCCCGGCACCGATGACCACGAAGCAGACGATGAACAGCGAGATCAACGAAGCGTTGACCGGATTCGGCGGGAATTCGCCCGGGCGGATGCTGGGCGAATAGCCCCGGCGATAGAGCAGGACGAAGCGTGCGACCGCGGGCATCAGCGCAACGGTGGTCGCCACGAAGATGAACCGCTTGTGCCATTCGGGCCGGCGGATGTTGGCCATTGCCGCGATCACGAAGGCGAAAAACATCGTCACGCTGAAGAACGGCACGATCAGGAACGCCCGCGCGTCGTCGCGGTAACCGGCTTCGAGCCGGTCGCCCAGGCCGACGATCGCGATCAGATAACCGAACACGAGCATCATGGTAGCGAGCGAAATCCCCGCCAGGCCCCAGGCGCGGTGATGGTCGAGCCGGCCTTGCGCGATCCGCCAGTTCTGCCCGACGAGCAGCAGTAGCCAGGCGGTGAACGCCAATCCGTGGATATGCATCAGCGGCGTGCCGGTGAAGCTGCCCAGCAGCAATTGCAGCCAGTAAGTCGCGAAGAACCCGCCAACGCCGATCGCTAGGCAGACGAGCGACAGCCACAAGTAGAAGCGGGTGCGCCCGATGGCGCGCGGCTGGGCTGGGGCGGTTTCTGCGGCAAGCGTCGCCATCGCGGTCCTCCGTGTTTGCGACCCCGCGTGGTGCTTGCGCTTATGGCGCACCGCTGCGGACTATACAATCGGCGTGGCGCGTGGGACAGATAGGCGGGCCGCCCGCTGGAGTGACGCGCTCGCATGATCGAACTCGACCGTATCGTCGCCGCCATCGCCGCCGAGATGAAGACCGCCCCCGACCGCGGCAAGGTGGCCGACTACATTCCGCCGCTGGCCTGCGTGTCGGCGAGCAAGTTCGGGATCGCGGTGGTCATGGCCGACGGCACCTGCCATCTGGGCGGCGACGCCGAGGAGCCATTCTCGATCCAGTCGATCTCCAAGGTCTTCGCGCTGACCCTGGCGCTGGGCGAACTGGGCGACGAATTGTGGCGTCGCGTCGGGCGCGAGCCTTCGGGCAGCGCCTTCAACTCGATCGTCCAGCTCGAAAGCGAGGGCGGCATCCCGCGCAATCCGTTCATCAACGCCGGTGCGATCGTCGTCGCCGACGTGCTGCTGGGCCGCTATCGGCCGGGCGAGGTGATCGGCAACCTGCTGCGGTTCGTCCGCACGTTGGCCGGCGACGAGGACAGCGTCATCGACGAGGCGGTTGCCCTGGCCGAGCACCAGACCGGTTTCCGCAACTTCGCGCTGGCCTATTACATGCGCGCGTTCGGCAATATCCGCCACGCGGTGGACGACACGCTGAGCGTCTATTTCCACCAGTGCGCGCTCGCCATGTCGTGCCGCCAGCTGGCGATGGCGGGGCGCTATCTGGCCAACGACGGGCGCAATCCCTCGACCGGGCACAACGTTGTCACCTCGCAGCGCGCGCGGCGGATCAACGCGCTTATGATGAGCTGCGGGCACTACGACAACTCGGGCGAATTCGCCTTCCGCACCGGGCTGCCGGGCAAATCGGGGGTCGGCGGGGGCATCCTCGCGGTGGCGCCGGGGATCGCCTCGATCGCGGTATGGTCGCCGGGACTCAACGAGAAGGGAAACTCGCAGCTCGGCTCACTGGCGCTCGAGCGGCTGACCCAGGCGACCGGCTGGTCGGTGTTTGAGCCACGCAGCGACAACTAAGTCTGACGTTCGCGCAAGCTCGCGCTCTTGAGCTTGGGCAGTTCGGCCAGTTCCCCTTCTTGCATAATCTGCGCGCGGAATTCGTCGCGCTTTTCGTGGATCGAGGCGATCACCGGGCCCATCGCGAAGCCGATATCGACCAGCACCGCCTCGCTCAGCTGGAGCGAGCTTTCGAGCGTTTCGGGCACAGCGTGACTCGCCCCCAGGCGATAGAGCTCGGCGGCGTGCGCCACGTCGCGCGCGCGGACGATGATCGGCAGGTCGGGAAAGCGCTGGCGGGTGGTCTTGACGATCCGCGCCGCGACCACCGGCTCGTCCATCGTGACGACCAGCGCTTGCGCCTTGTCGAGCCCAAGCCGGTCCATCATCCGCCCGCGCACCGCATCGCCATAGACCACGGGAAAGCCCTCGCGCGCGGCCTGCTGGATGATCCCCGGGTTCGAATCGACCGCGACGAAGCGCTGGCCGTGCTCGGTCAGCATCTCGCCGACCAGCCGCCCGACGCGGCCGAAGCCGATCACCACCGCATGCTTTTCGGCCTCGTCGATCAGCGCATCCGAGGCGGGCAGGGCGCCCCCTTCAAGGCGTCGCGCCAGCAGCTTTCCCCCGGCTGCCAGCAAGGGGGTGACAGTCAGCCCGATGGCCGTCGCGATCTGCCAGAACTGCGCCGCCTCGGTGTTGATCAGCCGCGCGGCCAGGGCGGCGGTCAGCACGATCAGCGTGGTTTCGGAAGGGCTGGCCATCAGGATGCCCGTCTCGGTCGCGGTGCCGCGCCCCGCGCCCATCAGCTTGAGCAGCACCGCGGTGACGATTGCCTTGAGCGCGAGCACCGCGGCAATCGCCAGCAGCAGCTCGACCCAGCGCTCGCGCACGAAGGCGAAATCGATGCCCATCCCGATCGTCAGCAGGAACACGCCCAGCGCCAGGCCCTTGAAGGGCGCGGTGATCGCCTCGACCTCGCCGTGGTATTCGGTCTCGGCGATCAGCAGTCCCGCCAACAGCGCGCCCATGATCGGGCTCAGCCCGACGGCGCCCGTCGCAAGGCTGGCAACGATCACCACCAGCAGGCTGGCGGCAAGGAACAGCTCGGGGCTTTTGGTCCGCGCCGCCTGCGCGAACAGCCGGGGCAGGGCGTAGCGACCGACCACCAGCATCGCGGTCACCACCACGAAGCCCCAGGCCAAAGTGCGCAGGATCGGACCCCAGCCTTCCTCGGCCGCGAACGGGGCGATGGCGCCGGTCAGGAAGATGATCGGGACCAGCGCGATGTCTTCGAACAGCAGCATCGCCAGCGCCGCCTTGCCGACCGGGGTCGAAGTCCCGGCGATGGGCAAGACCAGCGCGGTCGAGGACAGCCCGATCGCGAGGCCGAGAATTAGCGAGGCTTGCCACGAAGTACCGAGGAACAGCAACGCAAGTGCGATGAATGCAGCGCTGGCGATCAGCTCCATCGCGCCCAGCCCGAACACCAGCCGCCGCATCCCCCACAGCCGGTTGAACGACAGCTCCAGCCCGATCGAGAACAGCAGCAGGATGATTCCGTACTCGGCAAACGGGGCCAGCGCCTGCGGATCGGTGATCGTGATATGGTAGAGCCACGGATACTGCCCGACCAGCGAACCGAGCCCGTAAGGCCCTACCAGCATCCCGATCAGGATAAAGCCGATCACCGGCGTGATCCGCAGCCGAGCGAACGCCGGGATCACCAGCCCGGCGGCGCCGAGGATGACCAGCGCATCGCTCAGCGCCGTGGTGTGTTCGATCCCTCCGGCCATCAGCGCGGTGTGCCGGGCCGAGGCGGACTTGTCACGCGGTGACGGTGTTCATGGACCGCGGAATAGCGTGCGAAAGTCTGCGACTTTCGGTCCGATCCGATTGTTTTCAAAAAGCTTTCGAAAACCGGCCTGTGACCATCCGGGATCCAAGTCGCAAGCGCGCGGCATTGGCCGATACCATGTGCCCTCGCCCCGGCAAGGTGGGACAGGCAGTCAGGGTTACTGGGGCAGGGCATCCCTGCACTAAAGCGGAACGCGGCGAAGTAGGAAAAGCATTTCTGCATTGATGCCTGATCGCGGCTTCGTCGGTCGAGCGGCGATTGTCAGGACCGCCCGTTCGCTGCACAACATCCGCCCATCCCGAGCGAAGTCGAGGGATGCGCATCATGAAACCGTTGCGCGACGTGTCTCGACTTCCGACCCCTTTGGTCGGAAGTTTATCCCGAGCGAGTCGAGGGGCTCGACACGAGCGGGCTTTGGCATGGATAATTCGGTAGTGATCGTCGGCGGCGGACCGGCGGGCATGATGTGCGGGTTCCTCATCGCCCGCGCCGGGGTGCCGGTGACCGTGCTCGAAAAGCACGCCGACTTCTTCCGCGATTTCCGCGGCGACACCGTCCACCCCTCGACGATGGAGATCCTGTCCGAGCTGGGCCTGCTCGAGCGTTTCCTCCAGCGCCCGCACGATCGGCTCACCGAGGCGCGCGGGACGATCGGCGGCAAGGAGTACGTGCTCGGCGATCTCAGCCACCTCAACACCCCCGCGCCGTTCATCGCGATGATGCCGCAATGGGAATTTCTCGATTTCCTGCGCGACGAGGCGGCTGCCTTTCCTTCGTTCCGCCTTGGCATGAGCGCGCCGGTAGGCGAATTCATCGTCGAGGACGGACGCGTTGCGGGCGTGCGGCTGAGCGATGGCGAAGCGCTGCGCGCGCCGCTGACGATCGCAGCCGACGGGCGCAGCTCGCTGGCGCGGCAACTGCTCGAGGTGGAAAACCTCGGCGCGCCGATGGACGTGTTCTGGTTCCGCGTGCCCAAGCCTCCGCAGACGGGCCTGACCTTGCGAGGGATCGCCGATCGCGGGACCTTGATGGCGCTGATCGACCGCGGCGATTACTGGCAGTGCGCCTATATCTTCGCCAAGGGCACCGGGGACGTCTTGCGCACCGAAGGCATCGCGGCGCTGCGCGCGCGGATCGAGCATGCCGCGCCGATCCTCGGTCCGCTCGAAAACGTTCTGACCGATATGGACCAGATGCACTTGCTGACGGTCGAGCTTGACCGCTTGCGCCGCTGGCATCGCCCCGGCCTGCTGGCGATCGGCGACGCGGCGCACGCGATGTCGCCCGCGGGCGGGATCGGGATCAACTTGGCGGTTCAGGACGCGGTTGCCGCGGCCAACATCCTTGCCGCGCCGTTGGCCCGGGGCGAGGATGCCGATCCCCTCCTTGGCCGCGTCCAGGCGCGGCGGATGCTGCCGACGCGGGTGTTTCAGGCAGGGCAGCGCGCGGCGCAGAACCGGATCATCGGCCGGGTGCTGGCGAGCGGCGGACCGCTGCGCGCGCCATGGCCGGTGCGCATGCTCGACCGCTTCCCGCTCCTCCGCCGCATCCCGGGCCGCATCATCGGCCTCGGGTTCCGTCGCGAACATGTGCGAAGTCCGACCGCGACGGTGAGATAGCAATTTGGCGCTCGCAGAGGCGCAGAAGCGCAGAGGGGTTGCGCTCGCGATGACTCCT
Organism: Novosphingobium sp.; assembly: GCA_030697365.1. Classification (GTDB taxonomy): domain Bacteria; phylum Pseudomonadota; class Alphaproteobacteria; order Sphingomonadales; family Sphingomonadaceae; genus Novosphingobium. The sequence goes on along the minus strand of JAUYQH010000198.1, from coordinate 61,576 downwards.
TTGCGCCTCTGCGCCTCTGCGAGCGTAAAACCTTTCTCTTAGACCGCCATCTTCGCTTCAAGATTGCCCACGATCGCCTCGAAGAACTGCTCGGTGGTCATCCACGCCTGGTCGGGGCCGATCAGGATCGCGAGGTCCTTGGTCATCGCGCCGCTTTCGACGGTCTCGATGCAGACCTTCTCCAGCGTCTCGGCGAACCTGACCACTTCGGGGGTGTCGTCGAAGCGGCCGCGGTAGATCAGCGCGCGGGTCCAGGCGAAGATGCTGGCGATCGGGTTGGACGAGGTCGCCTTGCCCTGCTGGTGCTGGCGATAGTGGCGGGTGATCGTGCCGTGCGCGGCTTCGGCCTCGATCGTCTTGCCGTCGGGGCTCATCAACACGCTGGTCATCAGGCCCAGGCTGCCGAAGCCTTGCGCGACGGTGTCGGACTGGACGTCGCCGTCATAGTTCTTGCACGCCCACACGAACTTGCCGCTCCACTTGAGCGCCGATGCGACCATGTCGTCGATCAGGCGGTGTTCGTAGACGATCTTGGCTTCGGCGAAGCGCTCCTTGAAGCCTTCGGTGTCGAACACTTCCTGGAACAGGTCCTTGAAGCGCCCGTCGTAGGCCTTGAGGATCGTGTTCTTGGTCGACAGGTACACCGGCCACTTGAGCCCGAGGCCGTAGTTGAAGCTGGCGCGGGCGAAATCGCGGATCGAATCGTCGAGGTTGTACATCGCCAAGGCCACGCCACCCGAGGGGTACTGGAACACTTCCTCGTCGATCACCGTGCCGTCATCGCCCTCGAACACCAGGCGCAGCTTGCCGGGGCCGGGGACGACGAAATCGGTCGCCTTGTACTGATCGCCAAAGGCATGGCGGCCGACCACGATCGGGTCGGTCCAGCCGGGCACCAGCCGCGGGATGTTGCTGATCACGATCGGCTCGCGGAAGACCACCCCGCCCAGGATGTTGCGGATCGTGCCGTTGGGGCTTTTCCACATCTTCTTGAGGTTGAACTCCTCGACCCGCGCTTCGTCGGGGGTGATCGTCGCGCACTTTACCCCCACGCCGTACTTCTGGATGGCGTTGGCCGAATCGACGGTGATCCGGTCGGCGGTTTCGTCGCGCTTCTCGACCGAGAGGTCGTAGTACTTGAGCTCGACATCGAGGTAGGGGAGGATCAGGCGCTCGCGGATCCACTGCCAGATGATCCGCGTCATCTCGTCGCCGTCGATCTCGACGATGGGGTTCTTTACCTTGATCTTAGCCATGTCGAGCCTGCCCCCGGGGAGATGGAACGTGGCCTCTTAGCACGGGTGAACCGGTGCGCAAGGCAGCGGGCAGGGCGGGCGGGGGCGTATTCGGACTGGACAGCGCCGGTGCTTGTCGGCAAGCCGTTTAACCGGACGATTAAACGCTGGGAGATTGCAATGAGCGAAGTGCTTACCGAAGTGGACGACGGCATCCTGATCGTCACCATCAACCGCCCCGAAGCCAAGAACGCGATGAACAAGGCCGCGGCCGAGGGGATCAGCGCGGCGATGGACCGGCTCGAGGCGGAGGATGATCTGCGCGTCGCGATCCTGACGGGCGCGGGCGGCACTTTCTGCTCGGGGATGGACCTCAAGGGCTTCCTGCGCGGCGAGCGCCCGACCGTCGAAGGCCGCGGCTTCGGCGGGATCAGCCAGTGGACTCCGTCCAAGCCGCTGATCGCCGCGGTCGATGGCTATGCGCTGGCCGGCGGCTGCGAACTGGCGATCGCCTGCGACCTGATCGTCGCCAACTCGGGCGCCAAGTTCGGGATTCCCGAAGCCAAGCGGGGGCTCGCCGCGGCGGGCGGCGGGCTGGTCCGGCTGCCGCGGCAGATGCCGTGGCGGGTCGCGATGGAACTGGCGCTGACCGGCGACATGATCGACGCCCAGCGCGCGTATGACCTGGGCCTGATCAATCGTGTCGTCGAAGGTCCGGCGCTCGAGGGAGCCAAGGAACTCGCCCGGCGGGTGGTCGCGAACGGTCCGCTCGCCCTCGCCAAGTCGAAGCGCGTGGTTCGCGAATCCGCGCAGTGGTCGGACGACGAGATGTGGGACAAGCAGGGCGAAGTGCTGGGCAACCTGTTCATGACCAACGATGCGCGCGAAGGCGCCACCGCGTTCGCCGAGAAGCGCAAGCCGAACTGGACGGGCACCTGACTCCGCAACGAAAAAGGCCCCGTGCGAACGGGGCCTTTGGGATGGTGGGCGTAGCAAGGATTGAACTTGCGACCCCTACGATGTCAACATAGTGCTCTACCACTGAGCTATACGCCCCAGCCATCCGGCAGGCCCGGCGATGCGGGCAGGGAGCGCCCATAGCCGCGCGCTTGTATACTGGCAAGCGGGTTAGCGCGAGCCGATCGCCGCCTCTCCGCCGAATAACCGTTCTACTTCGAGGACGAGGTCCTTGAGGTGGAACGGCTTGGACAAAACCTTGGCCTGCGGCGCTTCGCGGTTGGCCTTCAGCGTCACCGCGGCGAAGCCGGTGATGAACATGACTTTGGTCGCCGGGCTGACCTCGGCGCAGCGCTGGGCAAGCTCGATCCCGTCCATCTCGGGCATGACGATGTCCGACAGCAGCAGGTCGAAATGCTCGCTCTGGAGATAGGGCAGGGCATGCGTGCCGCGATCGACCGCGACCACTTCGTAGCCGGCGTTCTGCAGCGCCCGCGCCAGATAGGCCCGCATCGCTTCTTCGTCTTCGGCCAGGAGAATCCGGATCATGAGCGCCTTGTCGAGCTTGTTCTAACCCACCAGCCAGGAGGGCGGAGCGGGGTGATAGCCTTAGCGGGTTAAAATTTTCCCGCCAAATCGGATAGAATCCTGCAATTTTAGCTGCCCCGCTTTGACACGCGCGCCGGGCGCGGACAGGTTGCGCGGCGATGAGTTCTGCCCCGCCGCCCGCCGAATCGCTGTGCCATGGAGGCACCCTTCCGGGCACCGACGGGGAGCCGGCCTTCGTGGTCCGGACCAGCGCCGCCTCGCCGATCCCGGTGCTGATTGCGGTACCGCATGCCGGGCGGACCTATCCGCCAGCGCTCAGCGCGGCGATGCGCGATCCGCACCGCGCGGCGCTGCGGCTGGAGGACCGCTTGGTCGATACGCTGGGCGAGGCGATCGCAGCGCAGACCGGCGCGGCGCTGATCGTCGCAAGTGCGCCGCGCGCGATGCTCGATCTCAACCGAGCTGCCGACGACATCGACTGGGAGATGATCGCGGCCCGCCCTTCGATGCGCCATTCCGCGCTACCGCCAGGGCGCCGCGCGCGCGGCGGGCTGGGGCTGATTCCGCGCCGCGTTCCAGGGTTGGGCGAAGTGTGGCGCGGGCGTATCGACCATGCCGAGCTCGAAGCGCGGATCGCGGGAGTTCACGCGCCTTACCACGCCAGAGTCGCCGCCGAACTTGCGGACCTGCGAAGCCGTTGGGGCGCGGCGCTGCTACTCGACCTGCACTCGATGCCCCCCTTGGGCGAGCGTTTCGGAGCCAGTGCCGCAGCGGAGTTCGTGCTCGGCGATCGGTTCGGCGCGACCAGCGACGGCGGGCTGGTCGCGGCGGCGTTTGCCTGCCTCGCGGAAGCAGGCGCGCGCGCCGCGCACAACCGGCCCTATGCCGGCGGCTACGCGCTGGAACGCCACGCCGCGCCGCGCAAGGGGCTCCATGCGCTCCAGCTCGAGATCGATCGCCGCAGCTACCTCGACGAGAGCCTGCGCGAGGTCGGGCCTGGTTTCGACGCGACCGCCACGCTCGTGGCCTCGCTGGTCCGCCGTCTCGCAAGCGAAGTCGCCTTGCTCGGCAGCGGCGCCGCGGCCTGGCCTGTCGCCGCCGAATAGATCAGGGCGCTGCCGGTTTCCGGTACTTGTCGAACCACGAAAGGATCGCCGCCGCCTTGGCTGCGGCTTGCGAGGGCCGCGCGGCGATGCCGCCGTGGCTCGCCTCGGGCACCTTGACCAGCGCCGTCGGCACCCCGGCAAGCTGCAACGCCGCATAGTACTGCTCGGCCTCGCTGACCGGGGTGCGGTAGTCGTTGCTGCCGACCACCACCAGTGTCGGCGTCCTGACGTTGCCGACGAGGCTTAGCGGGGAGCGTTTCCAGTAAGGCTCGGGATCGACCCACGGCGGGTTGTCGAACCAGTAGCGGCTGGTGAAGGCGGTGTTGTCCATGGTCAGCGCCTCGCTGGTCCAGTTGATCACCGGCTTCTGGGTGGCGGCCGCCTTGAAACGATCGGTCTTGCCGACGATCCACGCGGTCAGCACCCCGCCGCCTGAACCGCCAGTAACGAACAGGTTGTCCGGATCGGCCACCCCGCTTGCGATCGCCGCATCGACCGCGGCCATGAGGTCGCCATAGTCCTCGCCGGGATAGGCCCGGTCGATCGCCTTGGCGAAGGCCTCGCCATAGGACGTACTGCCGCGCGGATTGGTATAGAGCACCGCATAGCCGCCCGCCGCGTAGAGCTGGTTGTCGGTCGAGAACATCGGGCCATAGGCGGTATGCGGCCCGCCGTGGATTTCGAGGATCAGGGGCACTCGCTGGCCTTCCTGGCGCCCGGGCGGAATGGCTAGCCAGGCATCGATCGGCTTGCCGTCGGGCGCGGTGACCGCCAGCTTGCGCACTGGGGCGAGGGCTTTGGCCGCGAGCCAGCTTTCGTTGAGCCGTGTCAGGCGCTGCGCCGAACCGCCCTTGAGCGCGTAGATGTCGGGGGGCCGGGTGGTGTCGCCGCCGGTCCAGGCGATCGTCCCGCTGCGCCCGACGCTGAACCCGCCGCCGGTGTATGGGCGATCCATCGCGGCGCCCGCCAGGCCCTGGACGAGCTGGCGGAGCGAGCCGTCGAGGCCTAGGCGGCCCAGCTTCTTGGAGCCTTTCTCGTCGTAGGAAACGAACAGCGACCGACCATCCGGCGCCCACTGGGCATCGTCGATCGAGAGGTCGAGCGCGCCGCTGAGCGAGCGTGGCGCACTGCCGTCGCGGTCCATCACGTAGAGTTCGGTGTTCTCATACGTCCGCCGGGTGTCGTCGTAGCCGAAGTAGGCTATCCTGCTCCCGTCGGGCGAGGGAAGCGGCGCATCGTCGGGGCCGGTGCGCGTGGTCAACGGGCGCAGCGCGCCACTCGCGACATCGAGAGCGTAAACTTCCGAATTAAACGGATCCTGCTGCCAGCCCGGGTTGCGCACCGCGCTGAACAGCAGCGAGCGCCCGTCGGGGGTCCAGGCGGGCGCGCCGTCGTCGCCGAAGTGGCCGAAGGTCAGCTGACGCGGCGCGCCACCGTCGGCAGCGACGACGAACAGGCGGGTATGGCCGGGCCTGATGTAGCCACCGTCGTCGGTGCGATAGGTGACCCGGTCGTACACCTCCAGCGGCGGTGCCCACTGCGCTCCCTCGGGCTTGTCGGGCGCCATGCCCAGCTTGAGGCCTTCGCCGGGGGCGCGCATCGAATAGGCGATGCTGCGTCCATCGGGCGACCAGGCAATACTTTCAGGTGAATCGGGAAGGTTGGTGATCCGGCTGGCGACGCCCGGATCGAGCCAGCGCACCGCGAGCTGCGCGCCGCCTTCGTCGCTCGAGATATAGGCGATCCGGGTGCCGTCGGGCGACCAGCGCGGCAGGGTATAGCGCCCTGCGCCGGTTACCAGCGGGCGCTGCCTGCCGCTTGCAACATCGACCAGCCAGATGCTTGCACGATTGCGGTCCGTCATCACGTCGCCACTCTGGCGGACGTAGGCGATTGCGCGGCCGTCGGGACTGACCTGAGGGTCGCGTGCGGCTTCGAGCTTGAACAGATCATTGCCGGTAAAGGCGGTGACGGGGCCATCGGCCGGGGCTGGAGTCTGGGTTGTCTGCGCCGCTCCGGGAGAAGCTCCCAGCAGGGTTGATGCAACGAGGATCAGGACGGTGCGGGGCATGGCGGTCTCCAGCGGCGGAATGCCGGATGGTAGCCACGCGCTATGCGCAGGCAAGACCTGACGGAAATAGCCTTTCGCAAATCGGCAATAAAAAACCACCTGGTGCAGTCGCACCAGGTGGCCAAGGTTCAGGGAGGAGGTACACTCGCGTGCACCAGTCCAGCCGGGCCATGAGGGGAGCACCGACCGAACATCTCCAAGATAGGCCCGGTAGACCGGTCTGACAAGAACTCTTTGGGAAATTAACTCCCGTAGTTTGAAGCCCTTGCAGCAGGATGAGCTTAGTTGACCGAGGCTGGAGCCGGGGTCGCAGCGGGAATGGATGGTCCCTTGCCGAGCGCCTGCTGGCGGGAAAAGATCTCGCGCATCAGGTCGAGCGAGAACAGGTGGGCGTGGATCAGCGGCAGCAGGCCGTTCTGATTCCAGGTGCGCAGAACGTCGCCGCGAACTTCCTTGAGCTTGTCCTGATTGACCATCTGGAAGCCGCGATAGACGAAGGGCTGCTCGAGCCCTTCCTGCTGGATGGCGACTTCGCCTTCCATCAGCAGATCATGCTTCTTGAGCTCTTCGATGAACGCGCCGGTGCGCTGGCCGGCCTGCTCGAAGCTCTCGCAGAAGTTGAGCGCGTTCTGGGTTGTATCGGTCGGCTTGTTGTCGGCGAACAGCGGCTCACCCTCGCTGAAATCGCCGACCATGTCGCAAGTCGGATCGAAGCACAGCGACAATTCCTGCGTTTCCGGGGTCAGCTTGGCGAGCAGGAACGGATAACGGCGGATGTAGGCCGGGAGGTAGATCGGGGTGTCGATCTTGCCCTCGTCGTTGACGAAGACGTTGACCCCTTCGTTGAGCCCCATGAGCGCCAGCGGAACGGGGTTGTCGCCGCTGGCGAAGATGATCGGGAAAAAGCGTTGCGCCTGCGGGAATTCCTCAACCGTCAGCGGAACCGCGTGCTGACCGACCAGCCACGGCGCACTGTCCATGCTCTTGGCGCGCCAGGTGCCGTGATCGCGGCTGTTGAGCGGCATCAGGTCCTTGTAGAACAAGGGAAGGTTGGGCTGCGGCGCGCTGGCCATGAATTCTCTCCGCGATTGAAACTGAAGCGCCGCCGGGATCGGCGGCGCGGCAAAGCGGCGCTCTTAAGGTCTTAGGCGGAACGGCGCAAGCTTGCGGACCGGTTACAGAAGCTTACCGGGGTTCATGATCCCGTGCGGATCGAGCGCCGCCTTGACCGCGGCCATCAGGTGCAGCGCGACCGGGTCGCCCAGGCGGTGCAGCTCGTCGCGCTTCAACTGTCCGATGCCGTGCTCGGCCGAGATCGAGCCGCGCCACTCGGCGACGATGTCGTGAACGAAGCGGCTGATCGCCTTGCCTTCGCCATCCTGCCAGGGGGGGCCGTCGGTGCCGGGCGGTGCTATCACGTGAAAATGGATGTTGCCGTCGCCAAGATGCCCGAAGGCAACCGCGCGGGTGCCGGGAAACCGCGCCTCGACGGCCTCGACCGCAGCCTCGACGAAGCCGGGCACCGCTTCGAGCGGTACGCTGACGTCGTGCTGCACCGCCGGGCCCGCCGCGCGTTCGGCCGGGGCGACCATCTCGCGCAACTGCCACAAGGCTTCGGCCTGGGCCTCGCTGGCGGCGATCGTCGCGTCCTCGATCAATCCGCGCTCAAATGCGGCGGCGATCATCGCCTCGGCACGGGTCGCCAGCGTATCGGCGTCGGAGCGCGAGGCATCCAGCTCGATCAGCGCGTGCCAGGCGTGCTTGCCGCCCAGCGGCTCGCGTGCGCCGGGGAGGAAGCGGACCACCGATTCGAGGCAATGCCCGGGCATGACCTCGAACCCCTCGAGCGCCTCGTTCTCGTGTTCCTGGCAATGGAGCAGCAACTCGCGCGCCTGCCCGATCGAAGCCAGACCGGCCCAGATCACCGCGCGCGCCGCCACCGCGGGCACCAGCCGCAGCGTGGCCGCGGTGACGATGCCGAGCGTCCCCTCGGAGCCGATCAGCAATTGCTTGAGATCGAACCCGCGGTTGTCCTTCTTGAGCGGGGTCAGCTGGTCGAACACTTTGCCATCGGGCAGCACCGCCTCCACCCCAAGCACCAGCGCGCGCATCGAACCGTGGCGCAGCACCTGGGTGCCGCCGGCGTTGGTCGAGACCAGCCCGCCAACCGTGGCCGAGCCTTTGCCGCCCAGCGAGAGGGGAAAGCGCAGTCCTTGCGCTTCGGCTGCGTGGTGCAGGTTCTCCAGGATCACCCCCGCTTCGGCGACCACCTGGCGCCCGGTAACGTCGAGGGCGCGGATTGCATTCATCCTGCGAAGCGAAAGAACGAGCTGCGCGCCGCTGGGGTCGGGTGTGGCTCCACCCGACATGCCGCTGTTTCCGCCCTGCGGAACGATGGCGACGCGGTGCTGCGCGCAAAGCCTCACCAGCGCGGCAACTTCGCCGGTCGTTGCGGGCGAGGCCAGCGCCAGGGCCCTGCCGGTGAAGCGCCCGCGCCAGTCGGTCAGCCACGGCTCGACCAGGTCGGGGTCGCTGGTCAGTCCACGGTCGCCGAGCAAGTCGTGCGCCGCGTCGAGGAAGGTTGCCTGATCGCTCATCGCCCCGCCTATGCCATGGAGCGGCGCGGTGGCGCTAGGCTCTTGCGGAACGTGGGTTAAGCGGACATTCAACCGCGGCGGCTATCCTCTGCCGCATTGTTGCCGCATTGCGCCCAAGCCGGGCGCGCCCAGCCGGAGCCGAGCGCACCCCGCAATGTCTTCGCTGATGACCTTCCTCGTTCCGCTTGTCCTGGCTGCCGCAGCCCCGCAGGCATCGTCGGCGAACGCATCGGACCCAGTAGAGCAGCCCGTAACGGAGTGGTCGATCGAATGGTCGTTTGCTCCCTTGCCAGCTCCCCAAATGCTCGCAGCCCCGCCCGAGGGTCTCGCGTTGTGGAGCGATGTCGCGGACGCGTTCCGCTCGGCACCTGCCGAGCAGGTCCGGATCGAACAGCGCACGATCATCCGCATTACCCCGCTCGGCCCGGCCCGCGAGATGCTCGCCATGCTCCCCCAGGCTCCTCTCGATGAGCGGTTTCGCGAGCGCAAAGTGGGCAAGTGCATTCGGGCCGCCAGCATCGCCGGAGTCCAGATCGGCGGGGACAACCGACTGATGCTGTTCCTGCGCGACCAGCGGATGATCGGCGTCAGCCTGGAAAAGGCCTGCCGCGCGCGCGATTTCTATTCGGGGTTCTACCTCGAACGGAACGGCGACGGGCGGCTGTGCGTGAATCGCGACATGATCCATTCGCGCAGCGGGGCAAGTTGCTCGCTCAGCCGCCTGCGCCAGCTCGTCGCGATCGACGATTAGCGATTTCTTGACTTTCCGCACGTTTTCCGCTTAGCGCGGCGGAGTCTCGCTGCATTGCAGCAAGACTCCCGTGGGAACCCGGCCGCGCGCCTTTCGCACCTCTCTCTTTTTCGGACTATTGCATGAAATTCGCCGATATCGGCTTGTCAGACGAACTGCTCCAGGCGGTTACCAGCAAGGGCTATGACACGCCCACGCCAATCCAGGCGCAGGCGATCCCCAGCATCCTGATGATGAAGGACATCATCGGCATCGCCCAGACCGGGACGGGCAAGACCGGCGCGTTCGTGCTGCCGATGATCGACATTCTCGGCCACGGGCGCCGCCGCGCGCTGATGCCGCGCAGCCTGATCCTCGAGCCGACACGCGAGCTGGCCGCGCAAGTCGCCGACGAATTCGTCAAGTACGGCGCGAACCACGATCTCAAGATGGCGCTGCTGATCGGCGGCGTGCAGATGGGCGATCAGGTCAAGGCGCTCAAGGACGGGGTCGACGTGCTGATCGCCACCCCCGGCCGGCTGATGGACCTGTTCGAGCGCGGCAAGATCCTGCTCACCGGGTGCAACATGCTGGTGATCGACGAGGCCGACCGGATGCTCGACATGGGGTTCATCCCGGATATCGAGACGATCTGCACCAAATTGCCTGCGCAGCGCCAGACGCTGCTGTTCTCGGCGACGATGCCTCCGCCGATCAAGAAGCTGGCCGACCGCTTCCTGACCAACCCCAAGTACATCGAGGTCGCCCGCCCCGCCTCGCGCAACGAGAATATCGTCCAGTTCAAGGTGCCGGTCCAGAGCCGCGCCAAGCGCGAAGTGCTGCGCGAACTTCTGCGGACCGACGACGTTTCCACCGCGATCGTCTTCTGCAACCGCAAGACCACGGTGCGCGAGCTGGCCAAGAGCCTCAAGCAACACGGTTTCTCCGCAGGCGAAATTCACGGCGACATGGACCAGGCGTCGCGCAACGCCGAGCTTGCCCGGTTCAAGGACGGTTCGATCAGCATCCTCGTCGCCAGCGACGTCGCCGCGCGCGGTTTGGACGTCAAGGGCGTCAGCCATGTGTTCAACTTCGACACCCCTTGGCATCCTGACGACTACGTCCACCGCATCGGCCGGACCGGTCGCGCCGGTGCCAAGGGTCGCGCGTTCACTTTCGTCGCGCCCGAGGACGCCGAGGCGATCGACAACGTCGAGAAGCTGACCGGCGGCAAGATTCAGCTGTTTGAGGGTGGACGCCCAGCCGAATCCGCCGCGCCGGTGGCGGAGCAGTCCGAGCGGCCGCCGCGCGAAGCCCGTCCGCCTCGCGAACCGCGAGCTCCACGCGAGGCGCGTTCCGCTCGCCCACGGCGTGAGGAACGCCCGGCCCACGATGAGCGCCCGGCGGCTGCCAGTCAGCCCGTGCGCCGGCCCGAGCCCAAGTCGGAGCCCGTCGTCGCGGAGGACTCCGGTGACGAGGGTTGGAACGGGCCAGTCCCAGGATTTCTGGGCATATCGACGGCGGCCTGACAGGCCCTTCTACGGTCAGGCCACCCCGGGTATGAGCCTGAAGCGCACTTGCGTCGCGTAACGCTGGTACGCGGGATCGCGGCAAAGAATCTTTTCCTCCTCCACCGCGCGAAGCCACAGGGTCGTCCACGCGACCGCATAGATCACCACGTTGTGGAGCGAAAAGAAGACCAGCAGGAAACCGAGCTGGTTGATCATGTAGCCGGCATACATCGGGTGCCGCACGAAGCGGTAAACGCCCGCCGCCTTGACCCCGCGATTGGCCGGGACAACCCCGAAACTGCGTCCGAGGAAAAGCTTCGCCGCGAGTGCGATTGCCGAACCGGCCAGGATCAGCGCGAGCGACGCCTGATCCGAGATAAGCCGCTGCCCGGTGGGCACAACCAGCAATGCCACCCCGGTTCCCACGAACGCGATCAGTATGGGATAGAATGCGGTCGTGGTTTCGCCGCGTCGCTGGAGTAGCAACAGGGCGACGCCGACCAGTTCGCTGACAAGGAACAGCACGAAGTGCGGATGCTCCCCAAGTTCGGGGGCAAGGCGCAGGATCACGGCCAAACTCAGCGGGATGAGAAACAGACGCTCTCCCCAACGAATCAGGTCTGTCATTGAAAGTGCCTCCGAAGAAACGGTGAAACGAGATGGGTGACGAAATTCTCGCGCGGCGGATCGTCCACGCCGTAGCGCTCGGGTAGCGACGAGACCGGTTCGAAAGCGGTGCCGAACAGGCGATCCCAGATGACCAGTTGCCCACCGAAATTACGGTCGTAGGCCTCGGGCTGATCGGCGTGATGCCAGTGGTGAAACTGGGGCCCGGTAACAATCCGCGCCAGCGGCCCCAGCGTAATTCGGACGTTTGAATGAAGCAGGATGGCGTGCCACTGATAGATCACGCCGTAGATCAGGATCGCGACCGGTGAAAATCCAAGCAGCAATGCGGGCAGGGCGATCAGGGTCGAATTGAGGATCTGGTCGACCGGGTGGACACGGTACGCAGCCAGCCAGTCGAGGTGCTCGCTGCTGTGATGGATGCGGTGGAACTCCCACAACCAGGGCACTGCGTGGCACAGGCGATGAGCGACCCAGAACATCAGGTCGGAAAACAACATGACGGCCAGGACCTGAAGCCACAATGGCAGTGACGCTGTGCCGGAAATCGCTCCCGTCCGGACCATCACGAAATAAATCGCCGCGGTCGTTCCGACCCGGATCGCGATGCCACCGATGCTGAAGTGCAGGAGGTCGGTCAGATAGCGCCGCCAGGCGAAAGCCGGCGGCCGGCGCACCGGGATCAGGAGTTCAAGCCCGGAGAATACCAGACCGATCGCGGCCATGGTCAGATATGGCTGCCAATCGATCTGCATGCTCGTCCGCCGCGCCCCCCAGCGCCGTCACCAATTGTCAACAAGAGCTAAACGGCAAAGCTTACCGAATGGTTAGCGCACAGCTCCCCGATGGCTTGAGGATCAGGTCTCAGTCTTGACGAAGCTGTCGATTACCCGCTTGCGCCCGGCAGTCTCGAACTCGATCTCCAGCTTGTTGCCGTCCTGGTCGATCACTTCGCCATAGCCGAACTTGTCGTGAAACACGCGGCAGCCGATCGCGATGTCGGCGCGCGGTTTGGCGGCGAAACTGGCGGCGCTGCGCCCCGGCTCGGCGATGCGTTTGGGCGAAGTGTCATAGCCGGTGGCGACCGCACGCTGCCATCCGGGTCCGCGGGTCATGGTCCGCGCCGGCTGAGCGCGGGCAAGATGCGCGAAGGGATCGTCGTGCTCGCTGTACTGCGCGCGCCACAGCGACGCCCCGCCGCTCAGCGTGGATTCGTGTTCGACATGCGCTTTGGGCAGATCGGCGATGAACCGGCTGGGGATCGAGCTGGTCCACTGGCCGTAGATCTGCCGGTTGGCGGCGTGGAAGATGGTGCAGCGCTGGCGCGCGCGGGTGATCGCGACATAGGCCAGGCGGCGCTCTTCCTCGAGGCTGGCGAGACCGCCCTCGTCGAGCGCGCGCTGGCTGGGAAACACGCCTTCCTCCCAGCCGGGCAGGAACACGTGATCGAATTCCAGCCCCTTGGCGGCGTGGATCGTCATGATCGTGATCTTGTCGGCGTCGGGTTGCGCGTCGTTGTCCATCACCAGGCTGACGTGTTCGAGGAACCCGCTGAGCGTTTCGTATTCCTCCATAGCGCGGGCGAGTTCTGACAGGTTCTCGAGGCGTCCGGCGGCATCCACGCTTTTCTCCGCCTGGAGCATCGCGGTGTAGCCGGATTCGTCGAGGACGGTGCGGGCAAGCTCGGCGGGGACAAGAGTCTGCGCCGCTTCGCGCCAGCGGGCCAGCCCACGCATGAGGACCGCGAGGCTGTTGCGCGCTCGCGTGGGCAGTTCATCGGAGTCGCAGACTTCGAGCGCGGCCGCGGCCAGCGGCAGGACGCGCGCGCGCGCGACGCGGTGCAGCGTCTCCAGCGCCTTGTCGCCCAGCCCGCGCTTGGGGGTGTTGAAGATCCGCTCGAACGCGAGGTCGTCGGCGGGCTGCGCGATGACCCGCAGATACGCGAGCGCATCGCGGATCTCGGCGCGTTCGTAGAAGCGAAAGCCCCCTACGATGCGATAGTTGAGCCCGATCGCGATGAACCGGTCTTCGAAGGCGCGGGTCTGGAACTGGGCGCGCACGAGGATCGCCATGGCATCGAGGCTGACCCCGCCGCGCATCAACGCCTCGGCCTCCTCGCCCACCCGGCGCGCTTCTTCCGGGCCGTCCCAAACGCCGATCGCGCGGACCTTGTCGCCCGCGTTCTTCTCGGTCCACAGCGTCTTGCCCAGACGATCGCCGTTGGCCGCGATCAGCCCCGATGCAGCGGCGAGGATATCGGGGGTGGAGCGATAGTTCTGCTCGAGCCGGATCACTTTTGCGCCCGGAAAATCCTTCTCGAAGCGCAGGATGTTGGCGACCTCGGCACCGCGCCATGAATATATCGACTGATCGTCGTCCCCGACCACGCAAATGTTCTTGCGCGCCTGCGCGATCAGCCGCAGCCACAGGTACTGGACCGCGTTGGTATCCTGGTACTCGTCGACCATCACGTACTTGAAGCGCTGCTGGTAGCGCTCGAGAATGTCGCGCTCGCGCCGGAAGATATTGAGCATGTGGAGCGTGAGGTCGCCGAAATCGCAGGCGTTCAGCGCCTTCAGCCGGTCCTGATAGAGCTGATAGAACTGTTGGCCCTTGCCGTTGGCGTAAAGTTCGTTCTCCACCGCATCGAGATCGCCGGGGTTGAGCCCGCGGTTCTTCCAGCGATCGATCAGCCCGGCGAGCTGGCGCGCGGGCCAGCGCTTTTCATCCAGGTCGTTGCCGGTGATCAGCTGTTTGAGCAGGCGGATCTGATCGTCGGTATCGATGATCGTGTAGTTGGCCTGCAAGCCGACCAACTCGGCGTGGCTTCGCAGCATTCGCGCGGCAATCGAATGAAAGGTGCCGAGCCAGGGCATTCCCTCCACCGCCGGACCGATCAACTGGCCGACGCGTTCGCGCATTTCGCGCGCCGCCTTGTTGGTGAAGGTCACGCACAGGATCTCGCTCGGCCAGGCGAGGCGCGACCGGACGAGGTGTGCCAAACGCGCGGTGAGCGCAGCGGTCTTGCCCGTACCCGCCCCTGCCAGCATCAGCACCGGGCCCTCGGTGGTGAGCACTGCCTCCTGCTGCGGCAAGTTCAGCCCATCCAGCCATTGCGGCGGATTTTCGCGGGTTTGTAGGGGTGATGGGGCGCTGTCGGCCATTCGTGAACAGGTAGGGAACGAAGGCTGCGCAGGCAAGGGCGCGGCGGAACCGTTTCGCCAGCGCAGCGTACTTTCCCCCGACAGACAACGAAATCCGCAAGGAGCAACCATGCGAATTCTACTTTTGGCGAGCGCCGCGACGCTCGCCGCCCTGGCGGCGGCTCCCGCGAGCCAGGCGCAAGACACGACGACGACGACGACGACAACCACGATGGCCGATGGCACCACCTACACCATGACCACCGAACAGAAGACCACATACGAGGGCTGGCCGGGACCCCAGCGCACCATGTACGACGCGTGGCCGAACGATTATCGCGCCTATTACTGGACGCTCAGCCCGGTGCAGCAAACCGGCTGGTGGGCGCTGACCGATGCCCAGCGCACTCAGGTCTACACGCTGGCACCTGAACAGCGCGCCGCGGCTTGGGCCTCGATCGAGGCCCAGCTGGCGAACGCATCGACCGCAAACGAGGCGAATGCCGCAGTCGCGCCCACGACCACGACCACCTCGGTGACCAGCGCCGGTTCGGCAACGATGCCAGAGACCACCACGGTGATGACTTCGACCGGGAACTGGACCCCACCGCCTGCGGCTTCGATGGGCAAGACTTATCCTGTCTGCACCAGGACGCTTCAGGACAGCTGCCGCAACCCCGGCGGCAAGTAAGCCATAACCGAACCCCTAGAGGGTCGCACGGAAGGGCGTCGGGCAACCGGCGCCCTTTTGGCGACCGGGCCGGTCAGGCCAGCCGCAGCAAGGTGAGCTTGGCCTTGCCAACCTTGCGCTCGGCATCGATGGCGAAACCCTTGATCTTTACCGCTTCAACGTGGCCGGTTTCGAGGCTGATCCAGCTCGCCGGGCCGACCCAGCCGAGCCGGGCCAGCTTGTCGAGTGCCACGATGCCTGCGCCGCTGGCGTAAGGTGGATCGAGAAGGACTAGGTCGAGCGGGACCTTTGCGGGGCCCAGCGTTAGGACCGAGGCGGCGCGCACCTCGCAGCGATCCTGTGCGCGCAGCGCGGCAATATTGGCGCGCAAGCAGCGGATCGCCGCCGCATCCTGCTCGACGAACAGGCAATGCGCCGCACCGCGCGACAAAGCTTCCAGCCCCAATGCCCCCGATCCTGCGAACAGGTCGGCCACGCTTAGCCCCTCGAACGCACCAAGCCGGCTGACCAGCATCGAAAACAGCGTCTCGCGGGTGCGGTCGGCGGTGGGACGGGTGGCATCGCCCGCGGGCGCGTCGAGCTTACGTCCGCGCCATTCGCCCGCGATGATCCTCATCTGGCGCGAGGTTTGCGCGGCGGACGCGCGGTCGCCTTGCCAGCTGTTTGCTTAGAAGGCTTGCGCCGCGACCCCCACGGGCGCTGATCGGGTTTGGGGGCGCCGGGT
The DNA here is from genome assembly GCA_030697365.1 of Novosphingobium sp. Taxonomy (GTDB): domain Bacteria; phylum Pseudomonadota; class Alphaproteobacteria; order Sphingomonadales; family Sphingomonadaceae; genus Novosphingobium. The sequence goes on along the minus strand of JAUYQH010000198.1, from coordinate 45,635 downwards.
TTCGCTTCGGGCTTGGCCGGCTTGGCTGGCGCCGCTTTGACCGGCGGCGTACGTGGCGGGCCAGTGATCACCTCGACCCCGATGCTCTTGGCCAGGTTCTCAACGTCCTTGCTCAGCAACTCCACCGCTGCTCCGCGCGGCAGATCGCCAAGGTGGAATGGACCGTAGCCAACCCGGATCAGGCGGCTGACTTGAAGCCCGAGATGCTCGAGCACGCGCCGCACCTCGCGGTTCTTGCCTTCGGTCAGGGTCAGCTGGATCCAGCGGTTGAGCCCTGCGCCGCGTTCGAGATCGGCTTCGATCTTGCCATAGCGCACGCCCTCGATCGTCACCCCTGCGATCAGGTCGTCGAGCATCGGCTGGGTTACCGTGCCGAACACCCGCGCACGATAAGTGCGCGGCACTCCTGTGGCGGGCAGTTCGAGCGCGCGCTTGAGCCCGCCGTCATTGGTCAGCAGCAGCAGCCCCTCGGTGGTGAAGTCCAGCCGCCCCACTGGCATCACCCGCGGCGAGCCCGCGGGCATCGCGTTACGGAGCGCGGTATAGATCGTCGGGCGTCCCGCCGGATCGCGCTCGGCGGTGATCAGGCCTGAGGGCTTGTGAAACGCGAACAGGCGCGCGGGTTCGGCGGCGGCGACCGGGTTGCCATCGACGGTCACGCCCTTGAGGCTGGTGAGCACGGTGGCGGGGGTTTCGAGCACTTTGCCGTCGAGCGCGACGCGCCCCTCGGCAATCATCCGCTCGATCTCGCGGCGGCTAGCGACACCCGCGCGGGCGAGGAGTTTGGCGATGCGGTCGCCGGGGCGGGGTTCGGCGGAAGGTTCGGGGGCAGGGGACATCGCTGCCCCTTAGGCCGAACTCAGTGATTCCCCAACTGCTCGACCAGCACCTCGTGGAACCGGCTGATCCCGCCTTCGAGTGTGCCCAGCGTCAGTTCTGAAATCGCTCCGCTGCGCAATCCTTGTTGGCCGAGCGCGGCGGCGCGGAAGTCTTCTGCGCCGAACACCCCGCCGTCGAGCAGCTCCCAGCTGCGCTGCCAGTGATCGCGTGCCTTCTCGGTCGCCGGCGCTTCGGGGATCAGCATGAAGTCCTCGACCAGGGTCCGCTCATGGCTCTGCGGCATCAGCGTCATGATGTTCACATAATCGGGGCTGACCACCACCACCGTCGCGGGAAACAGCTGATAGGCGAAGGTCACGTAGCGCCGCAGCTGCGCCCAGTCGGTCAGGTCGATCCCCTCGAGCTCGGCCGCGCGCCCCACCGCCGAACGCTGGTGCGCGCCGATCTGGTCGCCGCTGGTGATCCCGTCCTTGAAGAACGGCCCGATCGTCTGCGCGTGGAGCCGCAGCACGTGGTAGCTTTCGAGGAACGCGTCCATGATCAGCTTCCAGTTGCCCGGAACGTCGTGGACGCGGCGCGCGAAGAGGAAGTGATCCGCCATCCCGAACGCGGCGAAATCGGCGCTGACCGTGGCGGCATCGGTGAAGTCGGTGTCCCCAAGATCATTTGGCGGGGCGAACCAGATCAGCCCGCCGGCTTCGAGGCTGGGCAGTTCGACCAAGCCGTGGGCAGACTTGTCGAGCCCCGGGAACGTCTCGGGCCGGGGCAGCGCGAGGAGCTTGCCGTCAAGCTTGTAGGTCCACGCATGATACGGGCAGACCAGCCGTTTACCGCAGGCGATTTCCGCGCCCTCGACCAGCCGCGTGCCGCGGTGGCGGCAGACGTTCATGAACACGTGCGCCTTGCGCTCGGCGTCGCGGGTCAGCAGCAGCGGGCGCCCGGTCTGGTCGTGCGGAACCGCCATGTTGGGCTCGGGCAGCAGCGCCGAGGGCGCGAGCACTTGCGGCAACCGCTCGAACAGCGCTGCCTTCTCGCGCGCAAACCATTCAGGGTCGGTATAGGCCGCGACGGGGACGTGGGTAATCCCGCGCGTTTCGCGCGGCTGGCCTTCGGCGATCAGCCGGGCGAGCGCGAGCTGGCCTTCGGTCGGGCGCAGTTTGGGAGTGTCCACTGGTACGGTCGCCATGTGGCTGGCTTTACCCGAAAACCGCGCTAGTTTCGCGCGAAATCCGGGGGCTCGGAAGGTCGCAACATGGAAGCCGTGGAAGCCGTAGCGTCAACCGAGACAAAAAAATCGCTGTGGGACGCGGTAAAGCCCTACTTCGAAAAGGAATCGCTCGCCGCGCTGTTCCTCGGCATCTCGTCGGGCTTTCCGTTCGCGCTGCTGGCTTCGACGTTGACCACACGGCTGGCCCAGGACGGGATCGACAAGAAGACCGTTACCGCCTTCACGCTGGCGTTCTTCGTCTACAACTTGAAGCCGCTGTGGGCTTGGGTGATCGACGGGGTGCGGTTGCCGGTCATCGGGCGGCTTGGGTTGCGGGTCTCGTGGATGATCGTGACCGGCATCCTGGTGATCGCTGCCACACTCAACCTCGCTTTCGCCGATCCGGGGGCGGACATCGTCTGGACCGCGACATCGGCGGTGCTGCTCGGAATAGCCGGGGCAAGCTTTGACATCGTGATCGACGCCTACCGGATCGAAACGCTCAAGCCTTACCAGCTCGGTACCGGTTCGGGGATGAGCCAGTACGGCTGGCGGATCGGCTCGGCGGCGGCGGGCGCGGTCGCGCTGGTGGTGGCCGCGCGTTACGGTTGGACCGCGGCCTACGCGATTTGTGCGGTATTCGCGCTTCCCGCGATGCTCACCGCGCTGACCCTGGGTGAGCCGCCGCGCCATCGCGAGCCCTCGCGGAAAAAGGGTTTGGGCGAGCTGTGGAAGTCGATCGCCGGGCCGTTCGTCGAATTCTTCGCGCGCAATGGTGCCTGGCTCGTGCTGCTGTTCATCCTCGTCCACAAGATCGGCGACACGCTGGCCAACCTGACCTTCCGGCTGCTGTTCGAGGATCTTGGCTATACCAACGACGAGATCGCGATCTACGACATCGGGGTCGGCTTCTGGGCGCTGCTCATCGGCGTGTTCGTTGGCGGGGTGATCTACGCCAAGCTCGGGCTCAAGCGCGCGGTGCTGATCGCGCTGGTGCTGATGGCGGTCTCCAACCTCAGCTTCGCCGGGCTCGCCGCGGCGGGGCACTCCAATTGGGGCATGGCCGGAGCGATCGGGTTCGAGAACTTCGCCAGCGGATACGGGGGGGTGGTGGTCGTCGCCTATTTCTCGGCGCTGTGCGACTTGCGCTTCACTGCCGCGCAGTATGCGCTGATCAGCGCGGGTGCGAGCATCGTCGGGCGGTTTCTCACCGGGACCACCGCGGGCGGACTGATCGAGGGCGTGGGCTATGTGAACTTCTACCTGCTGACGACGGTGTTGGCGCTGCCCGGGATCGTGCTGTTCTGGTGGATGATGCGTACCGGCTTGGTCGATTCTGCGATGGGGACTGCGGGCGAGGTGGGTGAGGGCGACGCGCGGGCCGATCCCTAGTCGGGAATCTCGTCGTTGAGCCTGAGAACTTCGCCGGCGAGGTAGAGCGATCCGGCGATCAACACGTCGTGGCCGTCATCGGGCAGGGTGGAGAGCGCGCTCCCGACATCGGAGGCGAATCGGGCCTCGGGTCCGAACGCTGCCGGCAGATGCGCCTCGCTGCCGGGGATCGGCACCGCGGTCAGGCTGGCAAGACTGAGCGGTTCCATGATTGCCTTGGGGTTCTTGTTGGCGAGCATGCCGACGATCAGATGGATCGGCCGGTCGCCGAAGTAGCGGGCGATAGCCTCGCCCGCATCGGGGTTGTGCCCGCCGTCGAGCCACACGCGGCGATCCGGGGCCATCGCGGTGAGCGGCCCCGACCCCAAGAGCTGCAACCGCGCCGGCCATCGTGCGGCCCGAATGCCCTCGGCCATCGCTTCGGGCGAGACCTCCAGCGCCGACTGGTGGCGCAATATCGCCACCGCCAGCGAGGCGTTGTCGGCCTGGTGCGCGCCGGGCATGGCGGGGAGCGGCAGGTCGAGCGATCCCCCCGCGTCGCTATAAGCGATCCGCTCGCCGATCTCGGCGAACCAGTCGAGACCCCGGATCGCGGTTTTCGCGCCGACTAGCATCGCCTGTTCGATGATCGTGCGGGTGACTTCGAGCGGATAGGCCTGCGTTACCAGCGGCACTCCGGCGCGGGCGATCCCGGCTTTTTCGAAAGCGATGCGCTCAAGCGGTTCGGCCGGCACACCCTCTTCGGGCGCGAGCAGGAACGCCTCGTGGTCGATCCCGAGGCTGGCGATCCCGCAGGCCGCCTGGCTATCGAGCACGTTGGTCGCATCGAACCGCCCGCCCAGCCCGACCTCGATCACGCAGGCGTCCGCCGGGTGCCGGGCGAATGCGAGGAAGGTGGCGGCGGTGGTGACTTCGAAGAAGCTGGGATTCAGGTCCGTGCCCGCATCGAGCACTTCGGCCAGCAGCGCGGCCAGCTCGGCGTCGCTGACCAGTTGGCCCGCGATGCGGATGCGTTCATTGTAGCGCACCAGATGCGGCTTGGTCGCGGCGTGGACGGTGTAGCCATGCGCCTCGAGGATCGCGCGCAAGTAGGCGCAAGTCGAGCCCTTGCCGTTGGTTCCGGCGACGTGGAGCACCGGCGGCAGGCGCGTTTCGGGGTTGCCGAGCCGGTCGCACAAGGCGTGGATCGTCTCGAGCCCGAACCGCCCTTGCGGCAGCGACAGCGCCGCCAGCCGGTTGAGCTGCGCCTGGACCGCGGGGTCGGAGGAGGTGGCGAAGTCCTTCACTTGAAGCCCCTCCCCTTCAGGGGAGGGGTTGGGGGCGGGGTCTGTCGGTTTAAGCAAACGTCGCGAGTGGGGCGAAACCCCACCCCAACCCCTCCCCTGAAGGGGAGGGGCTTGGTCAAGCGGCCGCCTGCTTTGCCGGGCTGAGGTAATCCAGCAACCGCGCCAGCGTGTCCTTCAGATCCTTGCGCGCCACCACCATGTCGACCATCCCGTGGGCGTGGAGATACTCGGCGCGCTGGAAGCCTTCGGGCAGCTTCTCGCGGATCGTGTCCTGGATCACCCGCTGCCCGGCAAAGCCGATCAGCGCGCCTGGCTCGGCGATGTGGACGTCCCCGAGCATCGCGTAGCTGGCGGTCACCCCGCCGGTGGTCGGATCGGTCAGCACGACGATATACGGCAGCCCCGCGGCCTTGAGCAATTGTAGCGCGGCGGTGGTCCGCGGCATCTGCATCAGGCTGAGGATGCCCTCCTGCATCCGCGCGCCGCCTGCTGCGGTAACCGCCACGTAAGGGCAGTGCTCGGCCACCGCCTTTTGCGCAGCGGCGACGAACGCGCTGCCCACCGCCATGCCCATCGATCCGCCCATGAAGGCGAATTCCTGGACCCCGACCACCGCCTTGTGACCGTCGATCGTGCCCAGCGCAGCGGTCAGCGCATCGTAGTGTGAGTTGGCGGCGCGCGCGGCCTTGAGCCGGTCGGGGTACTTCTTGCTGTCGCGGAACTTCAGGGGGTCTTCCTTGACCCTCGGCGCGGGCAGCACCTCGAACCCCGGATCGAGCAGCTGCGCCAGCCGCGCGTCGGCGCCGATCCGCCCATGGTGCTCGCAGCGCGGGCAGACCGAGAGGTTCTCCTCGTATTCTTTGGTGAACAGCATCTCCTCGCAGCCCGGGCACTTGGTCCACAGGTTGTCGGGGGTCTCGCGCTTGGGCGCAAAGGGGAGCGCGTTGCGGACGCGGTTTAGCCAGCTCATGCCGGTCCTCTAGAGGACATTCGAGCCGACCCCAACCCTCCGCCCACGCTGCGACCGCGAAAAGCTTGGACCACTTGGACCACAGTCCTGGCCGAAAAAAGTCCTCTTCCGCGCCGACTTCCGGAAAAGCGCGCAAGCTTGAACTGCGACAGCGTCATGTGCGCTCCATGGCACAACCGGGTGGGTGTAGGAAAATGGTTTGGTGGGGGGTCAGCGCGCCGAATGCACCGCCTCGGCCAGCGTCGCCACATACTCGCGCACCATCTCGGGCGCCTCGCCGCCGTGCTCGGCGACCAGCTCGACGATCGCCGAGCCGACCACCACCCCGTCGGCAACGCGGGCGATCGCGGCGGCCTGTTCGGGGGTGCGCACGCCGAAGCCGACCGCGACGGGCAGGTCGGTCGCCGCCTTGATCCGCGTAACCGCCTCGTCGATGCTGGCCTGCGCGGCTTGCTGGAGGCCGGTAATTCCGGCGACCGAAACGTAGTAGAGAAACCCCGCCGAGCCATCGAGGATAGCCGGCAGCCGCGCGGCGTCCGATGTCGGGGTGGCAAGGCGGATCGGGGCGATGCCGTGCTCGCGCAAGTTCGGACCCAGCGCATCATCCTCCTCGGGCGGAATATCGACGCAGATCACGCCGTCGACCCCGGCCTTGGCGCATTGGTCCGCGAACCACTCGGGTCCGCGGATGGTCATCGGGTTGGCATAGCCCATCAGCACCAGCGGCACGTCTGGGTGGCGTTGGCGGAAGCCCGCAGCGTATTCGAAGATGTCGGCTGTCGTGATGCCGCGCCCAAGGCTGCGCAGGTTCGCCGCCTGGATCGCCGGGCCATCGGCCATCGGATCGGTGAACGGCATCCCCAGCTCGATCACGTCCGCGCCGCCGGAAACGAGCGCGTCGAGGATCGCCGCGGTGTCGCCATCGCCCGCGGTGACGAAGCAGACGAGCGCGGGGTGCGGCTTGGCGAAGGCGGCGGAGAGACGGGTCATCACTTAGCCCTCTCCCCTTCAGGGGAGAGGGTTGGGAGAGGGGGCCGCGCACGCAACTCATCGATCACGATGTCGAGCTTCGTAAGCACCCCCTCCATGTTTGCCATCACGTCCAAATTCAGAAACCGGAGGATCATATAACCGCGACTTTCCATGAACCGCGTGCGGCGCGCATCATATCCCTCCGACCCGGAGTGAGAATCGCCATCAAGCTCGACCACGAGCTTGGGGTTATTCGCTGCGAAGTCCGCGATGTAGCGGTGGTTATCATCCTCGATAACTTTCTGGCGTCTGAACTTGACGGCGGCAAACCGTTTGGCCCTGAGCTGAAGCCACAAACGCGTCTCCGGCTCGGTCATTTCCTTGCGCATTTCTCGCGCGCGCTTCGTCAATCCAGGGTCACGCATTCCCCTCTCCCAACCCTCTCCCCTGAAGGGGAGAGGGCTTTAAAGCTTCACCCCAAGGTGTTCCGCCACCGAAAAGATGTCCTTGTCCCCCCGCCCGCACAGGTTCGCCAGGACGATCGTGTCCTTGTCCATCGTCGGCGCAACCTTTTGCACCGCCGCAATCGCGTGCGCTGGCTCCAGCGCCGGAATGATCCCCTCGGTGCGGCACAGCAGCTGGAACGCGGCGAGCGCCTCGACATCGGTCACGCTGGTGTAGTCGACCCGGCCGATCTCCTTGAGCCACGAATGCTCGGGGCCGATGCCCGGATAGTCGAGCCCCGCGCTGATCGAGTGTCCCTCGAGGATCTGGCCGTCGTCGTCCTGGAGCAGGTAGGTCTTGTTGCCGTGGAGAATGCCCGGACGGCCCCCCGCGAGGCTGGCGGCGTGGAGCTTGTCCAGCCCGTGGCCCGCCGCTTCGACGCCCAGCATCTTCACGTCCGCGTCGTCCAGAAACGGGTGGAACAACCCGATCGCGTTGCTCCCCCCGCCGATCGCCGCGACCAGCAGGTCGGGCAGGCGGCCGGTGCGCGACAGCATCTGTTCGCGCGCCTCGCGCCCGATCACGCTCTGGAAGTCGCGGACCAGCTCGGGGTAGGGGTGCGGGCCCGCCACGGTGCCGATGATGTAGAAGGTGTCGTGGACGTTGGCGACCCAGTCGCGCAGCGCCTCGTTCATCGCGTCCTTCAGCGTCGCCGCGCCCGCGGTGACCGGGACCACCTCGGCACCGAGCAGCTTCATCCGGAACACGTTGGGCTGCTGGCGGGCGACGTCGGTCGCGCCCATGAAGATCACGCACGGCAGCCCGAACCGCGCGCAGACCGTGGCGGTGGCGACGCCGTGCTGGCCCGCGCCGGTCTCGGCGATGATCCGGGTCTTGCCCATCCGCATCGCCAGCAGGATCTGCCCGACGCAATTGTTGATCTTGTGCGCGCCGGTGTGGTTCAGTTCGTCGCGCTTGAACCAGATCTGGGCACCGCCGAGTTCTTCGGTCAGGCGGGGCGCGAAGTAGAGCGGGCTGGGGCGGCCGACGTAATGCTCGAGCAGGTCGTCGAACTCGGCCTGAAACGCCGGATCGGCCTTGGCCGCGCGGTAGTGGCGGTCGAGATCGAGCACCAGCGGCATCAGTGTTTCGGCGACGTAGCGCCCGCCGAACTGACCGAAATGGCCGCGTTCGTCAGGCCCGGTGCGATAGCTGTTTGGGGTCGAAGTCATCGCCGCGCCGCTTTGCAGAAGGCGGCGATCTTGTCCACGTCCTTGACCCCCGGCGCGCTCTCTACCCCCGATGAGGTGTCGACCAGCGGCGCGCCGGTAACGCGCACCGCTTCGGCGACGTTTTCGGGCGAGAGGCCGCCCGCCAGGCCCCATGGGAGTCCACCGCGATATCCAGAGAGCAGCGTCCAGTCGAACGCCAGCCCCATCCCGCCGGGCAACGCGCCCTTCGGGGTCTTTGCATCGAACAGGATCAGGTCGGCGGCACCTGAGTAGTCGGCCATGCCGCGCAAGTCATCGCGCGTGGCGACGGGCAGCGCCTTCCACACCGGCAGGCCGAGGCGAGCCCGCAGCCGCGCCGCCTGAACCGGGGTCTCGCGCCCGTGAAGCTGGATCGCATCGAGCCCTGCCGCGGCTACCGCTTCGCCGATCATGCCCTCGTCGGCATCCACGAACAGGCCGACCTTGCCGATCCGGTCCCTCGCCCGCTTTGCCAGCGCCGCCGCGTCGCGCAAGGCGAGGTGGCGCGGGCTGGGCGGATAGAACACGAATCCCACATGATCGGCGCGCGCCGCGATCGCCGCATCGAGCGCGGCGGCGGTCGTGATTCCGCAGATCTTGATCGCAGGGCCGGACATCGCCGCGCGAACTAGGCTAACCCGACGGGGTTGAACAGCGGCGTCGATGATTGCTTAGCAAAACCGGGTTATTCCGCTGCCCGACCATTCCAGCAGAGGATCGATTCGATGCGCCGCCTACCCGTCCTGCAAGCCGCCGCGATGCTCGCGTTCCTGAGCGCCTGCTCGCCCGCGCCACAGCAAGCCGAAAGCAAGGACGAGCCGAGCCCGGCTGTCGCCGCCGCCGCCGACGAGCCGGCCGAGCAGGAGCTTGCGCCGGTGCTCGATGCCGAAGGCAACGAACTCGACCCCGAACTCGCCGAAGCGGTGCGCGAGAAAATGGCGGAACAGGCTGGCGCGCCCGAAGTCGAAGAGGACCCTGACGCCGCTCCACCCGAATAAGGTCAGGGCGCCAGTTCGAACATCACCGTGACGTTGGCGTTGAGCTGGATTTCACCCGCCGCGACGGGTGAGGAAGCCTGGGCCGAATCCGCCGCCATTCTGGCGTAGATCACCGGCGGACCCGGATTGTAGCCGCCGCTTTCGCTGATCGAAAGGATGCGCACCACGCGCAGCCCCGCCGCCCCGGCATAAAGTTCGGCGCGGGCGCGGGCCTTGGTCATGGCCGCCAGCCGGGCTTCGTCGCTTGCCGCGTCGGGTTCGTCCATCTGGAAGCTGGGGCCGTTGACCTGGTTGGCTCCCGCCTCGACCAGCGTGTCGATCACCCGCCCGAATTCGCCGAGCTTGCGCTGGCGCACGGTGACGGTGTTGTTCGCCTGATAGCCGACGATCCGCTGCTCGGGCTGATCGTATTGTCCGTCGGGGCGCTGGACCGGCGGGGCGTAAACCGGGTTGAGGCTGAGGTTGCTGGTCTGGATGTCGCGATCGGCGATCCCGGCGCGCTTGAGTGCGGCGACGACGCGGCTCATGTCCGCGGCGTTGGAGCGCAACGCCTCGCCCGCGGTCTTGCCCGAACTGGTCACTCCGGCGCTGAACACCGCGAGATCGGGGGTACGCAGCGAACGGCCGTCGGCGCTGACGGTCAGCAGGGTGTTACCCGGCGCGATCGTTACCGGCGGAGCGGCCTGTGCCAGCACGGCGGTGGAGGGGAGCGCAAGGGCGCACAGCAGGGCAAGGGCGAAACGTTTCATCGACGACTCCAGTCGTTTGGTCGCCCGGGCAGTGGAGCGGAAAGGCTTGCGCCTTGCTGAACTACAGCGTCGCGCCGATCGCCCGCGCCGCGGCCACCGGATCCTCGGCGCGGCTGATGGGGCGGCCGATCACCAGCACGCTGGCCCCCGCATCACGCGCGGCCTGGGGGGTGACCGCGCGTTTCTGGTCGCCCATGCTGGTGCCTGCCGGTCGCAGCCCGGGAACGACGTGGAACCCGTTCTTCCACAAATCGTGCACCGCGCCGACTTCGTGGCCCGAACAGACCACCCCGTCGAGCCCGGCGGTGCGCGCCAGGTCGGCGATGCGCAGGACCTGGTCGTGGGCGCTGCCGCTCACCCCGGTGCGTTCGAGGTCGCGATCGTCGAGGCTGGTCAGCATCGTCACCGCGACGACCTTGGTGCCATTCGCCGCCGCCGCCTTGGCATCCTCCATCATCGCCCGCCCGCCGCTGCCGTGGACGGTTACGATCGCCGGTTCGAGCACGTGGATCGCCTGCATCGCCGCCGCGACCGTGTTGGGGATGTCGTGGAGCTTGAGATCGAGAAAGATCGGCAGCCCCAGCCTGGTGACTTCGTGGACCCCGTGGTGGCCGTGCGCGCAGAAGAATTCGAGCCCCAGCTTGACCCCGCCAATGTGCGACTTGACCCGCCTGGCCAGATCGAGCGCGGGCTCGAGCTGGGGCACGTCGAGCGCGAGATAGACCGGGTTGGTCATACGAGAGGTAGCGGTTCGGGCGCGGGCGCTGGAGCGGGCGCGGAAATTTCGGCGACAGTGTTGGGCCGGGCGATCATCGCCTCCAGCCCCGTGATCCGCCGCTTCAGGCGCCAGCGCGTGGTGCGGTAGAGCGCCCACATCGGCACCAGCCCGAGCAGGAACGCTCCGATCACCAGCGCGGGCAGCTTGGTCTCGAGCACCAGCGTCGCCCAGACGCGCACTTCGACCGGCTGCCAGTTGTTGATCGCGAACAGCACCAGCGCCACCGCCAGCAGCACCCAGAAAATGGTTCGCAAGATGGCCATGCGTGGCTTGCCCCTGTTAGGTGGAGGGAAGGATAGAAGGGAATGAGGGGCAAGGGAAGGGTGGTGCACTTAGCCCTCTCCCCTTCAGGGGAGAGGGTTGGGAGAGGGGGCTGTGGTCAGGCCGAACGCACAAAGGCCCCTCTCAACTGCGGCTAGTTCGCTCCGCTCTCAAGACTGCGTATCTCTCCCCTGAAGGGGAGAGGGCTTAGCGCCGAACACCCGCTCGAAGATCAGGTCGACCTGGGCGAAATGATACTCGAGCCCGAAGCTCGCTTCCAGCGCCTCGGCGGGAACGCGCGCGGTCACTTCGGGGTCGGCCTTGAGCAGGTCGAGCAGCGACAGCGCCCCGTCCGATTCCCACACCTGCATCGCGCTGCGCTGGACGATGCGGTACGAATCTTCGCGGCTCAACCCCGCCTGGGTCAGCGCCAGCAGCACCCGCTGCGAGTGGACAAGGCCGCCCATCCGGTCGAGGTTCTTCTGCATCCGCTCGGGGTAGATCAGAAGTTTGTCGATCACCCCGGTAAGCCGGGCCAGCGCGAAGTCGAGCGTGATCGTCGCGTCGGGGGCGATGTAGCGTTCGACCGAGGAATGGCTGATGTCGCGCTCGTGCCACAGCGCGACGTTCTCAAGCGCGGGGACCACCGCCGAACGGACCATCCGGGCGAGACCGGTGAGGTTCTCGGTGAGGATCGGGTTGCGCTTGTGCGGCATCGCCGAGCTGCCCTTCTGCCCGGGCGAGAAGTATTCCTCCGCCTCGAGCACTTCGGTGCGCTGCAAGTGCCGGATCTCGGTCGCCAGCCGCTCGATCGAACCGGCGATTACGCCGAGCGTGGCGAAGAACATCGCGTGGCGGTCGCGCGGGATGACCTGGGTGCTGATCGGTTCGGGGACGAGCCCGAGCTTGTCCGCGACGTATTCCTCGACCGCCGGATCGACGTTGGCAAAGGTGCCCACCGCGCCGGAAATCGCGCAAGTCGCGATCTCCGCGCGCGCCGCGATCAGCCGCGCCTTGCACCGCGCGAACTCGGCATGGGCCTGGGCGAGCTTGAGCCCGAAGGTGGTCGGCTCGGCGTGGATGCCGTGGCTGCGGCCGATCGTGGGGGTGTGCTTGTGCTCGATCGCGCGGCGTTTGAGTGCGGCGAGCAGCGCGTCGAGATCGGCGAGCAGGATGTCGCTGGCGCGGGCGAGCTGCACCGCCAGCGTGGTATCGAGCACGTCGGAGCTGGTCATGCCCTGGTGCATGAACCGCGCTTCTTCCCCGACCTGATCGGCCACCCAGGTGAGGAACGCGATCACGTCGTGCTTGACCACGGCCTCGAGCGCATCGATCGCAGCGACGTCGATCTTGGGTTTGGTGGCCCACCAATCCCACAGCGCCTTGCCCGCGCTGGCGGGAACCACGCCCAGCTCGCCCAGCTTGTCGGTGGCGTGGGCTTCGATCTCGAACCACACGCCATAGCGCGCCTCGGGTTCCCAGATCGCGGTCATCGCAGGTCGGGAATAGCGGGGGATCATGGGGAACTCCGGGAAGCTGGGAACGCGGGTGCCGCTAAGGTGCGGGCCAGCGGAAGTCCAGCGCGGTATCCCCGGTGACGGCGCCAGCGGGATCGAAGCGGCGCTCGGCGATGCGGCCGTGGCCTTCGGCGGAGACGGTCACCACGGTCGAACAGCGCGTGCCGTAGATCGGGCCACGGATGAACGGCGGGGTGTCGCGCGGCTCGATCGCGATGTCGGAGGGCTCGATCGGTGGCAAGCCCAGCCCGGGCCGGTCCTGGTTGGAGAGTATCGCGAACAGTGGTTCAAGATCGTCGTTTTCGGCCACCAGCCAGTCGGTCACTGCGGCCTTGAGCGCGAGCGTCTTGGGCCACGGCTCGTCGAGCGCGCCGTTGCTGAGACCGTAGACGCCATGCCCCAGCGCGGTTCGCAGCGGGTCCGGACGATTGGTCACGTATTCAAGCGTGTCGTGGGCTGTGAAGAGCAGGTTGAAAGGGTTGTAGGCTTCCGGCGCCGCGGGCAGGATGTCGCCGGTCAGCAGCGCGCTGACCAGTTCACCGCGCGAGCGCCTTGCCGGATCGGGATCGCCGAACCCGCGGCGGTTGGTGACGATGGCGAATCGATCCGCGCCCCCGACCCCCAGCCACGTGCCCCCGCCGACCAGATCGCGCCCCGCAACGATCCCGCTGCCGTCGTCCCACCGCGCCAGCGCAGCGGCAGGGCGCTGGTGGTACTCGTCGCGGTTGCCGATCGCCACCAGCCGCCAGCGCGGGTGCGCGTGCCAAGCCAGTGCGGCGACGCACATCAGTGCGGTCTCTCTCGCTGCATCATCAAACCTCGCTCGTCCTGAGCTTGTCGAAGGATCGCTTTTGCCTTCGTGCAAATGCGCGTGATGGCCGAAGAAAAAGACGATGCTTCGACAAGCTCGGCACGAACGGATATGGGGGCAGGAAGTATGGAGTTTCCCTTCCTTACCCTCCCAGCGCCTTGTCCTCGTTGGCGCGCTTGATCACGTACTGGCGGATCGCTTCGACATCGTCGGCGTTCAGCGCGGAGCTGAATGAAACCATCCCGTTGTGCTTGAGCGCGCCCTCGAGCACCACGGCACTGAAGGCATCCGGCGAGCCGATCGAGCCCGAGCGGCGCAAGTCGGGCACCAACCCGCCCGCGACCGCAGCGTCGCCGTGACACACGGAGCAATAGCGCGCGTAGTGATCGCCACCGGCGGCGACCTGTTCGGGCTTTCCCCTGAAGGCCGGAGGATCGAGCACCAGCTTGTTCGATGGCGGCAGCGGCGGAAGCTGGCCCTTGGCGCCCAGCTTGAACACCAGCAGACGGCTGATGTTGCGCACCGAGCCCGACTTGTTGGCCAGCGTGCCGACTGCCAGGTCCCAAACCCCACCCCAGCCGACCATGATCGCAACGTATTGCTCGCCCTTGACCGAGTAAGTCATAGGCGCGGCGATGATCCCGCTCTGCGCGGGGAACGACCACAGCTTTGCACCCTTGTCGGCGCTGAACGCGGCGAAATCGCCCGCCGCGCTTCCCTGGAACACCAGGTTGCCCGCAGTCGCCAATGTGCCGCCGTTCCACGGCCCCTTGTAGGGCACGGTCCACGCCGCCTTCTGCGCGACCGGGTCCCACGCGACGAGCGCGCCGGTGGTCGCCGCGGCGGCACCTTCACGCGCAGCCTTGTCGGCGGGCATCGCCACCTTGCCGCCGTCGGTTCCGGTCTGGAATCCGATTGCCGAAGGCTTCCAGTCCTTGGCAGCGGCATAAGGGAAGGCGGCGTTGTTTACCGGAATGTAGACCAGCCCGGTCTTGGGGCTGAAGCTCATCGGCTGCCAGCTGTGCGCGCCGAGCGCGCCGGGCATGCTGATGAACGGCACCCCGGTCTTTTCATAGCGCGCCGCCTCGGCGATCTGCGGGCGCCCCGTCTTGGGATCGATCCCGGTCGTCCAGTTCTGCTCGGCAAACGATCCGGCGGAGATGAACTCGCCGGTCTTGGCGTCGAGCACGTAGAAGTAGCCGTTCTTGGGCGCGTGGAGCGCGACGTGGCGCTGCTTTCCATCGATCGTCAGCTCGGCGATCGTGATCTGGGCGTTGCTGTCGAAGTCCCAACGGTCCTCGGGCGTTTCCTGGAAGTGCCACGCGTACTCGCCGGTGTCGGCGTTCACCGCGACGATCGATGAGGTATAGAGACTGTCACCCTCGCGGCCTACGGGCGCGGGATTCCAAGGCTCCGCGTTGCCGGTGCCGAACAGGACGAGGTTTGTGGTCGGATCGTAGGTGATCGAATCCCACACGGTGCCCCCGCCGCCCAGTTCCCACCACTTGCCCGTCCAGGTCTTGGCGGCGCGCTCCATCGCCGGATTCTCGAAGCCTTTCGAAGGGTCGCCAGGGACGGTATGGAAGCGCCACAGCTCATTGCCCGTCTCGGGATCGAACGCGGCGATGCTGCCGCGCGCGCGATACTCTGCGCCGCCGCTGCCGATCAGCACTTTGCCCTTTGCGATGCGCGGCGCGCCGGTGATGCTGTAACTCTGCTGGTCGGGGACCACGGTTTTGGCCCAGACTTCCTTGCCCGTCTTGGCGTCGAGCGCGATCAATCGGCCGTCGAGCGCGCCGACGAACAGCTTGTCGCCATAGAGTGCAGCGCCGCGGTTGACCGCGTCGCAGCACACCCGGACCAGCGTTTCACGCGGGACCTTGGGATCATACGACCACAGTAACTTGCCGCTCGCCGCGTCGAACGCCTTGACCAGGCTCCACGCGGTGGTGGTGTAGAGTACCCCGTCGTGCATCAGCGGGGTCGCTTCCTGCCCTCGCGCGGTTTCCAGATCGTGCGACCAGGCCAGGCCGAGATCCTTGACCGTGGTGTCGTTGATCTGGGTGAGCGGGGAGAAGCGCTGCTCGTTGTAGTCGCGCCCGTAGGAGAGCCATTCGCCTTCGGGAGTGGCAGCGATCAGGGCGTCGGTAACGCCTTGGGTGGCGGGCGCGGAACCGGCGGTGTCCCCGGCGCCGGTGATGTTGCAGGCGCTTAGCGGCAGCAGCGCGGCCAGCGCGAATGTCGTGAAACGCATACCCATTGTCTCTCCCCGCGACCGACTTCTTTGCGGCGCTTAGTTGCGCACCGGGTTATGGAACCGGCGCGGAATGTCAATGTGGCCCCAGCGGTTTGATCTCCGGCCCGGGCGCCCCTACTTCTCCGGCAGAGGCACCGTCGGGGCCGTAATTGCCCTCCCAGTCGGAGATTGCAGTCGCGTTGGTATGAAACGCGAAACCGTGGCCGTCGAGCGTGAACGGCCCCGCCAAGCCGCGCGTTGCGGATCGTCACCGGGCGGGGTGCGTACACGCCCGTGTTGTTCTCTTTGCCCGGCGCCCAGAAGCGGCGGTTGATTCGGCTGGTGGGGAGCAGACAGTCGATCGTGGCTTCGATGGCGGGGGTTGGCTCGCTCATGCGAAATCCAGGCTGCCGCGACGTTCGGTGAAGCGCCAGCCGTGGGGCGTCTTGACCAGCTTGTCGTGGTACGATCCGACCAGCGGCGGTTGCCCGGCGGCGGTGAACAGCAGGATCTGGCTGGTCGCGCACGCCGTCTCGTCCGAAACATCGACCCGGATGTTGGCGACGATATGCCGCGTGATGCGGGGCGGACGGGCATTGAACGCGACGAGGATCGCAGCGCGGCCCTCGATAAAGGCATCGGGCGCTGTCGGGCGGCTCATCCGGCCATCCTCGACATAAGTGGCCGCGACCGCGTCCCAGTCGCCGGCGTCATTGGCCGCGGCGTAGTCCACGATCATCCGCCCGATTTCGCGCTCGGCGAGCATGGCTTCGAGCGCATCCATCGACTCAGTCCGTGAACCCTTCGCGTGCCCGGCTCTCGTCGTACTGCGATTTGTCGATGAAATTGCCGTTAGTGTACTGCACCTTGCGGATCGCCTCGATATCCTTCTGGTTGCCGAGCTCATGTTCGAGCGCGGCAAGGCGGGGCTTCGAGGGCGGGATGTCGGTCATGCGGTTTCCTTCTGGTCCGCCTGCGTCCGCCAACTGGGGGCGTAGGCGGTACGGGCGACTTGGGAGTAGGGGACGGGGGCGACGACGCCGGTGATCCTCACCTGGCGGTGCGGTTCGACCGTCGGCTTGGTGGTGCCGCCGTCGGGTTCGCCCCAGACCAGCTCGATCTCGGTGCCGGGGTGGGCGCAGTCTTCATCGACCATCGCCAGCGTCAGCATCTTGCCCTCGTTTGCGGTATAGCCGATCCAGGTCGAGAGCCCGACCAGCTTGCCATCCCGCTCGACCCGGTCGAACGGATGCATGGCATAGACCGCGCTGGGGAACTCCATGTACTTGGGGCGCAGGCCGTCTTTTCCGAACTGGCCGAAGATTATTTCGGAAACCGATTCGTCGTCGAGCGCGATGGTGACCTTGCGGCGATGCGGCCCCGCGGCCTTGGCTTCGAGCGCGGCGCGGCCGACGAAGTCGTGGTCGAACTTGAGCATGTGGCCGTAACCCAGGTCCCACGGGGTCAGGTAATAGCCCTCGACGCTGTCGGGCACCCAGCTTCCGCCGACCGAGGCCTTGGCCTCGTAGTGATTGGCGGTGAGCCAATGGCGGTAATCGGCCAGCTCGTCGCCGGTATAGATCGCTGGGAGCGGCGAGGGAATCCAGCCCGATTCCAAAGTGTTCGACGAATAGGTTCGCCCGCCGACGAGCTTCATCCGGTGCTTCCTGCCAGCCGCGACCAGCGCGGCGTGGACCGCCTCGCCTTCGGCCCACGGGCCCATCAGTTCGTAGCCCGGCTGGCCGGCCATGCCGTGGCGCAGCGCGGTGACGGTCATTCCGCCGATTTCCATCGAACACAAGTTGAAGAACTTGAGCTCGGGTGCGGGTTTGCCTGTCGCATCCTCAATGACCGCGTTCGCGTTCGGCCCCTGTACCTGGTAGCGATAGTGGCGGCGGTTCTCCGGATCGGCCCGCGCGGCAGTGCGCTCGTCATACGTGAGGGTGACGTCGCTGCGCCGCTCGCCGTTGAACATCAGCCAGTTGAGCGTCGGTGCGCGGCCGACGAGGTTGAAGGTGTTCTCCGCAAGGTAGAACAGGATCACGTCGCCGATCACGTAGCCGGCGGGGGTGACGGGGACGTACTGCTTGGCCTTGCCCGGGACGAAGCCTTTGAAGCTGTTGATCCCCAACCCGTTGAGGAACGCGAATGCGCCCGGGCCTTCGACCATCAGCTCGGCCATGTGATAGCTCTGGTTGAATAGCACCGCGGTCTCGTTCCACGCCCGCTGCTCGTCGCGCCAGTTGCTGAATTCGGCGGGGACGCCGGGGTAGACGTTCGGCCCAACCTGCTGGTTGCGCAGAAAGGGGACGAGGTCGCCCGCGCCCTTCAGCACGGAGTCGAGGCTCTGGGTCATTGGGTATCGCTCTCCCCTGGGCGGCGCGCTTGATCGCCTGCCCGTGTGGAGCTAAGTTTGTTAGCAACGCATACAAAATGCAAGAGGGGATTGGGTCCGATGACGCCTATCAAGACAACACACGTCGGATCAATGCCGCGCGGCGCCGAGCTGACCCCGCTGCTGCGCGCGCGCGACGCGGGTGAGCCGTATGACGCGGTCGAATTCGACGCCAAAGTCTCCGCCGCGGTCGACCATGCGGTGGCGCAGCAGATCGCCTGCGGGGTCGATGTGGTCAGCGACGGCGAGATCGGCAAGATCGGATATTCGACCTACATGATCGAGCGGCTGTCGGGCTTCGGGGGGCACGTGGATCGCAAGCCGGCCAGGGATCTGGCCGAGCATCCCGAGTTTTCCAAAAAGCTCTCGGTGATCATGGGCAGCCAGGATTTCGTCCGCGCCTCGTGCGTCGCGGACGTGAAACTGGTCACGCTCGACCCCCTGTGGGAGGACATCCGCCGCTTCAAGGCCGCGTTGGCCAAGCACGCGCGGCCGGAAACGCAGGCGTTCATGAACGCCGCTTCGCCCGGGCTGATCAGCGCGTTCCAGCTCAACCGGCACTATCCGACGCAGGAAGCCTACCTCGCCGATCTCGCCGAGGCGATGCGCACCGAGTACGAGACGATCGTCGCCGAGGGCTTCCTCCTCCAGCTCGACTGCCCCGACCTGGCGATGAGCCGTCACACCGGCTTCCAGGATCTGACCGAGGCCGAGTTTCTCAAGGTCGCCGAACAGAACGTCGAAGCGCTCAACGCCGCCACCGCCAACATCCCCCCCGAAAAAATGCGGATGCACGTCTGCTGGGGCAACTACGAAGGCCCGCACGATCATGACATCGGCCTCGAAAAGGTGATCGGCACCGTGCTCAAGGCCCGCCCCGCGACGATCCTCTTCGAAGCCGCCAATCCGCGCCACGAGCATGAGTGGAAGGTCTGGGCCGATGCGAAAGTGCCAGACGAAAAGGTCCTCGCCCCGGGGATGATCGACACCTGCTCGAACTACGTCGAGCACCCCGAACTGATCGCCCAGCGGATCGAGCGTTTCGCCGGCATCGTCGGCGCAGAACGGGTGATCGCCAGCACCGACTGTGGCTTCGGGACCTTCGCGGGTTACGGCAAGATCGATCCCGAGGTGACATGGAAGAAGCTGCGGGCGTTGCGCCAAGGCGCGGATATTGCGGGCGCGCGGCTGGGCTAGGGTTCAACCTCTGGCACCAGACCAATCTTCCGTCGTCCCGACTGGCGGACACGATGATCTCCGCTTCGCCGAACTCGTCCGTGACTTCGTCGCCGAATCTCTCGATCTCGAACGCGATCAGCCCGCTTCAATGCTGCTCGCTGTGGTGGCGGAATGGCAACGATTGTCAATGTAGTTGCCAGAGAACTGCTATACTTCGATAGCGTGTGCCATGCCCCAGCCCGCCGTCGATCCCGCTCGCGAGGATGTCGTGCTTTTGATTCGCCTGCTGAAGCTGGCCAGCCTGATCAATACCCCGATGAATGACGGCGTATGCGAGCCTACGGGGATCAGCCAGATCGAACTCAAGGTGCTGATGGCGCTGAGCGGCGAGGGCGAACTGGCCGGGCACGATCTGGTCGAGATCATGGGAATGCCGGCGATGAACGTCAGCCGCGCGCTCGCCGCGCTGCGCGCACGCGGGTGGATCGAAGATTGCGCCGATCCGCACAACCGCCGCCGCAAGCCGGTGCGGCTGACGGCGGAGGGACGCACCGCCTATGATCGGCTTGAACCGTTGCTTGCGGCGGTTGCCGGGGCGCTGGTCGGCAAGCTGGGCAAAGCCGAACGCCAGCGGCTAGGCCAAACGTCCGACAAGCTGATCGCGGCCATGGCGGACTGGATCCTGGGCCATCATACCGAAGTAAGGTTGCGGCGCTGACGGTGGTCGGCTTGCTGCGCGTGATGCTCAGCCCGACAACCCGCCCGAGCGGGTGAACGCGTAGTAGATCACGTAAAACCACGACAGCACGCCGTGGACGATCGCCCACAGGATCGACTTGTGCAGGCTCCACGAGATGGCGACCGCGATCGCGCTGCCCAGCCCGATCCCGGCCTTGGCCGCACCGGTGCCGTGACTGTTCACAAATCGACACCGGCGGCGATGGCTTCCAGCTTGCGGACGCGTTCGCGCAAGTCGGCGAGCTCGATCCGTGCCGCGCCGGTAGCGGGCCGGGGCTCGGGACGCTCTCGCGCCTGATCGAGTTCGCGCGCCTTGAGTTCGAGCCAGCCCTGCCAGCCCTTGAGCGCCGCGGCGGCAATGACCACCAGCCCGAGCAGTGCGGCGGTGGCGATCAGAACCTGGTCGTAGGCCATGTCCATGCTCCTGTGTTCGCGCGTGCGACCCCTCAACGGTCGCGCAGTGATTCGATTTCGTGGGCGATGGCCTTCGATTGGCGATCGTCGGTGGCGATCCGTTCGAGCACCGCCAGGCGCTTCTTCAGATCGATGATCTCGCGCTCCAGTTCGGCCTCGCGAGCGGGCGAGCCGCTACCCTCGTCGGCGTTAAGCCGGCGATCGCGCGAGCGGATGCGCTCGATCCGGATTGCCGCAAACGAAGCGATGGCGACGATCACGACGAGGGCGGTCCAGAAAGTCATTGCAGTTCGCCCTTGTTGTCGCGCCCGGTTTCCCGCAGCGCCTCGATCTGGCTGGTCAGGTGATAACCGCCGTCCGTCACGATCCGCTCGACGTTACCGAGCCGGTCCTTGAGGCTGCCCAGTTCGGCGCGCAGCGCGGCGTTTTCCTGGCTGAGCAGCCTGATCCGCTCGACCGCCTCGTTGCCGATGCCGGGCTTGAGCGACTGGCCCCACATGCCTTCGAGCGGGTAGCCGTGCTTGATCTTGAGCCGGGTGTTGTGGACCGAGGCGACGATGCCTCCGGCGCCCAGCGCCAGCCCGGCACCCACGACCCACGGGGCCATCGCAAGGATATCCATCAGGCTCATTTGCGGTTCTCCTGCTCGGTCGGGTCGCGCAGCGCTTCGATCTGTGCGGCAACGGTCAGCCCTTTGTCGGTTACGATCCTTTCGAGCACCTTCACCCGGTCCGAGAAGTGCGCGAGCTGTTCGCGCAGTTCCTCGTTTTCGGTGCGCAGTTCCCTGGTTTCCGAGTGGCCGGCGCGCTCGGTCTTGCCGCCCCACTCGTCCTCCAAAGCGTATCCGTGGCGCGCCCTGATCCAGTTGTTGAATAGCCACGCTCCGGACGAGATCGCGACGATCCAAATGACGAATTCCGGTCCGCCCCAGCTCATGACCTCACCTCCGGCTCGCGCTGGTCGATCAGGGCTTCGGTGCGGCGGGCATCGCGCAGCGCCTCGATCTGGGTGGCGACATCGTAGCCCTTGTCGGTGACGATGCGTTCGAGCACGCGGACCCGGTCTTCGAGCGCCTGGGTGTGCGCGGCATACTGCGCCGCGTTCTCGGCAGTCGCCTTGATCTGCACTTCAGCCAGGCGTGTCTGGTGGCGTGACCAGACGGCGAACCCGCCCAGCAGGAATGGCGCCAGCGGAATGAGTATCCAGATTTCGCCCATGACGATTGTGTCCCTGTTATTGTCTGGAATCAGCGCAGCCGTTCGATCTCGGCCGACAGGCGCGGGTTGCTGGTGACGTAGAACGTCTCGACTTCGGCCAGGCGTCGGTCGATGTCGCGGAAGTTGGCGCGCACCTCGCGGGCGGTTCGTCCGGGCGACTGGCGCACGCTCTGCCAGAACTTCTGCTCACCGCGATCGACGTAGAGGTGCGACGGCTTCGTGCTGGCGAAGAATCCGGCGAGGAAATAGGCGGGAACAACCAGGCCGACGCCCATCAGGACGAGCGCGATCGCGCCGAGACGGACCCACAGCACATCGACCCCGGTATAGTCGGCGATCCCGGCGCAGACGCCCATGATCTTGCCGTTGACCTTGTCGCGATAGAAACGCGTGCGCGGGCTGTTCACTTGGCTTTCCTCCCCTTGGCGGCGATCAGGCGCTCGGCGGCGCGCAGAGGCTCATTGTCGATCTCGCGGTCGGCGGCGATCCGCCGCGGCTGGAATTCGGGATTGTCCGCGGCAACCAGCCGTTCGACCGTGTCCATTCGTTCGTCGAGGCGGCGGGCGAGCTGGTACAGCTCTTCCAGCAGCGTCTCGTCGTCGTTGGTCAGCGTCGCGGCGGTCTTCCACTTGGTGATGTAGTGGAAGATCAGCCACGGCAGGCCGAGTACGACGAGCGGAACGATGATGATGGCTTCGTCCACGGCTCAGGCCTCCTTGCCGGCGTCGTCGGACTTGAGCGCGGCCTTCATCGCCTCCAGCTCCTCATCGATCTTGTCGCTGCCGGCGAGCTCGCTGATCTGGTCGGCCAGGCTCTTGGGGGTCTGGCTGCCATCGGCAAGGCTCAGCGCGTCGGCGCGGCCCTCGGCGTAGTCGACCCGGCGCTCGAGCTGGTCGAAGCGGCTCATCGCCTCGTCGACCCGCTCGCTGGCCAGCAAGGTGCGAAGCTTGACCCGGTTCTCGGCGCTTTCGAGCCGCGCGGCGATAGCCGTCTGGCGGCTGCGCGCTTCGCGCAGACGGTTCTGGAGTTTTTCGATGTCCTGCTCATAGGCGCGCAGGGCGTCGTCGAGCACGCCGATCTCGACCTTGAGCTGGTCGGCCATGTCGCCGGCCTTCTTCTTCTCGACCAGCGCGGCGCGGGCCAGATCCTCGCGGTCCTTGCTCAGCGCAAGCTGCGCCTTCTCGCCCCAATCGGCCTGGAGCTTGTCGAGCTTGATCGTGTGACGGTGCATTTCCTTCTGGTCGGCGATCGTCCGCGCCGCGCTGGCGCGCACTTCGACGAGCGTTTCCTCCATCTCGAGGATGATCATCCGGATCATCTTGGCGGGGTCGTCGGCCTTGTCGAGCAGGTCGTTGAAATTGGCTGCGATGATGTCGCGGGTACGGCTGAAAATGCCCATGAAGGAAACTCCGGATGAACTGGGGCGATTGGCACGTTGGGGGCTGTCGCTGCGCAGGCGCTGCACTTCTTCCTCGAAGCGCGAGAACTTGCGCGGTTCGGCCTGGGGATCGGGCTGCCTGAGGCGCTCGCCGGGCGAACGCTCGGGACCGAGGTCGAAGGGATCGGGACCCGTCACGCGAGTTCCACCGCGACCGGCCCGGCGGCGTAGGCCATCGGCACCGCGTGGAGCTGCGAGCTGAGCGCGAAGATGTTCATCGCCAGCATCGCGGCAAAGCTGAGCATCGCGGCTTTTCCGAGCGTGGACTGGAAGAACTGGCGGTCGAACATCGGTCTGCCCCTTCGTGGCGGAGATTGGTGTTGTTCATGAAATAGCAAGCGGCGTGCCAACTCGCCTGCGAGGCGAGATTGCGCCATTTGCGCCACGCCTCAGCAAAATCAGCTTGGCGTGGATTGCCCAGGGTTGGGAAAATTTGCTAAACGCTGGGCATGGATCGGGAGGTTCAGTTTATCGGCCAGTCGGGGGCGTTCCTCGATGCGGTCGAGCGCGCCAGCCGCGCCGCGCCGATGCGCCGCCCGGTGCTGGTCATCGGCGAGCGCGGGACGGGCAAGGAACTGATCGCCGAGCGGCTCCACCGTCTGTCGCTGCGCTGGGGCGAGCCATTGGTGACGATGAACTGCGCCGCGCTGCCCGAGACGCTGATCGAGGCCGAGCTGTTCGGGCACGAGGCGGGGGCATTCACCGGCGCCACCCGCGCCCGCGCCGGGCGGTTCGAGGAAGCCGACAAGGGCACGCTGTTCCTCGACGAACTCGCCACGCTGTCGATGGGCGCGCAGGAACGCCTGCTGCGCGCGGTCGAGTATGGCGAGGTTCACCGGATCGGCTCGTCGCGCCCGATCCAGGTCGATGTGCGGATCGTCGCCGCGACCAACGAGGACCTGCCGCGGATGGCGGCCGAGGGCCGCTTCCGCCCCGACCTGCTCGACCGGCTGTGCTTCGAGGTGATCACCTTGCCGCCGCTGCGCGTGCGCGAGGGCGACGTCTATGTCCTCGCCGATTATTTCGGGCGGCGCATGGCGACCGAGCTGAGCTGGGAGGAATGGCCGGGATTCGCCGAACCGGTGATGCGCGCGCTGGAAGACTACGCCTGGCCGGGCAACGTCCGTGAACTGCGCAACGTGATCGAGCGCGCGGTCTATCGCTGGGACGACTGGGAACGCCCGATCGGCCACGTCCAGTTCGACCCGTTCGAAAGCCCGTGGAAGCCGCCGGCGCCCGAAGCGGCGGCGTCGCCAGCGCAGGCACCCACGGTCCCGATCGCCGCGTCACCCGCGCGCCACGATCCCGACTCGATCAGCGACTTGCGCGCCGCGGTCGACGCCCACGAACGCACGATCATCGAACACCACCTGACCAAGAACCGCTACAACCAGCGCTCAACGGCCAAAGCGCTGGGGCTGACGTATGACCAGCTGCGACATTGCATGAAGAAGCACGGGCTGGGCGAGCGCATCGCCTCCTAGCGCCCCTTGCTTTCCCGCGCGACGTCCCCTATCTGGCCATTCATCCCGACATTGTTGACGCAACGAAGGGCTGGCGCCGCGAGGGGCCGGCGCGATGGGGCGTTGGTGGTTCGGGGTCGAACTGGAGCTGGACTTGGCTGATATCGAACGCGTTACCGGGATTGCGAAAGACGAGGCGCAGGCGCTCGGCTTCGATCTGGTGCGCGTGCGGTTGTTCGGTGCGCGTCCGGCGAAAGGCGACGACGACGGCGACGACCGGACCCTGCAGATCATGGCCGAGCGCCCCGACACGCGCCAGCTGACGATCGACGATTGCGGGACGCTGTCGCGCGCCATCTCCGACCGGCTCGATGCGCTTGAGGAAGCGGGCGACGATCCGATCCCCGGCTCCTACCGGCTCGAGGTGTCCTCGCCGGGGATCGACCGGCCGCTGACCCGGCTCGCCGACTTCGCCGACTGGGCGGGACACGAGGCGCGGGTCACACTCAACGAGGCGGTCGCCAGCGACACCGGCGAACGCAAGAACCTTCACGGCGTGATCGACGGGGTCGAACTCGGCACGATCGCCTTTACCGACCGCAAGGGCGGAGCGGTGCGCTTCGCGATCGAGAACGTCGCCAACGCCAAGCTGCTCTTGACCGACCGCCTGATCGCCGCCACCCGCCCGCTCGATACGGCCGGAGCTGACGAAGAACTCGCCGACGAAGAATTTATCGAAGACGAACTCCTTTCGAGGGAACAGGACGCTTAAACCCATGTCCACTGCAATTTCCGCCAACAAGGCCGAACTGATCGCCATCGCCAACGCGGTCGCGACCGAGAAGATGATCGACAAGGCCATCGTCATCGAGGCGATGGAAGAGGCGATCCAGAAATCGGCGCGCAACCGCTATGGGGCCGAGAACGACATCCGCGCCAAGCTCGATCCGCGCACTGGCGACTTGCGCCTGTGGCGCGTGGTCGAGGTGGTCGAGGAGGTTGAGGACTACTTCAAGCAGGTGGATCTCAAGCAGGCCGAGAAGCTCCAGCCCGGCGCTGCGGTGGGCGACTTCATCGTCGATCCGCTGCCCGCGGTCGATCTCGGGCGGATCGACGCGCAGTCGGCCAAGCAGGTGATCTTCCAGAAGGTCCGCGACGCCGAGCGCGAGCGCCAGTACGAGGAATTCAAGGACCGCGCCGGCGAGATCATCACCGGGGTGATCAAGTCGGTCGAGTTCGGCCACGTGATCGTCAATCTCGGTCGCGCCGAGGGTGTGATCCGCCGCGACCAGCAAATTCCGCGCGAAGTCGCCCGCGTCGGCGAGCGCGTGCGCGCCTACATCTCCAAGGTCGAGCGCCAGAACCGCGGGCCGCAGATCTTCCTCAGCCGCGCGCACCCCGAATTCATGAAGAAGCTGTTCGCCCAGGAAGTTCCAGAAATCTACGACGGGATCATCACGATCATGGCCGCCGCGCGCGATCCGGGCAGCCGCGCCAAGATCGGCGTGATCAGCCGCGACAGCAGCATCGATCCGGTCGGCGCCTGCGTGGGCATGAAGGGCAGCCGGGTCCAGGCGGTGGTCCAGGAGCTCCAGGGCGAGAAGATCGACATCATCCCGTGGAGCGAGGACACCGCGACGTTCGTGGTCAACGCGCTCCAGCCAGCCACCGTCAGCCGCGTGGTTATCGACGAGGAAGAAAGCCGGATCGAGGTGGTCGTCCCCGACGATCAGCTCAGCCTGGCGATCGGCCGCCGCGGCCAGAACGTGCGCCTCGCCAGCTCGCTGACCGGCTCGGCGATCGACATCCTGACCGATGCCGAGGCCAGCGAAAAGCGCCAGCGTGAGTTTTCCGAGCGCTCCAAGTTGTTCGAGACCGAACTCGACGTCGATGAGACGCTGTCGCAGCTGCTGGTCGCCGAAGGCTTCACCGAGCTCGAGGAAGTTGCCTACATCGATATCGCCGAGCTGGCCAATATCGAAGGCTTCGACGAGGAACTGGGCGAGGAGCTGCAGAGCCGCGCGGTCGAGGCGCTCGATCGCCGCGACACCGCGTTCCGCGAACAGCGCACCGCGCTGGGCGTCGAGGATGCGCTGGCCGAAATCCCGCACCTGACCGAGCAGATGCTGGTCACGCTGGGCAAGGCCGGGATCAAGACGCTCGACGACCTCGCCGATCTCGCCACCGACGAGTTGATCGCCAAGAAGCGCGCCGAGCCGCGCCGCCGCGAGAACCCGACGGCGGCGCCCGCGGGCCCGCAACTCAAGGCCGACCAGCGTCCGGTCCGACCCGAGGACAAGGGCGGGGTGCTCGGCGAGTTCGGGCTGACCGAGGAACAGGGCAACGAAATCATCATGGCCGCGCGCGCACACTGGTTCGAAGACGAACCGGCGGCAGCCGAACCGCAGGAGGCCGCCAATGCGGACTCCTCACAATGAGCAAGTAGGTTCCGACATCCCGGTCGATCCGACGGAGCGGACTTGCGTCCTCTCCGGCAGGAAGGCCGCGCGCGACGCGCTGATCCGGCTGGCGATCTCGCCCGAAGGACAGGTTTTCCCCGATGCTCTGGCCAAGGCGCCGGGTCGGGGTGCTTGGCTGGGTGTTTCGCGGGCCGACCTTGAAATCGCGCTGACCAAGGGCAAATTTGCGGGAGCGATGAAGCGCGCCTTCAAGGGCGTGCCGATCTCCGTGGCCGACGACTTGCCGGAAAGGATCGAGGCCGCCCTGAGCCGCGCGGTGACCGACCGGCTTGGCCTCGAACTGCGCTCGGGCAAGTTGCTGATGGGGTCCGACCGGATCGCCGATAATGCTCGCGCGGGGAAGGTTGTCTGGCTGGGTCATGCGGCCGATGCCAGCGAGGACGGCAGCCGCAAGCTCGATCAGGCTTGGCGGGTGGGTGAAAACGCCGAGGGTTCGGGGCGTGCCGGAATCCGATTGCCGCTGGACCGCGCGGCTTTGTCTGTGGCATTGGGCCGCGACAACGTCGTCCATCTGGCGCTTACCGATGCCACGGCCGCCGCAAGGCTGGCCGTGCCTCTGGGGCGCCTGTTGCGCTTCCTGGGCCATACCACCGAGAACGCTGCGCGCGATTCCGCGCGGGCTGATGACCTGATTTTGAACGAAGGGCTGTGACAGTCACATGAGCGAGACCGACAACAAACCGACGCTGGGCCGCAAGCCGCTGGGGCTCAAGCGAACGCTCGACGCGGGCGAGGTCAAGCAGACCTTCAGCCACGGCCGCACCAACAAGGTTGTGGTCGAGGTCAAGCGGCGCAAGATTCTCGGCAAGCCCGGGGAAGTCGCACCCGCGCCCGAGCCGGTCGCGCCTCCGCCTCCGCCGCCTGTCGCCGAAGCGCCGCGGCCCGCGCCCCGCCCCGCGTCGTCCGCCGCCGAAACCCCGCAGGAACGCGTCGCGCGGATGCAGCGTGAGGCTGAGGAAGCCCGGCTCAAGAGTTCCGAAGAAGCTCAGCGTCGCGAGCAGGATGAGCGCGCCCGTGCGCTCGAGGCAGGAAAGCGCCGCGCTGAAGGCAAGGACGAAGTGCCCCCGCTTCCGGTTGCCGAGACCGTCGCTCCGGTCGCCAGCGAAGTGCCCGCAGCCGAACCGGCTGCCGAGCAGCCTGCTGAAACCGCCGAGCCTGAGACCGCTGTCGACGGCAACGCCTCGCCCGCGCCGCGCCGCTTTACCCCGGTGGCTGCGGCCAAGCGTCCCGAGCCGCCCAAGAAGGTCGCCCACCCGCGCGACAAGACCGGCGGCGACCACCGCCGTCAGTCGGGCAAGCTCACCGTCACCCGCGCACTCAACGAGGACGAGGGCGCCCGCGCGCGTTCGCTCGCCGCGCTCAAGCGCGCGCGTGAAAAGGAAAAGCGTGCGCACTTCGCAGGCAAGTCGCAGCCGCGGGAGAAACAGAGCCGCGACGTCGTGGTGCCCGAGGGAATCACCGTCCAGGAACTGGCCAACCGCATGGCCGAGAAGGGCGCCGACCTGGTCAAGGCGCTGTTCAAGATGGGGATGATGGTCACCGTCAACCAGACGATCGACCAGGACACCGCCGAGCTGCTGGTCACAGAGTTCGGCCACAACATCCAGCGCGTGTCCGAAAGCGACGTCGATATCGACACCTCGGGCGACGTCGATTCGGATGAGACGCTGCAGAAGCGCCCGCCGGTCGTCACGATCATGGGGCACGTCGATCACGGCAAGACCAGCCTACTCGACGCGCTGCGCGGGACCGACGTGGTCCGCGGCGAGGCGGGCGGGATCACCCAGCATATCGGCGCGTATCAGATCCAGACCAAGGGCGGCGAGCTGATCACCTTCCTCGATACGCCCGGCCACGAAGCGTTTACCGAGATGCGGATGCGCGGCGCCAACGTCACCGACATCGTCGTGCTGGTGGTCGCTGCCGACGACGGTCTGATGCCGCAGACGATCGAAGCGATCCATCACACCCGGGCCGCGGGCGTGCCGATGATCGTGGCGATCAACAAGATCGACAAGCCCGAGGCCAACGCACAGAAGATCCGCGAACGCCTGCTCGAACACGAAGTGGTGGTCGAGGCGATGAGCGGCGACGTCCAGGACGTCGAAGTCTCGGCCAAGGCCAAGACCGGGCTCGACGACCTGATCGAAAAGATCCTGCTCCAGGCTGAACTGCTCGAACTGCGCGCCAATCCGGAGCGTTCGGCCGAGGCGACCGTGATCGAGGCCAAGCTCGACAAGGGCAAGGGCCCGCTGGCAACCGTGCTGGTCAATCGCGGCACGCTGCGCACCGGTGACGTGCTGGTGGTCGGAACGCAATCCGGCCGGGTCCGCGCGATGCTCGACGACAAGGGTCGCCAGATCAAGGAAGCGACGCCCTCGATGCCGGTCGAAGTGCTCGGCATCGGCGGGGTGCCGCACGCGGGCGATACGCTGACCGTGGTCGAGAACGAACAACGCGCGCGCGAAGTCGCGTCCTATCGCCAGGAGAAGGCCACCGATCTGCGCACCGCGACCGCGCCGGCCAGCCTCGACACGATGTTCTCGGCGCTGGCCGACAAGGCCAACCTGATCGAGTATCCGGTGGTCATCAAGGCCGACGTCCAGGGCTCGACCGAAGCGATCGTCAACGCGCTGCACAAGATCTCGAACGACGAGATCAAGGTCCGCGTGCTCAACTCGGGGGTGGGTGCGATCACCGAGAGCGACGTCACCCTGGCGCATTCGTCTGGTGCGCCGATCGTCGGCTTCAACGTCCGCCCCAACGCCAAGGCGCGCGAGATGATCGAACGCCACAAGGTGCGGATGAAGTACTTCGACGTGATCTATCACCTGACCGACGACATCCGCCAGGAAATGGCCGGGCAGTGGGGTCCGGAGCGGATCGAGACCGTCGTCGGTCGCGCCGAGGTCAAGGAAGTGTTCACCTCGGGCAAGCGCGACAAGGCGGCCGGCCTGCTGGTGGTGGAAGGGTTCATCCGCAAGGGAATCGAAGCGCGCCTCACGCGGGCGGACGTCATCATCAGCCAGACGACCATCGCTTCGCTGCGCCGCTTCAA
This sequence comes from Novosphingobium sp., assembly GCA_030697365.1. GTDB lineage: Bacteria > Pseudomonadota > Alphaproteobacteria > Sphingomonadales > Sphingomonadaceae > Novosphingobium. The sequence continues at coordinate 15,542 of JAUYQH010000198.1, read as the reverse complement.
GGACGACGTTCCCGAAGTGCGTGGCGGCGTCGAATGCGGCGTGGTTCTGGCGGACACCAACGACGTCAAGCCGGGCGACATGCTCGAAGTGTTCGAAGTCGAGATGCGCGACCGGACGCTTTAACCGCTACCCCTCCCGGCGACGGGAGGGGTTGGGAGTGCCATGCCCCGCTACGTCGCCTTCTTCGGCAGCATCAACGTCGGCGGCAACCGGCTGACGATGGCCGACTTGCGCGCGGCGTTCTACGCGGAGGATTTCGCCAACGTCGAGACCGTGGTCGCCAGCGGTAACGTCCTCTTCGACTTTCCCGAGCGCCCGACAGCGGGCCTCGAGGAAAAGCTCGGGCTGATGATGCGGGACAGGTTCGGCATGGACAGCGCGGTGTGCGTCCGCGACCGCGCCGAGGTTGCCGCGTCGATTGCGGACAATCCGTTCCATGGTGATGGCGAGGACCGGTTCGTGCACACGATCTTCCTCGACATCCAGCCTGATCCAGACCGCTTCGCCGCGCTGCTCGCCGAACACAAAAACAGGGGTTCCGAGCGGCTGGCATTGGGCGATCGGGCGCTCTATCTCGACTATGTTCACGGGGTCGGGGTATCGAGCCTGACCGGAAAGTTTCTCGAACGCCGCCTCGCCTGCCGCGGGACGGCGCGGAACATGCGTTCGCTCAAACGGATTCTCGCCAAGATGGACGAAGCATAGATGGCGCGCGCCCCTGCCACCCCGGAAATGCGCAGCGTGCGCCTGCTCAAGGTCGGCGAGCAGGTCCGCCACGTCCTGTCCGAACTGCTGCTGCGCCAGGAGGTCCACGACGACGTGCTCACCGCGCATTCGGTCAGCGTCACCGAAGTCCGCATGTCTCCCGACTTGCGCCATGCGACGGTGTTCGTGAAGCCGCTGCTGGGTGAGGACGAGGACGTGGTGCTCAAGGCGCTGCGCACAAATATCGCCTTCTTCCAGCGCGAACTCGCCGGGCGGCTCAAGCTCAGGTACGCGGCCAAGCTCAAGTTCCGCGGCGACGAGAGCTTCGACGAAGCGGAGCGGATCGACCGCCTGCTGCGCGATCCCAAAGTGGCGCGGGACCTTGGCGCGGACGACGCCGGCTGACGCGATGGCCAAGCTCTATTTCTACTACGCCAGCATGAACGCGGGCAAATCGACCACGCTGCTCCAGGCGGACTTCAACTACCGCGAGCGCGGGATGGCGACGATGCTGTGGAACGCGGCGCTCGACGACCGCGGCGGCGAGAAAGGGATCGAGAGCCGGATCGGGCTGGCGACCGGCGCGCACCGCTTCGATGCAGCGACCGACTTGTGGGAACGCGTCAGCGCCGCGCACCGGGTCGAGCCGCTCGCTTGCGTGCTGGTCGATGAGGCGCAGTTCCTGTCGCACGCGCAAGTCTGGCAACTGGCGCGGCTGGCCGACGAGGCGGGGATTCCCGTGCTGTGCTATGGCTTGCGCACCGACTTCAGAGGCGCGCTGTTCCCCGGTTCGGCGGCGCTGCTCGGGATCGCCGACTCGCTGGTCGAACTCAAGGCGGTGTGCCACTGCGGGCGCAAGGCGACGATGAACCTGCGGGTCGATGCCGCAGGTGGCGCGGTCCTCCAAGGCGCGCAGACCGAAATCGGCGGCAACGACCGCTATGTCGCGCTGTGCCGGAAGCATTTCAGCGAGGCTCTGCGTTAAACCGACCGTTTCGCAGGATAAACCGCGCCCACCTGTTGGGCCTGACATGGTTTTGCGACGTTTGGGCTGTCACACCCCACCAGGCCGCAAGACGGCGCCACGGGATCGCAACAGGGCTCAAGCATGGTCGAACTTACCCGCCCGTCGCGGCCGATCGTTCACCTCGGTTACCACAAGACCGCGACGACGTGGTTTCAGGACCAGGTCTGGCCGTCTGCGACGAGCCATGATTACATCCCGCGCGCGGTCACTCAGCGGGCGCTGTTGTCTCCGCCAGGGATGCACTTCGAAGCGGACGAAGCCAGCCTGGTTCTAGCGCTCGCCGAACGCAACCGGCCGGTTCTGCTCAGCGAGGAAAACCTCTCCGGATATCCGCACAACGGCGGGATGCACGGGCTGATCGGGCCGGAGATGGCGCGGCGTATCCATGCCGTGTTGCCCAATGCGCAGATCGTGATCTTCGTGCGCAACCAGCGCGAGATCGTGCGCGCGACTTATGCGCAATACGTCGCGGGCGGGGGAACCTGGTCGCTGCGCCGCTACCTGAGCGGCAAGGCCGGGCGTCACGGCGCGCTGACCCGGGCCTACAAGGCCCCGGCGTTCGAGTGGGAGCACTTCGCCTTCGATCGCCTGATCGCCCACTACGACGACCTGTTCGGTGCGAAGAGCGTTCACGTCTACCCCTATGAATGGCTGCGCCAGCCCCAGGAGTTCCTCATTCGGCTTCGCCACGATCTGGGCGTGGATCTACCCGCGGGGATCGAGACCCGACCGCGTGCCAACCGCTCGATGGGGCGGGGGGCGTTGCTGGCCTTGCGGATCGCCAACCTGTTCACTCGCCAGTCAGTGGTCAACAAGACCACGCTGGTCGATCTGCCAGGCGGACAGGGCCTGCGTCATGCAGCCAAGTGGCTGATCAAGCGTCTGCCCTCCCGGCCGCTGATGCTGCCCGCCGACATCGAGGCTCATATCGACGCGTTCTATGGCCAATCGAACGCCCGGCTTGTGGAACGGCGCGGGTTGCCGCTGGCGGCGCTTGGCTACCCGGTGGCAGACGTGCAAGAGGCGGATAGCGGGGAGGTCCCCGCGAAGGACGCCGCTTGAACGAAACGATCTATACGGCCGCGGCGCTCATCCCGGCGCTGATCATCGCCATCGTCTTCCACGAAGTCGCCCACGGCTGGGTGGCCAATGCGTTGGGCGATCCCACCGCGAAGGAGCGCAAGCGCCTGTCGCTCAATCCGTTTCGCCACGTCGATCCGGTGGGGACGGTGATCCTTCCGGGCATGCTGGCGCTGGTCAAGGCGCCGATCTTCGGCTGGGCCAAGCCGGTGCCGGTGATCAAGCAGCGGCTGCGCAATCCGCGCTTCGGGATGATGGCAGTGGCGGCGGCGGGACCGGGAAGCAACCTGGTCATGGCTGCGTTGGCCGCCGTCGTACTCGGCCTGATAGCGCCCGTGGCGGACAATCCCGAGCCGGGCTTGGCGCTCGGCTTCATGGTTTACAGCTTGTTTCTGTTCATCCAGATCAACATCTTCCTGGCGCTGTTCAACATGCTGCCGATCCCGCCGTTCGACGGTTCACACATCGTCGAGGGATTGTTGCCGCCGAGCATGGCCGCAGCTTACGAGAAGGTCAGGCCGCTAGGGTTTCCGCTGGTGTTGCTGGTGCTGGTGGTGTTGCCTTGGCTTATCCCGGCATTCAAGCCGGTCGCCTGGCTGTTCGAAGCGCCGGTCCGTTGGATGATCGACCAATACCTGCTCCTCGCGAAAGCGGTGGCGGGAGCCTGAGCTGTGCCGCATGGCTGGCTTATTCTCGACAAGCCGGTCGGGCTGGGGTCGACCCAGGCGGTCGGCGCGGTCAAGCGCAACTTGCGCGAGGCCGGTTACGGCAAGGTCAAGGTGGGGCACGGAGGCACGCTCGATCCTTTGGCCAGCGGTGTGCTCCCGATTGCGCTGGGCGAGGCGACCAAGCTGGCCGGGCGGATGCTCGACAGCGACAAGGTTTATGAGTTTACGGTTCGTTTCGGAGCCGAGACCGACACGCTCGATCTTGAGGGCAAGGTCGTGGCGGAAAACCCGATGCGACCGACACTGGCTGAGGCCGAGGCGGTGCTGCCCCGGTTTAACGGCCCGATCGAGCAGGTGCCGCCGGCGTTTTCGGCGCTGATGGTCGATGGGCAGCGGGCGTATGATCTGGCGCGGGCGGGGGAGACGGTGGTGCTCAAGGCGCGCCAAGTTACCGTCCACGCGCTCCATATCTCCTCCCCCCCTGCGGGGGAGGATGGCGCAGCTTGCTCGCGCAGCGAGCTAGCGCAGCCTGAAGAGGGGGCTGAGGTCGCGCGCTGCCTCGCCCCCTCTCCAACTCCGCCTAGCGAGCAAGCTCGCAAGGCTTCATATCCTCTCCCGCAAGGGGAGAGGGTAGAACAGGAGAGGATCGAGGCCATCACCCTCACCGCCCATGTCTCCAAGGGCACCTATATCCGCTCCCTCGCCCGCGACATCGCGCGCGCGCTTGGCACGGTCGGTCATGTCACCCATTTGCGCCGCACCCGCGCCGGACCGTTCGGGCTCGACACTGCGATTTCGCTGGACATGCTCAACGAAATCGGCAAGGGCGCGCGCCTTGAGAACTCTCTCTTGCCGCTGGAGGCAGGGCTGGACGGTATCCCGGCTCTAGACCTCGGCCCGGAACAGGCAAGGGCGGTCCACCAGGGCCGCGTTCTGACCGGGCTGGCCTTTCAGGATGGGGTCTGTTGGGCGCGACACGGCGATAGGCCGCTCGCGCTGATGCAGGTCGATGGCGGCAACGCTACCGTGCTGAGAGGCTTCAACTTAAACGATACCGCGGAGTAAACGTATGTCGGTTTCTGCCGAGAAGAAGACGAGCATCATCGAGGACAACGCCCGCAATCAGGGCGATACCGGTTCGCCGGAAGTCCAGGTCGCGATTTTGACCGAGCGGATCAACAATCTGCAGGGTCATTTCAAGGCCAACCACAAGGACAACCACTCGCGCCGGGGCCTGCTGATGATGGTCAACAAGCGTCGTTCGCTGCTCGACTACCTGAAGAAAAAGGATGTCGAGCGCTACAACGCGCTGATCGCCAAGCTCGGCCTTCGCAAGTAACGAATTCGCGGGCGGCTCCCTTCGGGGAGCCGTTTGCTTTTGGGCGAGTGCTCCGCAATTCGGTGGAGCAAGCCATTGGGGCCACAAGCGCCCCGCACCGGACCGGGACGGATCTGCCCGGCACAAGAGGCCCCGCGCCGCAATAGGGCGCTCGCGGGATCACAAGGAAAAATCGAATGTTCGACACAAAAACCGTATCCATGGAGTGGGGCGGCAAGACCCTCACGCTGGAAACCGGGCGCATCGCGCGCCAGGCCAATGGCGCCGTGCTGGCGACTTATGGCGAAACCGTGGTGCTGTGCGCCGTGACCGCCGCCAAGGGCGTCAAGGAAGGGCAGGATTTCTTCCCGCTCACCGTGCACTACCAGGAAAAGTTCTCAGCCGCCGGGCGCATCCCGGGCGGCTTCTTCAAGCGTGAGCGCGGCGCGACCGAAAAGGAAACGCTGACCAGCCGCCTGATCGACCGTCCCGTCCGGCCGCTGTTCCCCGAAGGGTTCTACAACGAGATCAACGTGATCGCGCAGGTCCTGTCGTACGACGGCGAGACTGAGCCCGATGTCGTGGCGATGATCGCCGCCTCCGCTGCGCTGACCATCTCCGGCCTGCCCTTCATGGGCCCGATCGCCGCCGCCCGCGTCGGATACGAGGAAGGCGAATATACGCTCAACCCCAAGCAGGAAACCGCCGCCAACGGCGCGCTCGACCTGATCGTCGCCGCCACCGGCAACGCGGTGATGATGGTCGAATCCGAAGCCAAGGAGCTTTCGGAAGAGATCATGCTCGGCGCGGTGATTTTCGCCCACGACGAGATCAAGAAGGTGGTCAACCTGATCATCGATCTTGCCGAGAAGGCCGCCAAGGAGCCCTGGGACGTTGCCGTCAGTGACAACTCGGCCATCAAGGCGAAGCTCAAGGACCTGATCGGCGCCGATATTGCCGCCGCCTACAAGCTGACCGACAAGTCGGCCCGTTCGAACGCGCTCAATGCGGCGCGCGACAAGGCCAAGGCCGCGTTCGCCGACCAGGATGGCCAGACCCAGATGGCCGCGATCAAGTCGGTCAAGAAGGTCGAGGCCGACATCGTGCGCGGCGCGATCCTCAAGGACGGCACCCGCATCGATGGTCGCTCGACCACCCAGGTCCGCCCGATCGAAGCGATCGTGGGCTTCCTCCCGCGCACCCACGGTTCGGCGCTGTTCACCCGCGGCGAGACGCAGGCGATCTGCACCACCACGCTGGGCACCCGCGAAAGCGAGCAGATGATCGACGGGCTGGAGGGGCTGACCTACTCCAACTTCATGCTCCACTATAACTTCCCGCCGTATTCGGTTGGCGAAGTCGGCCGGTTCGGCGCGCCGAGCCGCCGCGATACGGGTCACGGCAAGCTGGCATGGCGCGCGCTGCGCGCGGTGCTGCCGACGAAGGAAGACTTCCCCTATACGATCCGCGTGCTGTCGGACATCACCGAGTCCAACGGATCGTCGTCGATGGCGACGATCTGCGGCGGTTCGCTGTCGATGATGGACGCGGGCGTACCGATCACCCGGCCGGTTTCGGGCATCGCGATGGGCCTGATCCTGGAAGGCAGCGATTTCACCGTGCTGTCCGATATTCTTGGCGACGAGGATCACCTCGGCGACATGGACTTCAAGGTGGCGGGTACGTCCGAGGGCATCACCACGATGCAGATGGACATCAAGGTCGCCGGGATCACCCGCGAGATCTTCGAGGCCGCGCTCCACCAGGCCAAGGAAGGCCGCGCGCACATCCTCGGCGAGATGACCAAGGCGCTGGGTTCGGCCCGCACCGAGTTGTCGGACTATGCTCCGCGGATCGAGACGATGCAGATCGACAAGGCGAAGATCCGCGAAGTTATCGGCACCGGCGGCAAGGTGATCCGCGAAATCGTCGCCGAGACCGGCGCCAAGGTCGATATCGACGATGAAGGGCTGATCAAGCTGTCGTCGTCCGACCCGGCGCAGATCGAGGCCGCGCGTGCGTGGATCCTGGGCATCGTCGAGGAAGCCGAAGTCGGCAAGGTCTATGACGGCAAGGTCGTCACGATCGTCGATTTTGGGGCGTTTGTGAACTTCATGGGCGGCAAGGACGGGCTCGTCCACGTCTCCGAGATGCGCAACGAGCGGGTCGAGAAGCCGACCGACGTCGTTTCCGAAGGCCAGCCGGTCAAGGTCAAGGTGCTCGAGATCGATCCGCGCGGCAAAGTTCGCCTGTCGATGCGCGTGGTCGATCAGGAGACCGGCGCCGAGCTCGAAGACACCCGCCCGCCGCGTGAACCGCGCGGCGATCGTCCGGGCGGCGACCGTCGTCCCGGCGGCGGTGGCGGTCGTGATCGCGACCGCGGTCCGCGCCGCGATGGCGGCGGAGACCGTGGCCCGCGCCGTGACGGCGGCGGCGACCGCGACCGTGGCCCGCGCCGCGAACGCTCGGAAGGCGGAGAGGGTGGGGGCAACCCCGATCACATGCCGGCGTTCCTGAAGAGCGAAGACTGACTCTTCCGGCAAATCGACTGAAAGGGGGCCGCGGGAGCAATCCTGCGGCCCTTTTCGTATGAAGGTAACTCGATGATCAAGCGGGTGCATCTCGCGACAGCCTTCGTCCCGGGGGGCGGGGAGCTGCGGCTCTATTCGCACGATCGCGACTTCATGATCCTGCTCAGGCGCGATGAACTGATGAGCACGCGGATGCGGGGTTCGGAAGAGGCGCTGGCGGTGCAGACGATCGCCCGGCTGGGCGGAAAGGCAGCCCCGCGGCTACTGATCGGCGGTTACGGCATGGGCTTCACGCTGCGCGCCGCCTTGGCTGCACTCGATGGGGATGCCCACGTCACCGTGGCCGAGCTGGTCCCCGAGATCGTCGAATGGGCGCGGGGCCCTATGGTGGAATTGACAGCCGGATGCCTCGACGACCCCCGGGTAAGTCTGGAACTGCGCGACGTGGCGGACGCGATCGGTGCGACCACCGCAAGCTGGGACGCAATCCTGCTCGATGTCGATAACGGCCCCGACGGGCTGGTCCGCGCCGCCAACGACCGGATCTATTCGCCCGTCGGACTCGCCGCGGCCAAGCGCGCGCTGCGGCCGGGCGGGGTGCTCGCGGTGTGGTCGGCCGCATCCGACGCGGGTTTCACCCGGCGCCTTCGCGCGGCGGGGTTTGCGGTCGAGGAAGCCAAGATCTCCGCGCGCGCCAATGGCAAGGGACCGCGCCACGTGATCTGGTTCGCGCGCAAGGCGGGATAGTCTCAGGCGATGGTCGGCGCTTAAATCGCGCGCCACACCATCAGCGATCAGCGGACGCGCGGTCCTCCGAACGGCAGCGGCGGCGGCGGGCGGCGGTGTCCGCGCGGCAGCTGTGCCTGGTAGGCGCGCCCGCAATGCTCGACGCAATAGGGGAAGCCGGGGTTCACTTTGACCCCACAGAAGTGGAAGTCGGGCTCGCCCGGGTGTCCCATCGGCCAGCGGCAGATACGCTCGTTGAGGTCCAGCAGGCCGGTCTTGCTCGCCATCTCGGCGCTCGGCTTGGCTGGCACCAGGCGGCGCGGCGGCGCGGGCGGGATCGGCGCCTGCTGGTCGCCCGGACCCTGACGAAGGAACCCGCCGGGGCCGACCGACACCACCCGCTGGCCGCTGGGCGGGGGCACGGGGACCGAAGGCGTGGCGTAAGTCGGCGTCGGTGCATGGGGTGTCGGTATCGCGGGATCCGACGAGAACTGCACGGTTGAGGTCGATGGGCGCGGAGCGGGCGGCGCTGCGGCGGGCTTGGGCGCGGGCGCCGGCTTGGCCGCGACGGGCGCGGGCTTGGCCGCTGGAGCCTCGCCCTTCTCGTTGGGTTTGACCGGCGAAGGACGAGCCTTCAACCCCAGCCGGTGCGCCTTGCCGATCACCGCGTTGCGGCTGACCCCGCCCAGATCGTCGGCGATTTGGCTGGCGGTGGCGCCGCCTTCCCACATCTTGGTCAGCTTGGCGATGCGTTCGTCGGTCCAGCTCATACTCGTTCCAGAAATCCTAAGTGTGCACCAGGTCGCGTTCCGCCACCTTGTCAGCAGCCGGTCGCCCGGATAGGCGATCAGCCATGGACGATCCTGCAACCGTTGCGCAAGAACTAAGCCCCGATCCGGCGTCGGCCCCGCGCAGAAGTTTCCCTCCGCAAGGCGTGCCCCGGATCGGCGGAATCAACCGCCTGGGCCTGTGGACCCTCTATATGAAAGAGGTGCGCCGGTTCTTCAAGGTCCAGACCCAGACGATCTGGGCCCCGGCGATAACCACGCTGCTCTACCTGATGATTTTCTCCGTCGCATTGGGCCGCGAAGGGCGCGAAGTGCTGGGTGTGCCGTTCGCCAGCTTCCTGGCCCCGGGGCTGATCATCATGGGGATGATCAACAACGCCTTCGCCAACGCCAGCTTTTCGCTGCTGGTGGGCAAGATCCAGGGTACGATCGTCGATTACCTGATGCCCCCGCTGTCGACCGGCGAACTGATGCTGGCGATGGTCGGCGCGGCGGTGACCCGCGCGGTGCTGGTCGGGCTGGCGGTGACGTTGGCGATGCTGCTGTGGCCCGGCGTCCACCTGACGGCCGCGCACCCCTGGGCGATCGCATGGTTCGGGCTGATGGGCTCGATCCTGCTTGCGCTGATCGGGCTGGCAAGTTCGATCTGGGCGGAAAAGTTCGATCACAACGCCGCAGTGACCAACTTCGTGATCACTCCGCTGACGATGCTCTCGGGCACGTTCTACGTGATCGACAACCTTGCCCCAGCGTTCCGCGCGGTCAGTTACGCGAACCCGTTCTTCTATGTGATCTCGGGCTTCCGCTTCGGCTTTCTGGGACAAAGCGACATCGGCAGCACCAACCAGGACGTGTGGCACGCCGCGCTGGGGCTGGGGTTGCTGAATGTGGTGCTGGCCGCGGCGACCTATGTGGTGCTGCGCTCGGGCTGGAGAATTCGCAGCTGACCGGACCGGCCGGCCTAATGCCTGAGCGCCGGGCGGAGCCTGTACTTGCCCTCGGCAAAATCTTCGAACAACTCCCCGACCGAAGGATGGTCGATAGGTCCCGCTTCGGCGTCAGCCAGCAGGTTCTGCTGGCTGACGTAGGCGACGTAGCTCGAATCGCCGTTCTCGGCGAGCAAGTGGTAAAAAGGCTGGTCGCGATGGGGGCGGACCTCGGCGGGGATCGCGTTGTACCAGTCCTCGCTGTTGGCGAAGACCGGATCGACATCGAAGATCACCCCGCGAAAATCGAACATGCGGTGCCGTACCACGTCGCCGATCGTGAAGCGGGCGTGGGCGACCGGCGGCGATTCGACGATCCGGCCCGCCTGGGGGGAAAAGAAGTGCGCGCGGTCCATGACTGAAATATAGATCGTTGCGACAGCGAAACAAGCGGCGAGCGCGGCTTGTTCCCGGCAACGATGCGAAACGCCACAGGCAGGCTTGGCAAGTGGCGGAGGTTCGGCTAGGCGCGCGCTTCCGGCCAGCCGGCCGCGCGGGACCTGCGCGGCATATCTCGCGGAGAGGTGGCAGAGTGGTCGAATGCACCGCACTCGAAATGCGGCATACGGGCAACCGTATCGAGGGTTCGAATCCCTCCCTCTCCGCCACCCATAAGTCATTGATATAGAAGTATTTTTCTTACTCCCTTGAAACCGCGCAGTTCCGCGCCACTGAGGCCTCCCGGCCGGTCTGCGGAGAGCATATTGGAGACGAATCCGGGGGCTCTTCCAGCCCTTTTCTCCGCAGGCCTAGTGCGCAGTACGGAATCGCGGAAGTTGGTCTTCGCGGCTAGCCCCGACTGCGAGTCGAACAAAGAGCAGCGGCGCCGAAGCGCCGCTGCCTTATCAGACTTCGCGGAAGGCTCAGCCGGCGAGCGTTTCCAACTGGCGCTCCCACTCAATCGGGAAGTCGTCGCTACGCAACCGTGCCGCGGTGAGTGTCACCGGCTGGGTCCCATTGAGGATCGCGTCGGTGATGCTGGGGGCGAGAAAGTTCAGCCGGATCACCCGCGACATCCAGGAGTCGTTGACACCCTCCTGTTTGGCAAGCGTCGCGATGTCGATTTCGCCGCTGGCGATGTGCGACCACCATTCGCGGGCCTTGAGCAGCAGCTTGATCAATCCGGCGTCGGGTGTGCTCTCGCCAGCAGTCTTGCCGTTGGTGTGCACCAGCCGGACCGCGCGACCGGTGCGGGTCAGGCGAACCGGCGAGACCAAGGTCACAGCAGACCTGGCACCATCGGGAAGGTCAAGATGGAGCGCCTTGGCGAGCGCCGCGGTCGAGAGGTCGATCCCCACTTCGCGCGGTGTCGCGCGCACCTGGATCAGGAGTTTGCGAACTGCCATGAACTCCTTGATCCGCACCGCCCGGGCCAGCTTTTCTGCGCGGATGATTGTGGCGCGGAGCTCATCGGCCAGCGGAGCGATCCCGGCGTTGGCAAGGAGCGCCAGGGGATCATCGAGTCCGTCGGCCATCCGCTCGATTACCGCCGCCTCGATCTCACGCGCCGGGATGCGCATGCCAGTGGTCGATTCGGCATCAGGCTCATGCTGAAGGGCCCGGGTGACATAATAGCGGTAGCGGACTTTGCCCTTGCAGGCATGGGTTGCGACGAGTGGTTCGCCTGCTTCGTCGACGATCAGCCCGGCGAGCAGGCTGGGTGATTTGATCTGACCCGGGGAGCGCTCGCCCTGGAGGTTCTCACCGAGCTGAGCCTGCACCGCGTCCCACATCGCCCGATCGATGATCGCGCTGTGCAGGCCCTTGTAGCTGCGCCCCTGATGATGGATCTCGCCGATGTAGATCGGGTTGGTCAGGATCTTGTAGAGCTGGCCGCGGGTGAATGCTCCTCCGCCCATGCTGCGCCCGGTCGACGCCGCCCGCTCGGGAACGGCGATGCCATCGGCCATCAGCGCGTTGTAAAGCAGCCGGACGCTGCCGAGCTCGAGATAGCGAGCAAAGATGTCGCGAATAAGCGCGGCGTCCTCATCGACGATTGCCAGGCTTCGCCCGTCGGGCCGATAGCCGAGCGGCGGTGTCCCGCCCATCCACATGCCGCGGGCCTTCGACGCCGCAATCTTGTCGCGGATGCGCTCGGCGGTGACCTCGCGTTCGAACTGGGCGAAGCTCAAGAGCATGTTGAGCGTGAGCCGGCCCATGCTGGTGGTGGTGTTGAACGACTGGGTGATCGACACGAAGCTGACGCCCGCCTTGTCGAACGCTTCGACCAGTTTGGAAAAGTCGAGCAGCGAGCGGGTCAGCCGGTCGACCTTGTAGACCACGACGATATCGATCCTCCCCGCGGCGATGTCGTCGAGCAGCTGAGTGAGGGCAGGGCGCTCCAGGGTACCGCCCGAGATGCCTCCGTCGTCGTAAATCTCGGGCAGCGCCGACCAGCCCTCGCTGGCCTGGCTGAGCACATAGGCTGCGCACGCCTCGCGCTGGGCGTGGAGTGAGTTGAAGTCCTGCTCGAGACCCTCCTCACTCGACTTGCGGGTGTAGATCGCGCAGCGGATCTTTTTCATGCCGCTATCCTCCCTTCCTTGGCGGTTCGTTCCTTGAGCCCGAAGAAGGCCGGGCCAGACCAGCGGGTGCCGGTGATAGTTCGGGCTATTTCGCTGAGGCTCTTCCACTCGCGCTCGTTCCAGCGGATCGCACCATCCTCGCCGACTGTGACGATGTGCACGGTGCCGTGCCATTCGCGCACCAGCCGCATACCTGGCGAAGTGCTGCGGGTCTGGGTCTTGGCCGCGCCCAGCTGGGCAAGCCGTTGCTGGCTGGCGCGCGAGAGCCCGCCCAGCGCCTTCGCCTGCAGCTCGTAGCCCAGCGCAAGGCGAAGCAGCGCGGGGCTGACCCGTGGCAGCACCTTGCCGGTGACCTTGTGCCATTGCTCCCGCAGCTGCGCCGGCGACAATGTCGCCAGCGCAGCCAGGTCGGCATCGAGTTTGTCGCGGCGGGTCGCCATCAGGCGGCCTTCACGATGCGGTAGCAGGTGACATCGTCGCGCTTGTCCTTGCTGATGACGTGCCCCTTCTTCTTGAGCCCGGTCAGCGCGGCGCGGGTGGTGTGCGGCAGCCATCCGGTGGCCTCGACCAGCTCGACAAGCGTGGCGCCCTGCTTGCGTTCGAGCAGCGCGATGACCGAGGCGATCTTGCTGGGTCCGCGAGGTGCTTTGGGCTGTGCGGGGGGAGAAGCCTTGCGCTCGACTTTCCCGTCCCCGGTTTTGTCTTCCGGCTGTTTGGCGTTCGACTTCGGCTCGCGTGACATGCGGCGGGTGCGGGGCGTTGGGACGGTCTTGTCCACGGCCACCGGCGGGGTGCCTGCAGCGTCGGACTGGGTGGTGTTGATCATGGTGGTGCTCCGTATCGGTGCAGCGCCCATCGCTGCTCCCACCACCCACAGCCCCGACCGAGCGTCTCGTCGGGGCGGCAGCCGATCAGTCCGGCTGCGATCCAGTAACGACACCAATGCGTGGCTTGCGCTCGAAGTCGAATGGAATGTGCGAGCGCGGTGGATATTTACGCAGAATTGACGAACGCCGCGGCGCGGCTAGAAGCGGTGCCTGCTTAGAGGGGGAGAATGGCCGTGACCGAAGAAACAGAACAACCGAACATGCTTGAACTCGCGACCGATCTGACGATCGCCTGGCTGTCCAACCCGAACACGGGCGCCTCGGCCGACGATGTCCCCGCGTTTCTGCAAAAGGTGCACAATGCGCTGAACTCGATGGCGTCGTCGCCATCGGCCGCCGAGCAACCGGTAGTACAGGAGTACACGCCGGCCGTGACCGTCCGCAAATCGCTGGCGTCCAAAGATCACATCATCTCGCTGATCGACGGCAAGCCTTACAAGACATTGCGCCGGCACCTGTCGGGCCATGGTCTTACGCCCGATGACTATCGCAAGCGTTATGGCCTCAAGCCCGACTATCCAATCGTCTCGGAAAGCTACTCACAGGTCCGACGCGACATGGCCAAGAAGATCGGGCTCGGGCGCAAGCCGGGGACCAAGGTCCAAACTCCCGCCAAATCGGCATCGACCGTGAAGCCGGCAAAGGCTGTGGTCAAACCACCAAAGGATGCTGTGACGTCGGCGGCCGCAGTGAAGCCAGCAAAGGCCGCGGTGACCCCGGCAAAGGTCGAGGCAACTTCGGCAAAGTCTGCGGTGAAGCCAGTAAAGGCAGCCGTGCCGCCGGCAAGGGCAGCGGTGACGCCGGCAAAGACTGCTCGTAAGCCAAGGGCTGCCAAGACCCAGCCGGCCTAACCCGCCTCGGCGTCGTAGCGGCGGTGCAGTGCCTGCGCCGCTGCTGCGAGTGCGGCGATGTCGAAACCCGCCCGGTGGACCCGCTCCAGACGACCGGCGCGGTCATCCCGATTTTTCGGCAGGACCAACGCGAGTTCGACGCTTGTATCTTCCATGATCCGACCGGCCTCGAGACAGAGGCGGGTGATGAGATCGAGATGTTCGGGAGGCGGGTGGCCGAGGCAGAGGCCAGCGAACTCCAGGCTTTGGCGAAAGGCATCAAGCGGGACCTCGCCGCAGTCCGCGCGGCCATCACCGAGCCATGGACTACCAGTCCCGTCGAAGGCCAGATCAACCGCATAAAGACCATCAAACGCCAAATGTACGGAAGGGCGAAATACCCGCTGTTAAGGCAGCGCGTCTTGCTCGCCGCATGAAGCGTCGGCTCGTCGAAGCACTCCGCCCCTGCACCAAATGTGCGGAAGAACCCCTGATTGACGCGGACGGCCTCAGCCGACCTGCGTTGGACGCCATGTCGATTGCGGATTGCGCCAGTCGATCCCTTCCAGCAGACAGGCCATTGCCGAGCTCGAGATCGCCACCATGCCCTCTTGGGCAGAGGGCCAGATAAAACGGCCCTTCTCGAGACGTTTTGCATACAACGACATGCCCAGACCGTCATGCCACAGGATCTTGCACAGCGAAGCGCTGCGTCCTCGAAAGATATAGAGGTCACCGGCGTGAACGTCGCGGTGCAAACTGTGCTGCACCTGCAAGGCGAGCGTACGCATTCCGCGGCGCATGTCAGTGTGGCCCAGCGCGAGCCAGATTTTCGCACCACCAGGAACCGGGATCATCGCGCCAGTGCCTTCAACGTCGCTGTCACCAAGGCTGCCGGCGCATGATCGGCAATCTCGATCGACGCGGCTCCCAGGCGAACCCGGATCGCAGGCCTCTCATCGCGCGCCGGTCCATCCGGCGTCATCACCACTTGCGCAAACCCCGCAAGGGCTCTGATCTGAAGAGCTGGGCGCTGCAAGTGGCCAAGCGGTCTGGGCCGAAGAAGGCTCGCGTGGCGCTGGCACGCAAGCTGGCAGTGGTACTGCACCGGATGCTCAAGGATGGAACCGAGTTTGTCGCTCACCGACAGGTCGCGCCTGCCATGGCCGCCTGATCCAGCGAAAGGAGAAGCCGGAAAACAGTTTCCGGGCGGGCACGACCATCAGCCCCCCGAAGCGAGGTCCCTCCGCCGGGACGATGGATGGGTTAGGCCGAATGTGGTGCAGCAGCACTGGCGTGACTGCGCGAAATTAGATTGGCCAACCGGTCTGCGGATTCCGAATTGATGCCGCCCGCCATTCCGAGGAATTCCCGCCCGGGATTCCGAACTGATCCCGCCCACCATTCCGATTAATTCCCGCCCACCTGTGCGGTGGTGTTGAGCCTGATCGTTTGAGGCCATTCTTCGGG
>JAUYQH010000192.1 GCA_030697365.1 Novosphingobium sp. | reverse complement strand
GCTCCACCCCGATCTGTTCGCGCTGGTTGCGCCGCTGCGCGCGCTGATCGCGCGGTGGGCAGGCAAGCGGCTCGCGGCGGATGTCCACCTCGCGCTGGCCGACCAGGGCGTTTCGGTCGAGCTCAAGGGACTCGAACTGGCTGGTCTCGAGCAAACCGAGCTTTTGCTCGACTTCGCCCGAAGCCACAATCTTGCCCGCCTCGCGCTCGATCAAGGCTATGGCCCGGAGATGCTGTGGGAGCCGGAGCCGGTGACGATCACGCTGTCGGGCGTCGCGGTGAGCCTGCCCCCGGCCGGTTTCATGCAGGCGGCGGCGGACGGCGAGGCAGCGCTGGTCGGCGCGGTGCGCGAATGGCTGGAAGGCAGCCCCACAGTGGCCGACCTGTTCGCGGGCCTCGGCACGTTCGCCTTCGCCCTCGCGGGTCCGACGAAAGTGCTAGCGGTGGAAGCGGCGCAGGACGCGCATCTCGCATGCAAGGCCGCCGCTGGGCGCAGTGGCAGGCCGGTCCATCCGCTCCACCGCGATCTCTATCGAAACCCGCTGCGCACCGAGGAGCTGAACCGCTTCGCCGCGGTCGTGCTCGATCCGCCGCGCGCCGGCGCGCGCGACCAGGTCACCCAGATCGCCGGCTCGACGGTCGCGCGGGTGGCTTACGTCAGCTGCAACCCGTCGAGCTGGGCGCGCGATGCGGCGACGCTGGTGGCGGGCGGGTACCGGCTCGCCGAACTCCGCCCCGTGGGCCAGTTCCGCTGGTCGACCCACGTCGAGCTGGCGAGCCTGTTTGTGCGCTAGCCGTGGAATACCGCGAATGCGGCGTGGACCACCAGCGCGATCAGCACCAGCGACGACAGCGCGAAAACCAGGAAGCGCACCATCACCCGGTTGACTGTCGCCTGGATCAGGCTGTGGAACACGCGAAGCCCGACGTAGGCCCAGCCGAGCGCCGCGTTCAGCCCGTCACCCTGGCCGGTGATCGCCAGCACCAGCGCGACGGCATAGAACACCGTCGGCGCTTCATGGAGGTGGTTGTAGTTGTGCGCCTTCCACTGGACCTGCGGCGGCAGCACGTCGTCGAGCGACTTGCCCGTCCCGCCGGTCAGCGAATTCGCGTCGATCTTGGCTTTGTTCATCGCCGGGATGCGGGTGGCGTACATCCACAGCCAGATCACCATTGTCCACGCCGCCAGCGCTACCACCGGCTGAAGGATGTCCATGCCGATCATGAGGCGATCACCGACGGATCGTTGAGCAGCGTCGCCATCACCGCGCGGATCGCGAGGACCAGCAGGCAGGCGGTCGCCAGCAGGAACAGCGAGAAGCGCACCGGCAAAGTGTTGACCACGGCCTGCCACAGCGAATGGACGATGCGGATCGCGACGTAGGCCCAGGCCAGCGTGACGTCGAGCGCGCCCGCGCCCATGATCGTCAGGATCACGACGGTGGCGTAGAACAGCGTCGGCTGCTCGACGAGGTGGGTGTAGTTATGCGATTTCCACTGGATGCTGTCGGGCAAAACCCCGTCGAGGTTAACCCCGCGCCCGCCTGGGGGTGCAGACTTCAGATTAGTCCCCATTTTGGCCATGGCCGGTAAACGCGTGGCTGCGACCCACGCCAGCATGATGAGTGTCCACAGCACCAGCACCGCTGCGGGTGCGAGCATTTGCGCCTGCATGATCGTTCCTCCCCTTGCGACCCGGCGGGAGAGTGCTGGCGCGAGGTTCGATTGTCAAATGCAACCCATCAATCGAATGTGGTAAGCACTTTCGCAAACGCCGCCGCATCGACATTTCCCCCGGTCAGCGTCACCGCGGTGCGCCCGTCGCTGGGCACCTTCCCCGCCAGCACCGCCGCGAGCGCCGCCGCGCCGCCCGGCTCGATCACCAGGTGCAGCTTGTCGAACGCCAGCCGCTGCGCCGCGCGGACTTCGGCCGGGGTCACCACCGCGCCGTAAGCGCAGCGTGCCTTGAGGATGGCGAAGTTGATCGGGCGGGTCGAAGGTGTTTGCAAGGCGTCGCAGGCGGTGGGCGGAGCGCTTGCGAGGTCCACGCGCTGGATTTCGCCCAGCGCCAGGCTGCGGCAGACGTCGTCCCACCCTTCGGGCTCGACCGGGACGATCTCGGCGTCGGGGCAGGCGAGCGCAAGACCCGCGCTCAGCCCGCCGCCGCCGCAACAGGCCACGATCCGCGTCGGTGGTCCGCCCGCGCGCTGTTCCATCTGCGCGGCGATCTCCACCCCCATGCTGCCCTGGCCCTCGATCACCCACGGATCCCCATATGCGTGGACGAGCACCATGCCGCGCTCATCGACCAGCCGCTGCGCCACCGCGTCGCGGTCTACCCCGCCGGGGCGGTCGTAGATCACCACTTCGGCACCGAGCGCGCGGGTATTGGCCAGCTTCACCGCGGGGGCATCGTTGGGCATGACGATCGTGGCGGGGATGCCGAGCCGCCGCGCCGCCCAGGCGACGCCTTGCGCGTGGTTGCCGCTCGATACGCCGACCACGCCACGCTGGCGCTCGTCGGCGGTGAGGTCGGTCAGCCGGTGCCAGGCGCCGCGGATCTTGAACGCGCCGACCGGCTGGAGCGATTCGACCTTGCACCAAACGGTATCGCCGTTGGGCAAGTCGAGCGGTAGCAGCGGCGTTTGCGGCAGCAGCGCCGCCACTTTCTCGGCGGCACGCAGTACCCCGGCGTGGGTCGGGGAACGGAGGCTTTCAACGGTCATTCTGTTCCCCTAGTAGCCGCTGCTCGATTCATCCACCGTCAGGAGTGCACATGTCCAAGGTTCTGGTGATCGGCGCGGGCGGCGTGGGTTCGGTCGCGGTCCACAAGATGGCGATGAATCCGGGGATTTTTTCGGAGATTCACCTTGCCAGCCGGACCAAGGCCAAGTGCGATGCGATCGCAGAAAGCGTCAAGACGCGCACCGGCCAGTCCGTGGCTACCTATCAGATCGATGCCGACGACGTTCCCGCGCTGACTGCGCTGATACGCCAGATCGGGCCGAAACTGGTGGTCAACCTCGCGCTGCCCTATCAGGACCTCCACATCATGGACGCCTGTCTTGCCGCGGGGGTCGATTACCTCGACACCGCCAACTACGAGCCGCGCGACCAGGCGCACTTCGAGTATTCGTGGCAGTGGGCCTATCAGGACAAGTTCAAGGCGGCGGGGCTGATGGCGCTGCTCGGCAGCGGATTCGATCCCGGGGTGACCAGCGTGTTCGCCACCTGGCTCAAGAAGCACAAGCTCGACACCATCCGCACGCTCGACATTCTCGATTGCAACGGCGGCGACCATGGCCAGCATTTCGCCACCAACTTCAACCCCGAGATCAACATCCGCGAGGTGACCGCGCCCGCGCGGCACTACGAAAACGGCAAGTGGATCGAGAGGCCAGCGCTCTCGACCAAGCAGCAGTTCGCGTTCGAGGGTGTCGGGCCGAAATCGATGTACCTGATGTACCACGAGGAGCTCGAAAGCCTCGCGAAGCACCTGCCCGAGATCGAGCGCATCCGCTTCTGGATGACCTTTGGCGAGGCGTATATCACGCACCTGACGGTGCTCCAGAACGTCGGCATGACGCGGATCGATCCGGTCATCTACGAGGGCAAGGAGATCATTCCCTTACAGTTCCTCAAGGCGGTGCTGCCGGAGCCTTCGTCGCTGGGTTCGACCACCAAGGGCAAGACCAACATCGGCGACATCGCTACCGGTTTCAAGGACGGCGAGGAGCGCACTTTCTACATCTACCAGATCTGCGACCACGAGGCTGCGTTCGCCGAGACCGGCAACCAGGCGGTCAGTTACACCACCGGGGTCCCCGCAATGGTCGGCGCGGCGATGATTCTGACCGGGGCGTGGAAGGGCCAAAATGGCGAGGGCGGCGTGTTCAACATGGAACAGTTCGATCCCGACCCGTTCCTGGACATGCTGGGCAAGCAGGGGCTGCCGTGGCAGGTCAAGGAACTGGGCGGGCCGCTGGGGTTTTGAGTAAATTGATTTCACACGAAGACACGAAGACACGAAGATGATGGGAGGGACCGAGATCGAGGAGCTTGCCCGCATCGCGGTGGATTGCGGATTCCATCTCCATCGCGACCTCGGCCCCGGACTTCTCGAGAGCGCATACGAAGTCCTGTTGGCCGAAAGCCTGCGGCAGGCTGGTTTGGCCGTTGAACGCCAAATTGCGTTGCCCCTGAGATACAAGGGCGTTGTGGTCGACAACGCTTTCAAGATCGACCTGCTTGTCAATCGGACACTGGTCATAGAACTAAAGTCTGTCGAGCGGCTTGCACCTGTCCATGGCAAGCAAATTCTGACCTATCTGCGCCTAATGAACCTGCCTCTGGGCCTGTTGATGAATTTTGGACAAGGCACATTCAAAGACGGTCTCAAGCGCGTTGCCAACGATTATTACGGAAGGTTCGGCCAACCCTGACGCCTTCGTGGCTTCGTGTCTTCGTGTGAAAAAATAGCAGCAAGTTGGATGTGATGGAAACCAGAGCCGGAGACCCGGGTGCATTCGCCCAGTTCGATCTTTCGCGGGTCGATTCCCCCGCGTTCGTGGTCGATGCCGCACGGCTGCGCGCCAACCTCGCAATGCTCGCCGACGTTCGCGACCGTGCGGAGATCAAGATGCTCTCCGCGCTCAAGGCATTCTCGATGTGGCGGGTCGCGCCGCTCATCGGCGAGTACCTCGACGGGGTCTGCACTTCGGGGCTGTGGGAGGCCTTGCTCGCCGCCGAACACTATGCGTCGGGTGTTCGGGGCGGCGAAATCGCAACTTATTGCGCGGCGTACAAGGGCGAGGACCTGCCCGAAATCTGCCGCCTGTCCGACCATGTGATCTTCAACTCACCCGGCCAGCTCGAGCGCTTCGTGCCGCAGATTGCGCTGGCCCGCGCGCAGGGCTGGGAGTTCGACATCGGCCTGCGGATCAACCCGCTCCACGCCGAGGGCGAGGTGCCGCGTTACGATCCGTGCGCGCCGCACTCGCGGCTGGGCTTCCCGGTCGACCAGCTCACCGTCGAGCACATGGAAGGCGTCGACGGACTGCATTTCCACACGCTTTGCGAGCAGGACTTCGAACCGCTCCGCCGCACCTGGGAGGCGACGAAGCCGCGCATCGTCCAATGGCTGCCGCGGCTCAAATGGCTCAATTTCGGCGGCGGCCACCACATCACCCGCGCCGACTACCAGCGCGACGAGCTGGTCGCGTTCCTCAAAGCGGTGAAGGCCGAGACCGGGTGCGAGCTCTATCTCGAACCGGGCGAGGCGGTGGCGCTCGATGCCGGGATCCTCGTCGGCACCGTGCTCGACACACACTGGAACGGAATGCCGTTGGCCATCGTCGACATTTCCGCCACCTGCCACATGCCCGACGTGATTGAAGCGCCCTATCGACCGGCGCTGCTGGGGGAACTGCCGCAGGTCGACACCGAGGTCGACGAAGGCGCGGGCGGGGCGGTCCGCCTCGGCGGCCCATCGTGCCTCGCCGGAGATGTCATCGGCGACTATCGCCTTCCCTTCGCACCCGAACCGGGCCAGCGTTTCGCCTTCCTCGACCAGGCGCATTATTCGATGGTCAAGACCACCACCTTCAACGGCGTGCCGCTGCCCTCGATCTGGTTGTGGGACAGCGAGACCGATTCGCTCGAGCAGGTGCGCAAGTTCGGCTACGAGGACTTTCGCAACCGGCTGAGTTGATCGCCAAGAAAATCGCTTTAAACCAGTATCTTGTTCGCGCCGTCTCTGCATGGGACCGGCCGGTCCCTTTTTCACTTGCAGTTCATCCCCCCCGCCTTATAGCGACCCCCCGCTGCCCCATGGGGACTTCCAAACCGCAAGGCAGCCTTGTCGAACGAACCGTTTGGGGGTCCCTTGAGTTGCACACTTTTCCTGACGCATCGGCTGTAGTCCGCGCCACTTCGCCGGACCAACCCGTTATTCTCAACCGCCCGCACGCGGCGCGGCGCGCAGCCCGTTTCTTCCTCGAGAAGTTTCCGGGGCGTACGCTCTATGCGGTCAAGGCCAACCCTTCGGCCGATCTGTTGCGCGTGCTGTGGGACGCGGGCGTCACGCACTACGACGTCGCCTCGATCGCCGAAGTCCGGCTCGTGCGCGCCACGCTGCCCGGGGCGGTGCTGTGCTTCATGCACCCGGTCAAGACGCCCAGCGCGATCCGCGAGGCTTATGCCGTCCACGGCTGCAAGGTGTTCAGCCTCGATACCCAGGAAGAGCTCGAGAAGATCACAGCTGCCACCGACGGTGCGGAAGACCTGACCCTGTGCGTCCGCCTGCGCGTATCGTCCGAATACTCCGAGCTCAGCCTCGCCGCGAAGTTCGGCGCCGACCTGACCGATGCCCCCGCGCTGCTCCAGGCCACTCGTCAGGTGGCGGACAGCCTCGGCGTGTGCTTTCACGTCGGGTCGCAGTCGATGAGCCCGCACGCCTATGTCCAGGCGCTGGAGAAGGTCCGCGCGGCGATCGTCGATGCCTCGGTGCTGGTCGATGTGATCGACGTTGGCGGAGGCTTCCCCTCGATCTATCCCGGCATGGAGCCGCCGCCGCTCGAGGACTACTTCAAGATCATCGACCGCACCTATGAATCGCTGCCGATCTCCTATTCGGCCGAACTGTGGTGCGAGCCGGGCCGCGCGCTGTGCGCCGAGTACAACTCGCTGATCGTGCGTGTCGAACGCCGCCGCGGAAGCGAGCTGTTCATCAACGACGGCGCCTATGGCGCGCTGTTCGATGCGGCGCACGTCGGTTGGCGCTTTCCGGTCAAGGCATTGCGCGAGGACGCGGTTGGCGCGGACGAGGCATTCAGCTTCTACGGACCGACCTGCGACGACCTCGACCACATGGAAGGCCCGTTCGATCTGCCCGCCGACATGCGCGCGGGCGATTATATCGAGGTCGGTATGCTCGGCGCCTATGGCGCGGCGATGAAGACCGCGTTCAACGGCTTCGGCGAAAGCGAAGTCCACGAGGCGAGCGACGAACCGATGGCCAGCCAATACCGCGGCGATCGGAGGGACACACGGGTCTCGGACAACGTGGTGTCGCTGCGCTGAGAATACGCCAGTCGGGGCGGCGGATGGGTTACGCCGCCCCGCCGGTTTTGACGGGTCAGCTGTCCGGATCGCTTTGGCTTGCCACGATCAGGGTGGTTTCGGGCGCTGCGAGAGCTTCCTCCGAAACCCCCGTGGCGGAATCGGGCGCGGAGGGGAGCACTATCGCACTGCCAGCAGCGATCTTTGCCGCATCATCTTTCTTGTGTACTTTAGCCCAGCTGCCGACGCTGTAGCCGTATTCGGTCAGGCAGGCATCCATCGCGCGCTTGAACTTGCGCTCCTTGCCCCCTCTGATGAGCCGGGTCAGTCCGAAACCCGCGATCCCGACTACGGCCGTTGTCGCCATCAAGGCTGCACCTGCCGCTGCGCCGGCAGCTCCATAGCTACTGTAGACACCGCCCGCGGTCATGCTTCCGACGGCGAGACCGGCGCCAACGGCCCCGGAGCCAACAGCCAGTCCCGTTGCCGCGGATCTGAAGCCATTGCGATGTCCCTGCCGGACCAGCGTCTGGCAGGTGCGGAAGTCGTTTTCGAAGGCCATCCGGTCCGGCACCGGAGCGGACAGCTCGGCGGTGAAGTTGCGCGGGCGCGTCGAGCAGCCCGATACCAGCACGCAAGCAGCGGCCAGCGCGAAGATCGTTGGATTGCGGTTCATGAGCATTCTCCCCTGTGGCCGCCGTGGGGCGCGGCCAAAGCTGCGATGCGCGCCGGGGAGAGCGTCGATAAGGTGCAGCACCGTGCGTAGGCCGTTGCGCGGTGCTGCACCCGGGTTGCATTGGCGTGCATCCGGTTGCATTCTCCCCGCGGAGGGGGGCGGCATGGAACACATCTCCGATCTGGCCACCAAGCTCGACCTGGCGCTGAAGGCGCTCACGCTCAGCCGTGTCGGTCTGGCGCAGGCGCTCGGCGTCGACAAGTCATTGGTCGGACGCTGGCTTGGCGGCACCGTTCATCCCACCGAGCACAACCTGTCGCGCCTGACCGCGCTGATCTCCAGGCGCCATGAGGGTTTTCGCCTGATCGACTGGTATGGCGGGCTCGACGAGTTCGCGCGGGGCTTCGGGGTCGAACCGGCAACGCCGTCAAATTTGCCGCCTGCGATCCTCCGCCAGGGACCGCTGGCCCGGTTCATCGAAAGCTCGCACCACGAGCTGATGCTTCACGGCGCGGCCTACGAGGGTTTCTGGCGCACTGCGCGTCCGTCGTTGCTGATGCGCGACCGCGTCTTTCACGATTACGGCTTCATCCGCCGCGGGGCTGACGGGCTGCTCGAGGTGCATATAAAGGGCTCGGGCCTGGCCTTCAACGGCTGGCTGTTTCCGATCGCGGGCAACGTCTTCGTATTCCTGTTCGACGAAACCGGGCGCACCCCCATGACGGTGCTTATGCGCGGGGTCACCTTGCCCAAGGCGATGGTGATGGACGGCCTCCTGCAACTGGCGGCGCTCGATTCGGATCGCACCCCCGCGGCCGTCCCGATCGTGCTCGAGCGAATGGGTGATCTTATCGGCGACGATGCGCAGGACCGGGCGACGTGCGACCGGATGATCCTGGAAGAAGCGGGGCCGATCGATCCGATTCCGACCGATCAGCTGGAGGCGCGTCTGTTCCGCAGCGTCGGCCGCGACGTGTTGGCTGCCGGCGGCGAAGCCTTCCTCGCGGTGACCAGCGCCCGCAGCCTGTCGCGCGGAGTTACCGCCGCGGGCCTGGTGGGCTAACCCGGCTTTCAGGCAGCAGGCTCGGAAAGCTTCAGCAACCGCACCACCCCGCCCATCAAATCGCGGTTGAAGGCCTGGCTGATCGCGGCGTCGGCGACCATGTTGAAGGCATGGATCGCGCCGGGATAGCTGTGCAGTTCGACCGGGACCCCGGCGTCGACCAGCCGCCGCGCGTAATCGAGGTCTTCGTCGAAGAACAGGTCGAGGCTGCCGGTGAGCATCAGCGTGGGCGGCAGGCCGGACAGACTTTCGGCCAAGGCAGGCGAGAACCAGCCCTTGCGCTCGTCGTCGGCGGGATAGTCGCCGCGCAACGCTTCCCAGCCGAAGCGGTTCGACGAGCGTGTCCACACCCACTCGCCGGTCGAGCGGTTGTTCCAGCGGCACGCGTCGCCGCCGGTGCGGTGATCGAGCATCGGGTAGACCAGCACTTGCGCGGCGATCTTCGGCCCGGCGGTGTCGCGCGCCATCAGCGCGGCCGCTGCGGCGAGGCCACCGCCGGCGCTCTCGCCGATCACCGCGATCCGCGCCGGATCGATCCCCAGTTCCGCCGCGTTGGCCGCGAGCCAGGCCAGCCCGTCGAGACAATCCTGCTGGGGGCCGGGGAAGGGCGTTTCGGGGGCGAGCCGGTACTCGACCGAGACCACTGGAATGCCCAGCGCCGCGGCCATCGCCGAGGGACCGAACTGCATGTCCTTGGCCGAGCCGAGGATCATCCCGCCGCCGTGGATGTGATAGAGCGCCGCGCGCGCCGTGGCGCCCGGGTTTGGATCGAAGTGATAGAGTTCGATCTCGCTGCCATCGGCGCGGCTGGCGGTGCGGATCGTCGGCGCCAGCGGGATTTCGAGCAGATTGGCGAAACGCGCCGCCGAATCGGCGCGGGTCTGGTCGAGCGTCGCGCGGGCGAACTCGAAAGTCGGAAGCATTTCGACGATGGGCCAGACCTGGGGATCGACGAGGTGGCGGGTCTTCATGGGGTTCTTCCTCCGTTTGGGCATTCCTGCTTCGGCTCCGGGGCATTGTCCAGCGCGGGCGGCGCGGCTACGGCGCGGGCCATGAACACCGACCGCATCCTCCCGCTCGACGGCATCCGCAACTTTCGCGACTACGGGGGCTATGCGGGGACCGATGGCGCCATGGTGAAGCGACGGGTGCTCTGGCGATCGGGGCACCACCACGAGGCTTCGGCCGAAGACCTCGACAAGGTTGCCGCGCTGGGCCTGACCGCGGTGATCGACTTGCGCGGCGACAGCGAGCGGGCGCTCTACCCGTGCGCGCGGCATCCCGAATTTGGCGCGGCGGTGCTTTATGAGCCGGGGGAGACTGCCGGTTTAGCCGGGGCCGCGGCGCACGAATCGGCGGGGCAGGGGGTGCGCACGGGGGCCGAGGCCCGAGCGGCGATGATCCGCCTCAACCAGGGCATGCCGTGGCGGCCTGTGCTGGTTGAATCGATGAAGCTGTACTTCGCGGAACTCGCCGAGGATCGGGGCCCCAGCCTGCTTCACTGCGTCGCGGGCAAGGACCGCACCGGGCTGGCGGCCTCGCTGACCCACCACATCCTCGGCGTCCATCCCGACGATGCGATGGCCGACTACCTGCTGACCAACGAAGCTGCCGACATCGGCGGACAGCTCGCAGGCGGCCTTGCCCGCTTTCGCGCCCGTTACGGCCCCGAGATGGACGAGGAGGCGGTGCTGGCGATGATCGGCGTCGCGCCCGAGTACATCGCTGCCGCCCACGCCGCGATCCGCGAGCGGCACGGCGATTTCGACCGTTATCTCGACGAAGTGCTGGCCGTGAACGAAGCCCAGTGCGCCGCAATCCGCGCGAGCCTGCTGAGCTGACCACTCGCTTTCCGCCGGGGAAAATCGTCACCGCCGGATTCGCAATTCGCCCGCCGCGCGATTATCTCGCGCGCTCACGGAGGGAACGATGACCACCCATACCACGCGCATGTTGATTGTCGGCTCGGGACCGGCGGGAATGTCCGCGGCGATTTACGGCGCGCGGGCAGGCCTCAAGCCGATCGTGGTCCAGGGGCTCCAGCCCGGCGGGCAGCTGACGATCACCACCGATGTCGAGAACTATCCCGGCTTTCGCGACGTGATCCAGGGCCCGTGGCTGATGGAGCAGATGCAGGCGCAGGCCGAGCATGTCGGCACGCGGATGCTGTGGGACACCATCGTCTCGATCGACCTTTCAGGACGGGGAGAACCAGGAACGGCATTCCGCGCGATCGGCGACGGCGGCGATATCTATGAAGGCGAGACGCTGGTCATCGCCACCGGCGCGCAGGCCAAGTGGCTGGGCGTGCCGGGCGAGGTCGAGTTGGCCGGCAAGGGCGTTTCGGCTTGCGCCACCTGCGACGGGTTCTTCTATCGCGGCAAGAGGGTCGCGGTGATCGGCGGGGGCAACACCGCGGTCGAGGAGGCGCTGTACCTGACCAACCACTCGCCCGAGGTCACCCTGATCCACCGCCGCGACAGCTTGCGCGCCGAGCGCATCCTTCAGGACCGTTTGTTCGCGCACCCGAACATCCGGGTGATCTGGAACAAGAAGGTCGATAGCTTCCTCGGCGATCCGCTCGCAGGGGGGCTGACCGGGCTGGCGCTGACCGATACGGTGACCGGCGAGGCGAGCACGCATCCCACCGACGGCGCGTTCGTCGCGATCGGCCACGCCCCCGCGACCGAACTGTTCAAGGGCAAGCTCGAAATGGACCCGTCGGGCTATCTGCTGGTCGAGCCGGGCACGCCCAAGACCGCGATTCCGGGCGTGTTCGCCTGCGGCGACGTGATGGACCCGATCTATCGCCAGGCGGTGACCGCCGCGGGCACCGGCTGCATGGCCGCGCTCGACGCCGAACGCTTCGTCGCCGAGCGCGAGTTTGCGGCGCACAAGGTGGTGCAGGCGGCGGAGTAGCGGCTTAGCCGAGCGCGTCGCAAATCCGCTCGAACAGCCAATCGTGCGCGGTTTCGTCGGCAAAGCTGTGCGAGGCGCTGGCGAGGCAGGTGATGCGCGGGTCATCGCCCCAGGCTGCCACGAACAGTTGCGCGGTGCGGTCGCGCTCGGCGAGCAGGATCGTGACCGGGCCGTCAAAGCGGCCGAGACCATCGCGCATCCGGTCGGCGAGCGCGGAAGCGGGGGCGGGCGCCACGGCGCGGCGCAAGCCGACGGCAAGCTTGCGCAGGTCTATCCCGCCGCCCAGCAGGCGTTTCCATTCGGCCGGGTCGGAAAGCTTGGCGGCATAGCGCCGGCGCAACGCGGCGGGGGCCTGCGCGCCGTCGTCCTCGCCCTCGACCGTCCACGGATTGGCGAGCACCAGCGCATCTATCGTCAGGTCGCCGCCGATCAGCATCAACGCGCTGGCCGCGTCGCAGTTGCCGAATGCGACGACCCGGCGCAGCCTCGGCGCAGCCTCGCGGAACGCGGCCAGTGCCACGGCGATGTCGGCGCGGCTTTCGCGATAGCCGCGGTTCACGCCGCCGCTGTCGCCCACCCCGCGCCGGTCGAAACGGAACACGGGATGGCCCGCCGCGGCGAGCCGCGCCGCCAGCAGCGCCTGTCCCGCCCATGCGCCGGCGCGGATTTCGTTGCCGCCGCTGGCGATCAACAGGCCGGTGTCGCCGCTTGCCTCGTCGAGCGTGCCCAACAGCGTCTCGCCCTCGCAGGCGAATTCCACCACGCGCCTCATGGCGTCAGGTCCGCCGCGACCCGCGCGGCAAGCGCGGCCGACAAGCCTGCGTCCTCGCCCGGCTCGCTCCGCAGCCACAGCGCCCCGCCGCCCAGATCTTCGAGCTTAAGGGTCCCAAGCGTCGGCCGATCCGGAACCGTGGCGGCCTCGAGATCGCCGACCATTGCCGCACCGAGCCGATAACCCGCCAGCCCCAGCCCGGCATCACGGCCCCGGTCGAGCAGCCCCTCCATCGTCTCGGCGCGGCCGTCCTCGCGCGATGCGACGGTGCGTGCGCGGAGCATCGGGCGGAGCACCTGGACACCGGCAACCGGTACGAGCTGCCAGCCGGGAAGAATCGGAGCAACCAGCGCACCGCCACGCAAGCTCAACGCATGACTTGTCGAAAAATGCCGGGCGGCTGCAGCAGTTGCGGCGCGCCATGAGGCCAGGTCCTGCCGTTCCAGCGGCGCGAGGCTCTCGTTGCAGCCGGGCATATCGGGAAGCACGCTGGCGATGCCCCGCCCGGCCAGCGCGCGCATCGTTTCGACCAGCATTCGCCGGGTGCGGTTGGCATCCTCGAACAGCGCAGGGACGATCAGAACGCGCGCCACGGCGGCTGACGGCCCGGCAACCAGCGCCAATTCCTCGCCGCTGCCGCCGGGCGCGGGGCAGGGCCAGGAAACCGCTTTCACTGTCCGCGCTTGGCTCTCGCGAAGGTGAGCAGGTTGCCGTATGTCTCGAGCAGTTCGCCATCGACCTCGTCGTCATCGATGACGATCTCGAGGCGATCTTCCATCTCGGTGAGCAGGCCTGCCACCGCCATCGAATCAAGCTCGGGCAAAGCGCCGAACAGCCCGGTATCGGCCTCGAACGCCTCGACTTGCGCGGGCTTCAACCCCAGCACGTCGCGCAGGATGGCGCGCAGCCGGGTGTCGGTCTCGTCGCGGGTCCCCCGAGCCCCTTGTCGTGCCGCAGTCTGGCGCATGCCGGGCCTTCCCCCCCTGTTCGGGAGCGGTCTAACCGCCATGGTGCAGTGCGGCAAGGGGCAAGCCGGGGCCGCGTAAGCGAGCGCGGAGCAGGTGGGACCAGCTGCGCGGGTCGCGCGGGCGGTGCATCTCCAGCCGCAGCATCGGGCGCACGGTCTCCATCCAGTCGCGCTTGTAGGCGTCGTCGCCCGTGCCGAAATCGATGGTGTGGACGCGGTCGCGGTCGATGACATGGGCGAACAGCGCGTGACTGAGCAGGGTGCCGGGGGAATGCGCCTTGGCGGCTTCGTCGTGGGCGAGCTTGTGAATGCAGGCGGTTCCGGCCTCGACGCTCCACAGCTGGGCGGCGACCGGAAGGCCGTCGATATGGGCCAGGCCGAGGCGAAGCGTGCCGGCCTGACCCTCGGTTTGCGCAAAGCGGTGGAGGAACGCGGGGCTGCCTTCCTCGGGCTTCCAGCTGCGCGCGTAGACCGCCTCGTAATCGGCCCAGTCGGCGGGGTCGAAGCGTTCGGCAATGCGCAGTGCGACCGCGCCCTTGGCCCCCTTGCGGCGCACGGTCTCGCGCAGGCGACCGGGACGGGCGGCCCAGTATTCGGCAAAGCTGCGCCCGGCAAGGTCGATCCGGTGGTTGACATCGACCTGGTCGGCGCGAACCGACCATCCTGCTGTGGCAAACGCGGTGCCAGCCCGCGCCGCATCGGCTTCGGCAATAGGGGCCAGACTGATCCGCCAAGCGTGTCGGGCCAGGTCGCGTGCGAGCTCGGGCAGGAGCGGTTCACCCCCGCCCGAAAATACCGGACGACTCCAAAAGCTGTACCAGTTGGCCAGGCTGCGCAGCTGCCCGGTGCCCGGGCGGCGCAGCAGCGCGATCGCGCATCGTGCCTCGCCTTCGCATGCCAGCGCCAACAGCGGCTGCTCATTGGGCAGGCACAGCTCGTGGAGCGCGGTCCACCACTCGAGGCGGTCGAACGGCGCGCGCTGGGATCCGCGTCCGAGCACATCGGCCCAAGCCGCTTGCGCCTCGCGCGGATTAACGAGATATTCGACGCTTGCCATTAACCGCGCCTCGTCATCGTCCTTCCTTACCGGGCAGTCCTATCATCGAACCCGTCCCACCCGCGTTGCCGCTCGACTATCTCGCGCTTCGCGGCGCGGCGGATGCGCCCGCGCTGCTGCTGCGTTCGGGGCCTGTAAGCTATCAGGCGTTAAGGGCGCGTGTCGCCAGGCTGGCCGGCTGGTTAAGCACGAAAGTGCCCGAGAACGGCGAACGTGTCGCCTGCTGGTTGCCCAAGAGCGAGCTGGCATGCCTGTTGCCCCTCGCCGCGGCGCGGGCGGGTCTTGTGTACGTACCCGTCAATCCGCTGCTCAAGCGCGCGCAAGTCGCGCATATCCTCGGCGATAGCGGCGCGCGGTTGCTGATCGCCAACGCGGCGCGGCTGGCGACGCTGGAGCGGGGCGATCTGGCGCAAGCGGGGGCAATCGAGGAAGCGGCCGCATGGGTCGCGGCGGAGGCAGTGACGGCGCTGCCTGGACCGTCCAGCCACGATCCGGCGGGGCCTGCCCAAATCCTCTACACCAGCGGTTCTACCGGCAAGCCCAAGGGGGTGATGCTGAGCCACGCCAACCTCTGGCTGGGGGCGGTCAGCGTTGCCGCCTATCTCAAGCTCACGCCCGCCGACCGCCTGCTGGGCGTCATGCCGCTGAGCTTCGATTATGGGCAGAATCAATTGTTTTCAGGCTGGTTTGCAGGTGCTTCGATAGCGCCGCTCGACTACTTGACGCCGCGCGACGTGGTCAAGGCGGTCGAGCGCGGGCGGCTGACCACGCTCGCCGCGATCCCGCCGCTGTGGGTCCAGCTGGTCGAGCAGGACTGGGGCGAGGCGGGCGTCAGCCTGCGGCGGCTGACCAACACCGGCGGCGCACTGACCGTCGATCTGGTGCGCAAATTACGCGCGCAGTTCCCGCAGGCCGATCTTTACGCGATGTACGGGCTGACCGAGGCGTTCCGCTCGAGCTACCTCGATCCGGCGCTGATCGACGCGCACCCGACCTCGATCGGTGCGGCGATCCCGTTCGCGGAGGTAATGGTGGTCGCCGACGATGGGACCGGGGCAGCGTCGGACGAAGAGGGCGAGCTCGTCCACGCCGGGCCGCTGGTTGCGCAAGGATACTGGCAGGACCCGGTCCGGACCGCGGAACGCTTTCGCCCCGCGCCCGCGTGGTCGCGCTATGGCGGCACGGCGGTGTGGTCGGGCGACCGGGTGCGTCGCGATCCCGCCGGACTGCTTCACTTTGCCGGGCGACGCGACGCCATGATCAAGACCTCGGGCAACCGGGTGAGCCCGCAGGAAATCGAGGACGCGGCGCTGGCGACCGGGCTGGTGGCCGAGGCGGTGGCGCTGGGCCTGCCCGACGCACGACTGGGGCAGGCAATTCATCTCGTGGTGCGCAGCACCGTGCCGGAGGCGCGCGAGGCGTTGCCCCAGGCCCTGGCATCGGCTCTCCCCAACTTCATGGTCCCGCACACGATCCACTGGCGCGAGACGCTGCCGCTCAACCCCAACGGCAAGCTCGATCGCGCTGCGTTGGCGCAGGAACTGGCGGCATGAGGCCGCTCGGTCCGATACCCGACGGGTTCGAGGCGATCGATGGAGATCTGGCGATCGACGGACGGACCGCGAATTCGTTGGTGGGGGATGCGGGGGATACCCCGCTGTTCGTCTATTCGCGCACGCTGATCGCAGCGCGGATCGCGCGTTTGCGCAGCGCCATGCCGCAACGGCTGGCGATTCATTATGCAGTCAAAGCAAACTCTTACGGTGCATTACTCGAATTCATGGCAGCCAAGGTGGACGGCTTCGACATCGCATCAGGGGGTGAACTGGCGATCGTCGCGGCGGCGGGCGTCTCGGCGGAGAAGGTCAGTTTTGCAGGACCGGGCAAGCGCGATGCCGAGCTCGAGGCGGCGATTGCCGCGGGGGTGACGATCAACCTCGAATCGCTGGCCGAAGCCCATCGGGCGCTGGCTATCGCTGAACGCCTCGGAACCGCGCCGCGGCTGGCGGTGCGGGTCAATCCGGACTTCGATCTGAAGGGGTCTGGGATGAAAATGGGCGGTGGTGCCAAACCTTTCGGGATCGATGCGGAGAAAGTACCTGAGGTTATCCGGACCATTGTCAAGTCGCGCGCTGAATGGCGCGGGCTGCACATCTTCGCGGGCAGCCAGGCGCTCGACGCGGTGGCGATCATCGCAACCCAGGCACAGACGCTCGAATTGGCCGCACGGCTGGCGGACCAGGTCGGCGTTGCACTGCCAGCCTGCAACCTGGGCGGCGGCTTCGGCATTCCGTACTTTCCCGGTGACGCCGACCTCGACGTCGAGGCCATCGGCTCAGCGCTGGGCGAAAGCTTTGCCGCGCTGCCTCCGCTGCTCGAAGGCACCGAATTCTGCATCGAGCTCGGCCGCTGGCTGGTCGGCCCGGCGGGGGTCTATCTAACCCGCATCGTCGATCGCAAGGAAAGCCATGGCGAGGTCTTTCTCGTCACCGACGGGGGATTGCATCATCAGCTTGCCGCCAGTGGCAACTTCGGCACGGTGGTCCGCCGCAACTACCCGGTGGCCATTGCCAGCCGGTTCGGCGCGCCGGTGGCGGAGGAAGCGAGCGTGGTCGGGTGCCTGTGCACCCCGCTCGACCGGCTGGCCGACAAGGCCGGTTTCCCGCGCGGGGAGGTCGGCGATCTGGTCGCGGTGTTCTGCGCCGGGGCTTATGGCGCCAGCGCCAGCCCGGCGCAGTTTCTGGGGCAGGGACCGGCGAAAGAAATGCTGATCTGACCGCAAGTTAACCTCTCCCGCGTCGAAATCCCGAAACGGGACAGCACCCGCGCGGCGCTTGTGCGCCGAGACCTTCAGCCAACAAGGCTAACGGTATCTTCACCAATTCACCGCATAGCTCGCCGCTCAAGCGGTGGCTGGCGGACCCGGAAGCGGCTTCGCGGCGGCTCCCGCGCGCGCCTGACAAGGACCTTGTCGATGAAAATGACCCAGCTCGTGGCCACAGTCGCGCTCTCCAGCCTGGCGCTCGGCGGCTGTGCGGGGGCTTCAAACGGCCCGCAACTGCCCCCCGCCTCGTTCGTGGCGACCGAGGAAGGCCCCGGCGAGGAATACGTGATCGGCCCGCTCGACGAGCTGACCGTGTTCGTCTGGCGCAATCCCGAGCTCGGCGCGCAAGTCCAGGTCCGGCCCGACGGGCGCATCACGACCCCGCTGATCACCGACATGCCCGCGGTGGGCAAGACCTCCTCGATGCTCGCGCAGGACGTGAAGCTGCAGCTTTCGCAGTACATCCAGGACCCGATCGTTTCGGTGATCGTCAACAAGTTCGCCGGTACTTTCAGCCAGCAGGTCCGCGTGGTCGGCGCGACCGAAAAGCCCGCCTCGATACCGTTCCGCGCCAACATGACCCTGCTCGACGCGATGATCTCGGTCGGCGGCCTCAGCGAATACGCGGCGGGCAACCGCGCCCGGCTGATCCGCTTCGACCGCGATACCGGCACGCAGAAGGAGTACGCGCTGCGCATCGCCGACTTGCTCAAGAAGGGCACCAGCAAGGCCAATGTCCAGTTGATGCCGGGCGACGTCATCATCATCCCCGAAAGCACGTTCTGAGCTTCCGGATCGCGCGATGAACGCCGTCCTCACCGAACTGCGGATCGCCATGTACGGCGCGTGGCAGCGCCGCTGGATGGCGCTCGCCATCGCCTGGGGCGTCGCCATGCTCGGCTGGATGGCGGTGACGATGTTCCCCAACAGCTACGAATCGAAGGCGCGGATCTTCGTCCAGCTCGACGATGTGCTCGCCGAACAGATCGGGATCGGCCCCAACGATGCGCGCCGCGATCTCCAGCGGGTTCGCCAGACGCTGACCAGTGCGGTCAACCTCGAGAAGGTCGTGCGCGCCACCAGGATCGGCGAAACCGTCACCGACCGTCGCGAGATGGAATCAGCGGTGGCGTTGCTGGGCAAGGAAGTGACGGTCGTTTCGGATCAGGACAACCTGTTCGAAATCACCGCGGTCTCAGGCGACGGCGACTTGTCCGATGTGGCGAACGCCCGGCTGGCGCAGGATATCGTCCAGAAGATGATCGACATCTTCCGCGAGGAGAACCTTTCGGGCGGGCGCGGCGAGATGAAGGACACGCTGGCGTTCATGGACCAGCAGCTCGAAGACCGTAAGCGCGAGCTCGAATCCGCCGAACAGAAGCGCATGACCTTCGAGGCGCAGAACGCCGAGAACATCCCCGGCTCGGGGGCGCTCGCCCAGCGCCTGGAAGCCGCCCGCTCGGAAATGCGCGGGATCGAGGCCGATATTGCCGCTGGGCAGAGCGCGCTCGCCGCGATCCAGGGCCAGCTTTCGGGGACGCCTGCGACGATCGCCGGGGCCGGCGGCGGCGGTGCGCGCGATGCGCTTGGCCAGGCGCAGGCCCAACTCGCCGGGCTGCGTTCGCGCGGGTTGACCGACAACCATCCCGACGTCGTCGCGATGAAGAGCCAGATAGTCTTGCTTTCGCGTCTTGCGGCGAGCGACCGTGGCAGCGTGGGCGGGGCGCCGAACCCGGCCTACACCTCGCTCCAATCGATCAGGGCCGAGCGCCAGGCCAACCTCCAGTCGCTGCTCTCGCGCCGCGCCTCGCTCCAGGGCGAAATGGGGCTGCTTTCGGGCCGCGCCGCGGGCGAGCCGATGGTCGCTGCCGAAAGTGCGCGGATCGGCCGCGATTACGACGTGCTCAAGGCGCAGTACGACAAGCTTCTGCAAGACCGC
Source organism: Novosphingobium sp. (assembly GCA_030697365.1). Taxonomy (GTDB): domain Bacteria; phylum Pseudomonadota; class Alphaproteobacteria; order Sphingomonadales; family Sphingomonadaceae; genus Novosphingobium. The sequence continues at coordinate 16,332 of JAUYQH010000192.1, read as the reverse complement.
GAGGAACTGCGTCTGCGCGGGCAGGTCGAAAGCGAGACCAACGCCGTCAAATTCCAGGTGATCGATCCGCCGACCACTCCGCGCAGCCCGGTGGCACCCAACCGGCCGCTGCTGCTGTTTGCGGTGCTGGTGATCGCGATCGGCGCGGGGATCGGCACCGCGGTCGCCGCCAGCCAGGTCCGCTCGAGCTTCGCCACCGCGGCCAAGCTCGAGGCGGCGACCGGGTTGCCCGTGCTCGGCTCGATCTCGCAGACGATCACCGAGGCCACGCGGGCCTTCAACCGGCAGCGGATGAAGTGGTTCGCCGGGGGGACCGCGGCGCTCGGCGGGGTGTTCGTGATCCTGCTCGCGGCCGAGCTCGTCCAGCGCAGCATGGTGGCTTGATGACCGAACACACCCGCATCGCCGTTCCCGAGGAACGCTCCCTGCTCGAGCGCGCCGCGCCGCGCTTCGAGTTCGCTGCCCCGCCGGTGCCGCGGCTGCCCGAGGCTACCGTAGCCCAACCGCGCGCGACCGTTGTGGCCCCGATGGTCGCCGCACTGACCGCTTCCGAAGCGCCGAGGATGGCCCCGCTGTCGTTCTCGGGCGAGCGCCATCCGATCGATCGCGCGCGGTTGCGCGTCGCGGGCTTCATCGTCCCGGGCGAACCGGTTACCGCGCTGCTCGAGGAATTCCGTCTGGTGAAGCGTCAGTTGATGCTGACCGCCGCCGAATCGCGCGCCGGGATCGGCGTCCCACATGGCGAGCGCATCCTCATCGCTTCGGCCCATCCCGGCGAGGGCAAGACCTGGGTAGCCGTCAACCTTGCGCTGGCTATCGCCGCGGAGAAGGACAACGAAGTCCTGCTGGTCGACGCCGACTTCGCCAAGCCGAGCGTGCTTTCGACGCTGGGGCTGCCCGGCGGTCCGGGGCTGATGGACGCACTGGCCGATCCGGCGCTGGCGGTCGAGGATTGCGTGCTGGGCACCGACGTGCCCGGACTCTACGTTCTCCCCGCGGGCCAGACCACGCATTCGGATACCGAATTTCTCGCCGCGGCGCACGCCGCGCGGGTGCTCGAGCGGCTCTCGGCACAGTCGCCCAGCCGGCTGATCATTTTCGATTCCCCCCCGGTGCTGGCGGCGTCGCCCGCTGCCGAGCTGGCCTCGATCGTGGGGCAGACACTGGTCGTGGTGCGGGCCGAAAGCACCGGCGAAGCGGCGCTGAAGGACGCGCTGTCGCTGCTGTCGGGCTGCGAGGACATCAAGCTGCTGCTCAACGGGGTTCAGTTCTCGCCCACCGGGCGGCGCTTCGGATCGTACTACGGGTACGGGGGATGACGGCGATGGGGGGCAAGATCCTGCGGGCCCTGGTGCTGGGCGGCGTTCTCGCCGCTACAGCCGCGGGGGCGCAGGCGCGCGAGGCCAAAGATGCCTCGGCCGGGGACGAGGCGCCGCGCCACCACAGCCGGACCACCGATGGCGCACGGACCTCGATTACGCCGTACATCGAGGTGTCGCAGGCCGTGTTCGCCGAGCTTTCGCCGGGCAGCGACGTGCTGACTTACACCAACCTGGCTGCCGGTATTGACGCCGGGATCGCCGGGCGCAACACCCAGGGCGCGGTGTCGGTGCGTTACGAGCGGCGGATCGGGTGGGGCGACAACGATCCCGACGGTGACGTCATCAGCGGCCTGGCGCGGGTCGCAAGCCAGATCGTGCCGGGCACGCTGCGGATCGACGCAGGCGCGCTGGCCGCGCGCGCGCGGATCGACGGCAGCGGCGGAACCACGCTGAATCCGCTGGTTTCGCGCGGCGACAGTTCGAGCCAGATCTATTCGTTCTATGCCGGGCCGACGCTGACCACCCACGCCGGAGACGTCGCGCTCGCCGCTTCGTACAGCGCGGGTTACACCCGGGTCGAGGATCCCAAAGGCTTCCGCTCGGCGCCCGGGGTTCCCGCGGTGGAGGTGGTCGACGACACGTTTACCCAGGCCGCCACGCTTTCCGCCGGGGTCCGCCCCGGCGATGTCCTGCCGGTGGGCGTGACCGCCTCGGCCGGCTGGGCGCGCGAGGACATCTCCAATCTCGATCAGCGGGTCGACCAGAAGTACGCCCGGCTCGACTTCGTCTATCCGGTGACGCTCGATGTCGCGCTTCTGGCCGGGGTCGGCTACGAGGATGTCGAGATTTCCAGCCGCGACGCACTGCGCGACGCCAGCGGAGCGCCGGTGATCGGCCGCAACGGCCGCCTGCGCACCGACAAGTCCGCCCCGCGCCAGCTCGCCTACGATGTCGATGGGCTGATCTGGGATGCCGGCGTGATGTGGCGCCCGTCGCGCCGCACTGCGCTCGAGGCTCATGTAGGGCGGCGCTATGGCAGCACCAGCGTCTATGGCTCGTTCGCTTATGCGCCGGACGCGCGCAGCTCGCTCAACGTTTCGGTCTACGACAACGTCGCGGGCTTCGGCGGCACCGTGCGCCGCGCGCTCGAAGATCTGACCACCGATTTCGAAACTTCGCGCAATCCCCTCACCGGCGATCTGAACGGCTGCGTGATCGCGCGCGCCAACGGCACCTGCCTCAACTCTGCGCTCAGCTCGGTCGCCGCCGCGACGTTCCGCGCCCGCGGCGTAGCGGCGAGCTACAACCTGTCGCTGGGCCGGATCAGCGCCGGGATCGGCGCGGGCTACGACCGGCGCAAGTTCATTGCCGCGCCCGGGACGGTGCTGGCGCTGGCCAACGGGGTGATCGACGAGAACTATTACCTGGCGGGCTATCTCGGCGCGCGGCTCGACGAACGCTCGGCGATCAGCGCCAACCTCTACGCCAACTGGTTCCAAAGCGGGCTGTCCGCCGCTGGCGACGCCACCGCGCTGGGGGCCAACGCCTCATACTATCGCCGTCTCACCGATCGCCTGAGCGCGTCGGCGGCGGTGGGGATCGACGGGATCGAGCGCGAAGATCCGTTCATCGACCAGTGGGGCGCATCGGCGCTGGTCGGCCTGCGCTATTCGCTGTGAGTCTGGAGACGTAAGATGGTCGAGGATTTCTACGGGTTCGCCGGGCGGCCGTTCCAACTCACCCCCGATCCCGATTTCTATTTTGAGAGCGCAACGCACCGCAAGGCGCTGTCGTACCTTGGTTATGGCCTGGCGCAGGGCGAGGGCTTCATCGTCATCACTGGCGAGGTGGGCGCGGGCAAGTCGACGCTGGTCGCGCACCTGATGGCAACGATCGACCGCGCGCGGCTGACCGCGGCGCAGATCGTCACTTCGGCGCTCGATGGCTCGGAAATGGTCCACGTCGCGGCGCAGTCGTTCGGGCTCGACGTCGCGGGCAAGGACAAGGCTTCTGCGCTCAAAGCGATCGAGTTGTTCCTCCAGGGCGAGGCGCGCGCCGGGCGGCGCTGCTTGCTCGTGGTCGACGAGGCGCAGAACCTGTCCATCGCCGCGCTCGAGGAGCTGCGGATGCTGTCGAACTTCCAGCTCGGTAGCCATCCGCTGCTCCAGACGCTGTTGCTCGGCCAGCCCGAGTTTCGCAGCCTTCTCGCGCACAGCGATGAACTGGAGCAGCTGCGCCAGCGGGTGATCGCCAGCCACCATCTCGAGGCGATGGATGCGGGCGAGGTCGGGCCTTACGTCGAACACCGGCTTGCCCGGGTCGGCTGGCAGAACGACCCCTCGTTCGACCAGCGGGTCTATCCCGAACTGGCCAAGGCCACTGGCGGAATTCCGCGACGGATCAATCAGATCATGGCGCGGATGTTGCTGCTCGGCGCGGTCGAGCAGCGCAAGCGGATCGATTGCGGGACGCTCCAGGCGGTGCTCGCCGACATGGCGCGCGATGGCGCGGTTCCGATTTCGGTCGAAGCCGTTGCACCGGTCGAGGTCGCTCCACGGGTGCCCGAACCCGCCAACCCGACAGTCGCATTCCCGCCCAAGCAGGAACGCCATCCCGAACCCGAACTGCCGCTTGCCGAGCAGAGCGCGGCTCCCGCGATGGTCGACATTCAGGCCGCGCTCGCCACCCGCGACGTGCTGATCGCCGAGCTTCAGGAAGCCGTGATCGAACTGTCCAACTGGGGCGAGTTGGCCCAGCCCGTCGCCAGGCTGGTTCCGGATGAGGACCGCATCGTCGCGCTGCTCGCCGGGATCGAGGAGCGGATCAACGGGATCGAGGACCGTCTGTCCGAACAGGAACAGACGCTGCGCCACACGCTGACAATGCTGATCGAGTGGATCGAGGACGACGATCAACAGCGCCATGCGGCCTGAGCGCCACGGTGGGTCGGGGCCATGAACGCGGTCAGCGCATTTCCGCCCGCATCGGGTGACGGAAAGGTCGTCAACGGCCTGTCGGTCGATGTTGAGGACTGGTTCCAGGTCGGCGCCTTCGAAAAGGTGATCGCCCGCGAGACGTGGGATTCGCTCGAATGCCGGGTCGAGGCCAATTGCGACCGGGTTCTGGCGCTGTTCGACGCGGCGGGAGTCAAGGCGACATTCTTCACCCTCGGCTGGGTCGCGGCGCGCTATCCCGCGGTCATGCGCCGGATCGTGGCGCAAGGGCATGAGCTGGCCAGCCACGGCTGGGATCATGCGCGGGTTGTCACGCTCGATCCGGCCAGCTTCGCCCAGGACTTGCGCCGCGCGCGCGGCACGCTGGAGGATATCGGCGGGCAGCCGGTCACCGGCTATCGCGCGCCCAGCTTCTCGATCGACGCACGCAATCCCTGGGCGCACGAAGTGCTGGCGCGCGAAGGCTATGCCTACAGCTCGTCGGTCGCGCCGATTGCCCACGATCATTACGGCTGGCGCGAGGCTCCGCGCTTCGCCTTCCGCCCGGTGGAGGGATCGCCGCTGGTCGAGATTCCGGTGACCACCGCGGAATTCGCCGGACGCCGGATCGCGGCAGGGGGCGGCGGGTTCTTCCGTGTCCTGCCTTATGCGTTGGCGCGGTCGGCAATCCGCCAGGTCAACCGCCGCGAGGGCCGCCCGGCGGTGTTCTATTTCCATCCGTGGGAGGTCGATCCCGATCAGCCGCGCGTCGCCAACGCCCCGCTGCGCTCGCGGCTGCGCCATTACACCAATCTTGCGGGAATGGAGGCCAAGCTGCGCCGCCTCGCGGGCGAGTTCGCCTGGGGGCGGATGGACGCGCTCGCCGCGCGCGAAGCTGCGCTGGTGCCATGACGGTCGCGGCCAAACTCCAGCGCGCGCCGGTCGTCCGCCTCGCCAGCTTGCGCGATCTGGTCGAGCGCGATCGGATCGATGATTTCCTCGACGCGCAGCCCGATGCTACCCCGTTCCATTCGCGCGCCTGGGTCGAAGCGATCGAGACCGCGACGGGCCACACCGCGCATGTCCTGCTTTGCGAAGAGCGTGGCCGGATCGTCGGGCTGCTGCCGCTTCATCGGGCGAGTTCGCTGTTCGGCGCGGCCTTGGTTTCGACCGGTTTCGCGGTCGGCGGGGGAATCCTCGCCGAGACGCCGCGCGCTGCGACGTTGCTTGCGGTGGCGGCGGAAGAACTGGCGGCGCGCCTGGCCTGCCCGGCGATCGAACTGCGTGGCGGGGCGTTGCCCGAAGCCCGACCGGGCTGGCAGGTGCGCGGCAATTCGCACGCGGGGTTCGTCGCGCCGCTGGCAGCCGAAGACGAGGCGCAACTGCTCACCATCCCGCGCAAGCAGCGCGCCGAAGTCCGCAAGGCCCTCGCCAACGATCTCGAAGTGCACGTCGGCAGCGCCCCGCGCGACCTGGCGATGCACCATGCGGTCTATGCGGAAAGCGTGCGCAATCTGGGTACCCCGGTGTTCCCGCGCGCGCTGTTCTACGCTGTGCTCGACCGGTTCGGCGACGATGCCGACATCCTCACCGTGCTCGACCGGGGCGTGCCCGTGGCCAGCGTGCTCAGCCTCTATCACCGCGGTACGGTGATGCCGTACTGGGGCGGGGGGACCGCCGCCGCCCGCCAACTGCGCGCCAACGACGCGATGTATTTCGCGCTGATGCGCCATGCCCGCGAACGCGGCTGCGAGCGGTTCGATTTCGGCCGCTCCAAGACCGGATCTGGGGCCTATCACTTCAAGCGCAACTGGGGGTTCGAGCCGCAGCCATTGGCCTATGCGGCGTGGACCGCGGACGGTGCGCCGTCGCGCGATGCCGATCCCGCCAGCCCGCGCTATGAGGCCATGATCGCGGCGTGGAAACGCCTCCCGCTTCCGCTCGCCAGCCGCGTCGGGCCGCTCATCTCGCGGGGGCTGGCATGATCTCCGAGATCCTGTTCCTCGCGCACCGCATCCCGTTCCCGCCCGATCGCGGCGACAAGATCCGGTCACACCATATCCTCAAGGCGTTGGCCCGGCTCGCCCCGGTCCATGTCGGCACTTTTGCCGACGACGAACAGGACCTTGATCCAGAGGCCGAACTCGCAATGACGGCGGCCACCTATCACATCGCGCATCGCACCAAGCCGCTGGCGGTGGCGGCACTCGAGGCGCTGGCATCGCGGCGACCGGTCAGCCTGCCGGCTTTCGCCGACGCGGGCTTGCGCTGGTTCGTCCGCGAGACGCTGGCAACGCGCCCGATCGCCACGATCTACGCTTTCTCGTCGCAGATGGCGCAATACATTCCGGCTGATTTCGCAGGCCGAGTGGTGATGGATTTCGTCGACGTCGATTCGGCCAAGTTCGAAGCTTACGCGGATCGCGCCCGCCAGCCGATCAAGGCGTTCTACGCACGCGAGGGCCGGCTGCTCGCCGCCTTCGAGGCCGAGGTCGCCCGGCGCGTCGCGCTGAGCCTGCTGGTGACGCCCGAGGAAGCGGAACTGTTCCGCTCGCGGCTCGACCCGAAAACGCGCGCGGCGAGCGATGTTCGCGCGCTGGGCAACGGGATCGACTGCAACGTCTTTTCCGCGGCGCTCGTCCACCCCGCGCCCGAGTTGGCCGGCACCCCCGGGCCGCACCTGCTGTTCACCGGGCAGATGGACTATCCCCCCAACGTCGCCGCGGTGGTGCGCTTCGCCACGCGGATCATGCCCGCGATCCGCGAGCGAATCCCCGGCGCGCGCTTCCACATCGTCGGCCGCAAGCCTTCGCCCGAAGTCGCCGCTCTCGACGGCCGCGAAGGTACCCGGGTGTGGGGCCCGGTCGAGGACATGCGCACCTGGCTGGCGGCGGCCGACCTGGTGGTCGCCCCGCTGGAGATCGCGCGCGGGGTCCAGAACAAGGTGCTCGAGGCGATGGCGATGGGCCGCCCGGTGCTGCTCTCGCCCGGGGCGGCGACGGGGATTGCCGCGCAGGATGGCAAGGACTTCGCGATTGCCGAGAGCGACGCGGCGTTCATCGCCCGTGCGCTGGCGTTGCTCGACGCGCCCGCGGAACGCGACGGCATGGGCCTGGCCGCGCGCAAGTTCATTACCGACCATCAGAGCTGGCCGGCGATGCTTGCTGATTTGCCCGCAATGGTGGGGATCGGACGGCAAGAGGCGCGCCATGCCGCCTGAGGGCCTTGTCGCAGCGCAATCTCGCCTGTGGGCGATTGTTTGCCCTGAGGCATGGCGAAGGCCCCTGGCTATGCTCGCAGCCGCGTGGCTTGCCCTGATCGCGCTGTTCCTCGGCGACTGGCATGCGATGGCCGCGCAGTGGTGGGATACTTCGACTTACAATCACGTGCTGCTGGTCCCCGCGATCCTCGCCTGGCTGGTGGCATTGCGCCGCCATGAACTGGCGCGACTGATTCCGGAAGGTTGGTAGCCGGGGCTGATCGTGGTTGCCGGGGCCGCGTTCGTATGGGTGCTCGGCAGTTTCGCTGGCCTGTCGCTGGCGCGCCAACTCGGCGCCGTGGTCGTGCTTCAGGGAGCGGCGCTGGCGCTGCTGGGGCCGCGGGTGAGCGCCGGGCTTGCCTTTCCGCTCGGCTACATGCTGTTCCTGGTGCCGTTTGGCGACGAACTGGTCCCGCTGCTTCAGATGGTCACCGCGCGGCTCACGATGGCGCTGCTGGCGCTGAGCGGGATTCCCGCGATGCTCGATGGCGTGCTCATCACCACCCCGACCGGACTGTTCAAGGTGGCCGAGGCTTGCTCCGGAGTGAAGTTCCTGATCGCGATGAGCGCCTTCGCGGTGCTCGCCGCCAACTTGTGCTTCCGCAGCTGGCCGCGGCGCGTGCTGTTCGTTGCCGCCACGCTGGCGCTGGCGGTTCTAGCGAACGGGGTGCGCGCCTGGGGCACCGTCGTCATCGCGCACAACTACGGGATCGCATTCGCGGCCGGGTTCGACCACGTGTTCTATGGCTGGATATTCTTTGCGCTGGTCATCGCGCTGGTGCTTGCGCTCGGCTGGCGCTGGTTCGATCGCTCGCCCGACGATTCCCAGATCGACGCGAAGGCGATTGCCGCTTCGCCCACGCTGGCGACGCTGGCGCGCTGGCGGATCGGCGGCGCGACGGCGCTGGCCGCGACCCTCTTTATCGCCCTGGTCGGGCAAGGCTGGGCTGCGGCGGCCGACCGGCTCACGGCCCCGCTCCCGCCGCGGGTCGATCTGCCTGTGGTGCGGGGCTGGCAGCGAATCGACTATGCCCCCAGCGTGTGGTGGCAGCCGCGTCACACCGGAGCCCAACACCGCCTGCTTGGGCGCTATGCCGATGCGCGGGGGAACACCGTCGATGTGTCGTACGCGCTCTATGCCAGCCAGAATGAGGGACATGAGGCGGGCGGGTTCGGTGAAGGCGCGCTGACCCCCGATAGCGACTGGGACTGGGCAGATTCCGGCCCGCCGCTGGCCGGCGCGAAGACCGACCGCCTCGCCGCCGTGGGCGCCGTGGAGCGGCTTTGCGCCACCTGGTACAAGACGGGCGATTTCGTCTCGGGCAGCAACGCCGGGCTCAAGTTGGCCAACATGGCCGACCGCCTTCTGCTGCGCCGCCGCGCCACCGCGGTGCTGATCCTGTCCGCCGAGGACCGCCCCGGCCATCCCGCCGAACGCGCGCTGACCCGTTTCGTGGCCGCGACCGGCGGGCCGGGGGTGTGGATGGACCGCATCGCCGCGACCCGCTAACCGCCACCGCCGGAGGGGATCGACGGCAATGTGCGGGATCGCGGGTATCTTTCATTGGGCGACGCCCAAGCCGGTCGACCCCGCCCGGGTCGAGCGGATGTGCGACGCGCTCGCGCACCGCGGACCGGACGGCGCGGGGGTGTGGACCGCGCCCGGAGTCGCGCTCGGCCACCGCCGCCTGTCGATCATAGACCTCGCCGGATCGCCCCAGCCGATGGCCTCCGTCGATGGCCGGGCGATGCTGGTGTTCAATGGCGAGATCTACAATTACCGCGAACTACGCCGCGAGCTGGCAGGGCTGGGCGCGCAATTCGCCACCGAGGGTGACAGCGAGACGATCCTGGCGGCGTGGCAGCAGTGGGGCGTCGATTGCCTGCCGCGTCTCCACGGCATGTTCGCCTTCGCGCTCTACGATCAGCCGACGCGCCGCCTGCTGCTCGCGCGCGACCGGCTGGGGGTCAAACCGCTGTTCACCGCGCAGCTCAGCGATGGCGGGGTGGCATTCGCTTCGGAACTGAAGGGCCTGCTCGCGCATCCGCTGCTGCGGCGCGAGATCGATCCGCTGGCGGTCGAGGACTACCTCGCCTGGGGCTATGTTCCCGACCACCGCTCGATCCTGACTGGGGTCGAGAAGCTGCCCGCGGGGCACTATCGCCTGCTCGAGCACGGGCGCGAGCCGGGTCCGCCGGTGCAGTGGTGGGACGTCAGCTTCGCCGAGCGCAGCAAAGGCTCCACCGCCGATCTCGGGGCGCGGCTGCTCCATCATCTGCGCGAGGGGGTGACTTCGCGGATGACCGCCGACGTGCCGCTCGGCGCGTTCCTTTCAGGCGGGGTGGACAGCTCGAGCGTGGTCGCATTGATGGCCGAAAGCTCGCCCGACCCGGTGACTACGTGCAGCATCGGATTCGACGTCTCGGGCTACGATGAAAGCGCCTATGCGCGGATGGTTGCCGAAAAATTCGCCACGCGGCACCACGAGCGACTGGTTTCGCCCGACGATTTCGAAGCGATCGACCAGCTCGCCGGTATCTTTGACGAACCCTTCGCCGATGCCTCGGCGCTCCCCACTTTGCGCGTCTGCGCCCTGGCGCGCGAGCAGGTCACCGTCGCGCTGTCGGGCGACGGAGCGGACGAGGCGCTGGCCGGGTACCGCCGCCAGGCGTTCCAGCTGCGAGAAGATCGGGTGCGCGCGCTGCTCCCCGCCGGCCTGCGCGCACCGCTGTTCGGCACCGCCGGGCGGCTCTATCCCAAGGCCGACTGGGCGCCGCGCCCGTTGCGCGCCAAAACCACGCTCCAGTCGCTCGGCGCCAGCAGCGAACTCGGCTATGCCCGTGCGCTGGCGATCTGCGGGCCGGAACTGCGCGACAGCCTCTATTCGGACGACTTTCGCAAGCTGCGCGGCGACTACCGCGCTGAGGATCCGCTGGTTGCGCTGATGCGCAATGCCCCGGCGCGCACCGGCCTCGACCGCGCGCAGTACGCCGATCTCAAGTTCTGGCTGCCGGGAGACATCCTGACCAAAGTCGATCGCACCAGCATGGCGGTCAGCCTCGAAGCCCGCGAGCCGCTGCTCGATCACCGCCTGATCGAATTCGCCGCGACGCTGCCCGAGGGCATGCGGATCCGCGGCCGCCAGGGCAAATGGCTGATGAAGCAGGTTATGCGCCGCCACTTGTCCGACGAGGTGCTGTTTCGCCCCAAGATGGGCTTCGTCACCCCGATCGCGGCCTGGCTGCGCGGGCCACTCGCGGCTGAAGCTCGCGGCGTCGCGGCGAGCGGCGCGCTGGCGCGAACCGGATGGTTCGATGGCGCGCGGCTGCGCGCTGTTGCCGAGGCGCACATAACGGGTCGCAGCGACCACAGCCGCCTGATCTGGCAGTTGCTCATGCTCGAACGTTCGCTGGCGCGGCTCGGCGCGGGCTGATCCGTATCGCATACGATTGCGGATTCCCTTCGCCGTCACCATGGGTTAGCGTAGCCTCGGGACGGCGCGCTGCACGCCGCGAGGGGAAGGGGTCGCTGATGAGGGTTCGGGATGGCCACGCGTAGAGCGCGGTTGGCAGTCGTACTTGCGGCTGGCGCGGTACTCGTATTCTTTGGCGGTCGCGCCGGCGGCTGGTGGGGCGGCGAAAGCGACGCGGCAACCAAATTGTACGGCAATGTCGAAATTCGCGAAGTCGAACTCGGATTCCGCGTCGGTGGTCGCATCGCTGCGGTGCTGGTCGATGAGGGCGACAAGGTAACTCCAGGCCTGGAACTCGCCCGGCTCGATGCGCAGCCGATCCGCGATCGTCTTGCCGGGGCCCAAGCCAAGGTCGCCGCCGCCGCGGCGATGGTCAGCAAGGATGCAGCGGGCAGCCGCCCGCAGGAAGTGCGCGCAGCACAGTCCGCGGTGGTCGATGCCGAAGCACGCCTGATCGAGGCGCGCCGCCTCAACGAGCGCCGCCGTGCGCTGAGCGAACGCGGGTTCATTTCCAAAGCCGAACTGCAGGAGAGCCAGTCCGCGCTCACGGCGGCGGCGGCGCAGGTCGATGCGGCTCGCGCGGCGCTCTCGCTGGCGCAGGAAGGAACCCGCGCCGAAGATCGCACCGCGACCCGCGCCGAGGCTGCGCAAGTCGCCGCCGAGCGTCGCGCGATCCAGACCGACTTGTCCGACGCGGTGCTCCTGGCGCCCAGCGCGGGGCAGGTCCTGACCCGGGTGCGCGAGGCAGGGGCGATCGTCCAGCCCGGCGAGATCGTCTACTCCATCGCGCTGACCCAGCCTGTGCGCGTCCGTGCTTACGTCACCGAGCCGGACCTGCCGAAGGTCCGGCCAGGAATGCGCGTCACGGTCAACGTCGATGGTACCGGCAAATCGTGGCCTGCCACGATCGGCTACATCTCGCCGGTGGCCGAGTTCACCCCACGCACCGTCCAGACCGAAGACCAGCGCGCCGACCTCGTCTATCGCCTGCGTCTGACCGTGGACGATCCGAAGAACGAACTGCGCCAGGGCCAGCCGGTGACCGTTACGCTGCCAACCGCCACGGGCGGCTGACCCCGCTTCGGGGGTAGTGATGGCCGGCAACGCGCTTCTCGACCTCGACGGCGTCGGCAAGCGCTTCGCCTCGCCGGGACGCGGCGCGCCGGCGATGCAGGCGTTGCAGGGGGTCGGGTTCGTTCTCGAACCGGGGCGGATCATGGGGCTGATCGGGCCTGACGCCGCCGGCAAGACCACCCTCTTGAGAATTTGCGCTGGGCTGGTCGTGCCCGATGCGGGCGAAGTGGCGGTGTTCGGAGATTCGGTCGCACGGCTCGATCGCTCGCGGATCGGCTATATGCCGCAGTCGGGTGCGCTCTATGCCGAGCTGTCGGTGCTGCAGAACCTGACGCTCTACGCCCGCCTGCGCGGGCTCTCGCGCGAACTGTGGGACGAGCGGATTGCGCACCTGCTCGATCTGACCGGGCTCGCCCCGTTCACCCGCCGCGCCGCGGGGCGACTGTCGGGGGGGATGCGGCAGAAGCTGGCGATGGCCTGCGCGGTTGCCGCCGCACCGCCGCTCATTCTGCTCGACGAACCTTCAGTCGGCGTCGATCCGCTCTCACGCCGCGAAATCTGGCAACTGGCGCGCGATCTGGCGGGGCCCGAGACGGGAATCGTCTGGGCGACCAGCATTCTCGACGATGCCGAGCAATGCGACGATGTGCTGGTGCTCCACGAAGGCCGCCGCGAGTATTTCGGCGCGCCCGCGGGGCTCGCCGAATTTGCCGCGGGGCGGTGCTGGAGCACACCGGTCCCCGCCGAGAACCGCCGGCGGGTGCTGCGTGCCGCGCTCGAGCAGCCGACGACCATCGCCGGGCGGATCGACGGCGGCGAGGTCCGCCTGACGCTGCGCTCGGTCGCCGATCAGCCGCCCGCGCTCGGCGAGGGAGCGGGCAGCGCGTGGCGCGAGCGCCGTCCCCATGTCGATGACGGGTTCGCCTGGCTGCTCGACGACGCCAGCGTGCTAAAGCCCAGCGCGGTTGCTGCGGCGTTTCCGCAGATCGCAGCCAATCCCGATGCCCCCGCGGCGATCGAGGCGATCGGGCTGGGCAAGCGCTATGGCGATTTCGTCGCGGTCAACGACGTCAGCTTTTCAGTCGCGCCCGGCGAGGTGTTTGGCCTGCTCGGCCCCAATGGCGCGGGCAAATCTACCACGTTCCGGATGCTGTGCGGACTGGCCAGGCCGAGCGCGGGCCATGGCCGGGTCGCGGGTCACGATCTCACCACCGCTTCGGCGGAAGCGCGACAGGCGCTGGGTTACATGCCGCAGAAGTTCTCACTCTACGCCGACTTGTCGGTCGCGGCGAATTTGCGCTTCGTTGCGGGGGCTTATGGTCTGGCCGGAGCCCACGCGAAGGAGGCGATCGAGCGGGCGGTCGAAAACCTGTCGCTCGGCGCATTCTGGCAGCTTTCCGCAGGCACCCTGCCGCTCGGGGTCAAGCAGCGCCTCGCGCTCGCCGCAGCGGTGATGCACGCGCCCCGGGTGCTGTTCCTCGACGAACCCACGTCGGGGGTCGATCCGCTGGTTCGCCGCGAGTTCTGGCACCACATAACCGCGATCGCCGACCGCGGGGTGGCGGTGCTGGTGACGACGCACTTCATGGATGAGGCGGAGCTGTGCGACCGGCTGCTGCTGATCAGCCAGGCAGAAGCGATCGCCCACGGCACCCCCGAACAGCTCAAGCAGCAAGCGCTGGCGGTGCGCACCGCGGGGGCGACGCTGGAGGACGCGTTCATCGCGCTGATCGCAGCGCAGCGCGAACGCATCCGGGCCGAGGCGGCATGAGCGCGCGCGGCGCAACCGCGGCGGTGATGGCCAAGGAGTGGGCGCAGATCTGGCGCGATCCTTCGACCATTGGATTGGTGCTGGTGCTGCCGCTGCTGCTGATGTTCCTGTTCGGCAGCGCGGTGAGCCTCGATACCACCGCGACCCGCACCGGGATCGTCGATCGCGATCGGTCGGCAGCCTCGCGCGATCTGGTCGCCGCCTTCGCGCGCAACCGCTATTTCGCGATCCAGGAAGCCCCGGCGGTCGAGCCCCTGGCGCGCGCCATGCTCGCCGATGAAGTGCGGGGGATCGTGGTCATCCCCGAAGGCTTCGGCCGGGGCCTCGCCAACGGCCGCCCGCGCGACATCCAGATGCTGACCGACGGCGCGCAGCCCAACACCGCAGCGTTCATCGCCGGACACGCCCGCGGACTGCTGGCAACCTGGAGCGCGGCGCGGCTGGGCGAGCGCGGCGAGGCGCGCCCGCCGGTGCTCCAGATCAACGCGCGCTATCGCTACAACCCCGGGCTGCGCAGCCGCTACACACTGGTCCCCGGGGCGATTGCGATCGTAATGGCGATGATCGGGACCATGCTGACCGCGCTGATCGTGGCGCGCGAGTATGAACGCGGGACGATGGAGGGCCTGCTCGCCAGCCCGATCCCGGTGCCGCTGCTGGTCGCGGCCAAGCTGTTTCCTTATTTCGTGCTCGGGTTGGCCGCCACCGCGGTGTGCGTGGGGGTGGCGATCGTCGCCTACGATCTGCCGTTCCGCGGCACTTTCCCGGCGCTGCTGCTGATCTCCGCGGCGTTCCTCTCGGCGGTATTGGGGCAGGGCCTGCTGATCTCGGCGGGAACGCGTAACCAGTTCGTCTCGACCCAGTTCGCGCTGCTCTCGGGCTTCCTGCCCTCGCTGCTGCTCTCGGGCTTCCTGTTCGAGATCGATTCGATGCCGCAGCCGATCCAGTACCTCACCTACATCGTCCCCGCGCGCTACCTGATCCCTCCCTTGCAGAGCGTGTTCCTGACCGGCGACATCTGGGCGATCTTCTGGCCCAACGCGGCGATCATGTTCGGCTTCGGCGCGTTCTTCTTCTGGCGCGTGACCAAGGCCATCGGGCGGACGATCGCGTGACTGGGGCCAGACATTGGCCGCGCCTTGCCGTGCTCGCGCAATGAGCCGGTTGTCGCGCCTCGCTGCGCTTGCGCTCAAGGAGCTCAAGGTCGTGCTGCTCGATCGGCGCGCGCGGACCACGCTGGTGCTTTCGCCGATCGTCCAGCTGCTGCTGTTCGGGTTCGCCACCACGCTCGAGGTGAAGGCGATCGACATCGGGCTGGTCGATCGCGACGGCGGCCGCGCCGCCCAGGAAATGGTCGCCGCGCTCGATGGCAGCCCCAATGTGCGGACCTTGCGCAACTATCACAGCGAAGCCGCGCTCGATGAGGGCATCGCCCGGCGCGAAGTAATCGCGGGGCTGATCCTGCCGCAGCGGCTCTCGGCCGACATCGCCGCAGGGCAGGGGGGCGAAGTGCTGGCGCTGCTCGACGGGCGGCGGAGTAACGCGGCGCAGATCGTCGGCGGTTATCTCGGGCAGATCGCGCAGCGCGCCGGGGCGGAGTTGCGCCCCGCGGTGCGCGGACCCCCGCAAGCGCAGGTTCAAACCCGTCACTGGTTCAACCCCAATCTCGACTATCTGTGGTTCACCATGCCCGCGATGATCGCGGTGATCACCGCGGTGCTGGTGCTGTCGGTCTCGGCCCAGTCGGTCGCGCGCGAGCGCGAGTTCGGGACTTTCGACAAACTGATGATCCTGCCGCTTCGGCCGCACGAGATCCTGCTCGGCAAAGTCGCCCCGGCGTTCGTCGTCGGCGTGGTCAACTGCCTGATCTACGCCGCGGCGATCCCGCTGCTCTACGGTGTCCCCCTGACCGGCTCGCTGGCGCTGCTGCTGCTGGCGATCGTGGTCTATTCGATGTCGCTGGTCGGGCTGGGGCTGATGATCTCGTGCCTCGCAGGCAACCAGCAGCAGGCCTTCCTGGGAATGTTCTTCGTGACCGTGCCGCTGATCCTGCTGTCGGGCTATGCCAGCCCGGTAGACAATATGCCGGCCTGGTTGCAGCCGCTGGTCGCGGTCAATCCGACGCATCACATGATCGTGATCAGCGAGGGAATTTTCCTCAAGGACCTGCCCGGCGATCTCGTTTTGAAACATCTTTTGCCGATGCTCGCCGCCGCGGTGGTGACGTTTACCATGGCATGGACGCTGTTCCGCGCGCGCAGCGAATGAACCCTCCAAATTGGAGCAAATCCGTTTTGCCATTGCCAAGCGCCTTGAGTGTGACATAGTTTCCGTAATGTTAACGCTGACTTGGGGGAACTTGTTGGCGTAACGACGGATCGTAATGAGGGGCATAGGGATGGATCGATTGGTCGCCGATCTCGACAACCTGCGAAATCTCGCGAGTAGTGAAGACGCGCAGGCGCTGTTTTTCGAGACGCAGCAGGAATCGTTCGTCGAG
>JAUYQH010000181.1 GCA_030697365.1 Novosphingobium sp. | reverse complement strand
TGTTCGAAGCGCTCGGCGCGCCTTCCCCGCGCTTCGCCCACGAAGCGCTGCTGGTGGGGAGTGAGGGCAAGCTCTCCAAGCGGCTTGGATCTCTGAGCGTCGATGCGCTGCGCGAGGCGGGGGTCGAGCCCGAGGCGCTGGTCGCGCTGCTCGCCCGGCTGGGCACCGCCGACCCGGTCGATCCCAGGCTGGCGATCGAGGAGCTGGTGGCGAGCTTCGATCTCGCCCGCTTCGGCCGCGCCCCCGCGCGGTTCGACGAGGCCGAGCTTCACCGCGTCAACGCCGGGATCGTCCACCGCCTGCCGTTCGCGCGCGTCGCGCATCTCCTGCCCGAAGGGATGGGCGAGGCTGCGTGGGATGCGATCCGCCCCAACCTCGCCCACATCGAGGAGGCGGCGGAGTGGTGGGTGGTGGTAACCGGGCCGATCGAGCCCGTGGCATTTACAGAAGAAGATCGCGGGTTCCTTGCCTTGGCGGCGGAGTCGTTCGACGCACTTGCTCCCGGAGACGACCTTTGGCCCACGCTGACAAGTGCGCTCAAGGTTGCCACCGGGCGCAAGGGCAAGGCGCTGTTCATGCCGCTGCGCCAGGCGCTCACGGGGCGCGAGCATGGCCCCGACATGGCCGCACTGCTGCCGCTTATCGGGCGCGACGAAGCTCTCGACCGGCTGCGTTATGCCGCGACCGCCGGCTCGCCCTGATCCTGCGTGGCTTCGAGAAGGCGCTTCTCGATTCCCTTTAGCCGCGGCCCGTCGACCTTCCCGCCCAGCAGGTCGGTCACGTAGAATGTGTCGACCGCGCGCTCGCCATAGGTCGCGATATGCGCCGAATGGACGATCAGCCGCGCCTCGAACAGTGCCCGTGCGAGGCGGTTGAGCAGCGCTGGGCGGTCGCGCGCGCCGACTTCGATCACGGTGAAGCGGTTCGATGCGGCGTTGTCGAACAGCACGATCGGCTTGACGTCGAACGCCGCGGCGCGGGCGCGGGCGGGCGGGCGTGCCGCCAACTGGGGGACCAGCTTGACCCGGTTGGCCAGCGCGTCGGCGATCGAGCGCTTGAGCCGATCGATCTGCCCGGCCTCGTTGAACGGCCGCCCGAGCGGGTCCTGAACGAGGAAGTTGTCGACCGCCATGCCGTTGCGCGCGGTGTGGATTCGCGCGTCGATTATGTTGCCGCCGGCCAGGTGGATCCCCCCGGCAATGCGATAGAACAGCCCGGGGTGGTCGGCCGCTAGGACGGTCACCAACGTCGCCCCGCGCGCCGGATAGTACTCGACCTCGACCGTCAGCGGATGCCCCAGCGCGCGGTCAATCTGGACGAGGTTGAGCGCGATGATGTCCTCGGGCTCGGCGACCCAGTAGGCGTCGCCGAGCTGCGCGCCTGCGGTGCCGACCAGCACGTCGCGCTCGGCAAGGCGCTCGGCGACCGCGTGCTTCTTCGCGGAAATTCGCTCGGCGCGGCCGTGCGCCTTGTGGCCGAGGCGGAGCATTTCCTCCGCCGCGCGATAGAGATCGCCGAGCAACTGTCGCTTCCAGCTGTTCCACACCCCCGGACCCACCGCGCGGATATCGACCACGGTCAGCACCAGCAATTGGCGCAGCCGTTCGACCGACTGCACCTGGGCGATGAAATCGGCGATCGTCTTCCAGTCGGCCAAGTCGCGCTTGAACGCGGTCGCGCTCATCAGCAGGTGATAGCGGACCAGCCAGGCGACTAGCTCGGTCTCGCCGTCGCTCAAGCCGAGTCGCGGGCAGAGCCTGAGCGCAACTTCGGCGCCGAGCACCGAATGGTCGCCGCCGCGACCCTTGGCGATGTCGTGGAGAAGCGTCGCGACATAGACCACCCGGCGGCTGGCCAGCTTGGGGATCACTTCCTGCGACAGCGGATGGTCTTCGGTGAGCTCGCCTTTCTCGATCTGCGCGAGCAGCCCGATCGCGCGGATGGTGTGCTCGTCGACGGTGTAGTGGTGGTACATGTCGAACTGCATCTGCGCGTTGACCCGCCCGAAATCAGGCACGAAGCGGCCGAACACCCCCGCCTCGTTCATCCAGCGCAGCGCTTCTTCGGGGTTGTGGCGGCTGGTCAGCAGATCGAGGAACAGCGCGTTGGCGCGCTTGTCCTTGCGCACCGCGGCATCGATCAGGCGCACGTCGCGCGCCGCCAGGCGCATCGCGTCGGGATGGATCTCCAGTCCCTCACTGTCGGCGAGCACGAACAGCTCGATCAGGCGCACCGGATCGGTGGCGAAGAATCCGTCGCCCGGAACCGAGAGCTTGCCGTTGACCACCGGGAACTCGCCAATCTTGCGCCCCTTGAGGCGGAAGCCCGAAAAGAACCCGCGGTTGGCCTTGGCAAACTGCTCGTCGAGCTGGGCGAGGAACACGCCCGTAAGGCTGCCGACCTTCTTCGCGGTGAGGAAATAGTACTGCATGAACCGCTCGACCGCGCTTTTGCCGGGTCGATCGGCAAACCCCATCCGCGCCGCGACCTCGCGCTGGAGGTCGAAAGTCAGGCGGTCCTCGGCGCGCCCGGTGATCAGGTGGAGGTGGCAGCGCACCGCGAGGAAGAAGTCGTCGGCGCGGCGGAAGGCGCGGTACTCCTCGGGACTGAACAGTCCGACATCGACCAGCTCCGAAGCGGCGCGCACGCGGTGGATGTATTTGCCGATCCAGTACAACGTGTGGAGATCGCGCAAGCCGCCTTTGCCCTCCTTGACGTTGGGTTCGACGACGTAGCGGCTGTCGCCGACGCGCTTGTGGCGTTCGTTGCGCTCGGCCAGCTTTTCGGCAACGAACTGCCGCTCGGTCCCCGCGGCGACCTCGGCCTGGAAACGCCGCGCGGATTCCTCGTACAGGTCGCGATCACCCCACACATAGCGGCCTTCGAGCAGCGCGGTGCGGATCGTCAGGTCGGACTTCGCCATGCGCACCACGTCGTCGGGCGAGCGGGTCGAATGGCCGACCTTGAGGCCGAGGTCCCACAGGAAATAGAGGATGGCCTCGATCGCCTGCTCGCACCATGCGGTGGCCTTGGTGGGAGTGAGGAAGGCGATGTCGACGTCCGATTGCGGCGCCATCTCGGCGCGGCCGTAGCCGCCGACCGCCATGATCGCCAGCCGCTCGCCGGTGCTGCGGTTGCCCAGCGGATAGACGTCGCCGATCACGTGATCGTGGATCACCCGGACCAGCTGATCGACCAGGAAGGCGTGGCCGCGAGCGCAGTCGTGTCCCGCGGTGGGGTGGAGCGCCAGCCGCCGGGCGAGTTCGGCGCGGCCAGATGCCAGCCTTTCGCGCAGCAGTGCGACGATCGCGGGGCGGGCCTTCGCGCCCGCAGCGGCGACCGCCGCGGAGACCGATTCGGCCAGCGCGCGGCGATCGATAACCGCGCGCTGGTTGGGGACGCCGGACTGGGTCATTGGTTTGGCTTGGGCACCCCGGTGTGGACCGCGGAACGGCCTTCGAAACTCTGTGACCTTTGGGAGTAATGCATTGCTTTGCTTGACGATTTTCCGAGCTGCGTGTGACCTTTGGCGACAAGCGCCATAGCGTCACGTAGATTTTCACGCCCTCCGGGCGCGATATTGGATTGCGAAGGATCGCCGAGTCCGGACATCGCCGCTACGCTAGATCAGCAGCAGGGGTGTAGGAAAACGGAATCTGCGGGACAGCTCAGGCCGATCGCTCGCGCTCCCACTCGGCGGTGTAGCGGGTGCGTAGTGTCCGCTTGTCGACTTTCTCGGTGCCCAGCCGCGGCAGCGCCTCGCTCACCCGCCAGAATTTCGCCGGGACCTTGAAGGGGGCGATCTCGCCCGCGACGAAGTCGCGGAGCGCTTCGGGCGAAAGATCGCGGCCTTCCTCGGTCAAATAGACCGCCGCGGGAACTTCGCCATAGCGTTCGTCGGGCAGGCCGAACACGCTCGCTTCGGCGACGTCGGGGTGGGTGTAGAGCGCGGCCTCGACCTCGATCGACGAGATGTTCTCGCCGCCGCGGATGATGATGTCCTTCTTGCGGTCGACGATGAACAGGTACTGGTCCTCGTCGAGGTAGCCGAGGTCGCCCGAGCGGAACCAGCCGTCGGCGGTGAAGCACTGTGCGGTGGCTTCCTCGTTGTTCCAGTAGCCGATGAAGTTGCAAATCGAGCGGATGCACACTTCGCCGATCGCGCCTTGCGGTAACACGTTACCGTCGTCGTCGAGGATGCCGAGTTCGACCAGCGGGGGCGAGGCGCGGCCGGTGCTGCCGGGCTTGGCCATGTAGTTTTCGTTGAAATTGCCCGCGCCGACCCCGTTGGTCTCGGTCAGGCCATAGCCCAGGATCGGGAAGCCCTGGGGCAAAGCCTCGCGGATCCGCGCGACGTGTTCGGCGGGGCGCGGCGCGCCGCCCGCCGCAAACGTCACGCAGCTCGACAGGTCGTAGTTGTCCTTGTCCGGATGAGTCGCGATCTCGTAGCTCATCAGCGGCACGCCGACGAAGTAGGTGACTTTCTCGGCTTCGATCAGGCGCATCGCCTCGCCTGCGTCCCACTTGGGCATCAGCACCAGCTTGCGCCCCAGGGCGTAGCTTTGCAGCAGCAGCGGGACCTCGCCGGTAACGTGGAACAAGGGCACGTTGACCAGAGCGGTCGGCTGGCTCGAGGGCAGTTCGCCGCGTTCCTCCATTAGCCCGAGCACCGCGATCGACTGCGCGAGATAGTTCATCGTCCCCTGCACGACCCCGCGATGATCGGACCAGGCGCCCTTCGACTGGCCGGTCGATCCACTGGTGAACAGCATCGTCGCGCGATCGTCGGGGGCGACTTCGGGCAAGGCGGTTTCGCTCCCGCCGTCCCTGGCGGTCAGCCCTGCGAGGCCTTCGGCGGGGGGACAATCGTGGAGCAGCGGCAGGATCGTCGCGCCGTGGTCGTGTCCTTCGAGCCGACGGGCGCGGCCTTCGTCGGCGATCAACAGCTTGCATGGCCCCAGGCGGATGCCCTCGGCCAGCTCGCCGCCCTGCCACCAGCCGTTGAGCAGCGTCGCGCAGCCGCCGGCCATCAGTATCGCCATGTAGGCGATGATCCAGTTGGCCGAATTGCGCGCTGCGAGGCCGACGAAATCGCCGACCTTGACCCCGTGGCCTTCCACCAGCCCGCCCGCAGCCTGTTTGGCCGCGGCATAGGCCTGCGCGAAAGTCAGCCGGACGGCGCCATCGACGATGAATTCCTTTTCGGCATTCACGACGCTGAAATAGGCGAAGTACTGGGGCAGCGCCTGGGGCGACTGGACCAGCATCGGCATATCGACGCCAAACCGGGCGACGTGCAGCGGCGCGGTCTCGAGCAGGCCGCCGGGCGCATAGTGACGCTGAAACGCGCGTTCGAGATCGAGGTCGAGCTGAGTTGGCATCTTGGCATTCGTCTCCCGCCCGCCCGGCTCGCTCCGGATTGGGGCCCGTCATTCTTGTTTGCCTGTGCCTTCGGCTGACCCTAAAGCCCCGCCGCAAGCCGCGCCGCGAAGCTTAGGGAGTAACGACAGTGCTGTCACTAGCAGCCGCGGTGGCGGCATCGGTCCCCGGTTCAGCCGTGGTCCAGCCGATCTACTGGGAGAATCTCGGACTTTCGCCGGTGGCTCTCGACCTCGGGTTCTTTACCCTCAAATGGTACAGCCTCGCCTATCTCGCGGGCATCCTGCTCGGCTACTGGCACTTGTCGCGGATGATCAAGGCGCCCGGCGCGCCGATGGCCCAGCGCCACGCCGACGACGTGTTCTTCTATGCCACGCTGGGGATCATCCTGGGCGGGCGGCTGGGCTACACCATCTTCTACGCGCCCGAGCTGTGGCGCAATCCGGCCGACTTGCTCAAGCTGTGGGAAGGCGGGATGAGCTTCCACGGCGGGCTGGTCGGAGTGGTCCTGGCGATCACCTGGGTCGCGTGGAAGAACAAGATCCCGTTCCTGCGTCTGTGCGATTACGTCGCGGTGTGCGTGCCGTTCGGGATGCTGTTCGGACGGCTGGCCAACTTCGTCAACGGCGAGTTGTGGGGCCGCGTCGCGGAAAGCCGCGTGGCGTGGGCGATGGTCTTTCCCGGCGCGGGCGACCTGCCGCGCCATCCCAGCCAGCTCTATCTGGCAGGAACCGAGGGGCTCGCGCTGATCGTGGTGCTGCTGTGGCTGTTCTGGCGTACCGATGCACGCTGGCGGCCCGGCGTGCTGGTCGGAACGTTCGCCTTCGGGATCGCGCTGGCCCGCTTCTCCATGGAGTTCTTCCGCGAGCCCGATGCCCAGCTGCTCGAATTCGCGCAACGCACTGGGCTGTCGATGGGCCAGTGGCTGACGATCCCGCTGATGGCGGTGGGGCTGTTCTTCCTGATCCGCGGCCTGCTGCGCCCGCGACTGGGCAGCGGGGCCGCCGTTCCCGCATGAGCGAGCCGGGCGGCGATTCGCTCACCGCGATATTCGCCCGCCTGATCGCCGCGACCGGACCGATCAGCGTCGCCCACTTCATGGCGGAGAGCAACGCGCGCTATTATGGCACGCGCGACCCGCTGGGCACCGCCGGCGATTTCGTCACTGCGCCCGAGATCAGCCAGATGTTCGGCGAGCTGATCGGGCTGTGGCTGGCCGACATGTGGATTCGCGCCGGCCGCGACGAGCCGGTCCACTACGTCGAGCTTGGCCCCGGGCGGGGCACGCTGGCGCGCGACTCGCTGCTCGCCGCCAAGCGCTTTGGACTGACCCCGCGCGTCCATTTCGTCGAGACCAGCGCCGCGCTCAAGGCGCGTCAGCTCGAATTGCATCCCACGGCCCAATGGCATCACGACCTCTCGACTTTGCCCGCGCTGGGGCCGCTGCTGATCGTCGCCAACGAATTTCTCGATGCGCTGCCCGTCCGCCAGCTCGTCCGCACGGGCGAAGGCTGGCGCGAGCGGATGGTCGGCCATGATGGCCAGCGCTTCGTGTTCGTGGCCGGATCGCAGCCGATGGACGCAGCGCTCCCCGATGAGTTCCGTGAGGCGCCCGAGGGCGCGATCGTCGAGACGTCTCCCGCGGCCGCTGCGACGATCCATGAGGTGGCCGGGCGGCTCGCGGCGCAGGGCGGGGCGGCGCTGTTCATCGATTACGGGTCCGGCCAGGCCCAGCTCGGCAGCACGCTCCAGGCGGTGCGCGCGCACCGCAAGCTCGACCCGTTCGCCGCCCCGGGCGAGGCCGACCTCACCGCGCACGTCGATTTTGCGGCGCTCGCCCGCATCGCGCAGTCGCGCGGGGTGCGCTGGCTGGGCACGGTTCCCCAGGGTCATTTCCTGCGCGGGCTGGGGATCGAGGCCCGCGCCGAAAACCTCGCGGCTTTCGCCCCCGAGCATGCCGCTGCGATCCTGTCTGCGCGCGACCGGCTGATTGGCGAAGGGCAGATGGGCGCGCTGTTCAAGGTGATGGGGCTGGCCGCCGAACGCTGGCCCGAAGCGGCCGGGTTCTGATCCATCGAAAATGCTGTTGGCAAGCGCTGCGCCCGTGTCTATCAGGCCCGCCAAGCGGGGGTCCACGCCACGAACGGGCGCGGTCTTGCCGCAAGGCGGCGGGGGGCATCCTGGCGCGCTTTGACGGATCAGACAAAGGGGCCGGTCACCGCCCGGTGGCCGAATGCAGCGACGGCGATTGCAGCAGTAAGGGTTTCGAATGGCACAAGAGGCGATTATCGAAACGCCGAACCCGGAGACCGGGGGCGGTGCCCCAGACGGCGCTGATGACGGAGTGCGGCGGCGCGATTTCATCAATATCGCCGCGGTTTCGTTCGCCGGCATCGGCGGGGTTGCGGCGCTCTATCCGCTGATCAGCCAGATGGCGCCATCGGCCGACGTTCTTGCCGAAAGCTCGGTCGAGATCGACATCGCCTCGATCCAGCCGGGCCAGTCGATTAAGGCGGTGTTCCGCAAGCAGCCGGTGTTCATCCGCAACCTCACCCCGCCCGAGATGGCCGAGGCGCGCAAGGTCAGCGTCGATAGCCTGCGCGATCCAGAAACGCTCGGCCAGCGGACCAAGCCGGGCAAGGAGAACTGGCTGATCACGATGGGCGTTTGCACTCATCTCGGCTGTGTTCCGCTGGGCGCGGCTGCGGGCGAGGTGAAGGGCGAATTCGGCGGCTATTTCTGCCCCTGCCACGGCTCGCACTACGATACCGCGGCGCGGATCCGCAAAGGTCCCGCCCCCACGAACCTGGAAGTGCCGGAATACGTGTTCAATTCCGACACCGTCGTGAAGATCGGCTGAGGATACCCCCGCGATGAGCTTCCCCTGGGCTAACCACTACCAGCCGAAGGCGCCGCTGATGCGCTGGCTCGACGAGAAGCTGCCATTGCCGCGCTTCGTCTACAACGCGGTCGGCGCGGGCTATCCGGTGCCGCGCAACCTCAACTACTTCTGGAATTTCGGCGTGCTCGCCGGGTTCATGCTGGTCGTGCAGATCCTCACCGGGGTGATCCTGGCGATGCACTATGCGCCCAACGCGCTGGTCGCGTTCGATTCGACCGAGCACATCATGCGCGACGTCAACTGGGGCTGGCTGCTGCGCTATGGCCACGCCAACGGCGCCAGCATGTTCTTCGTGGTGGTCTATATCCACATGTTCCGCGGGCTGTACTTCGGTTCGTACAAGGCCCCGCGCGAGATGATCTGGCTGCTCGGCGTGGTCATCTACCTGCTGATGATGGCCACCGGGTTCATGGGCTACGTCCTGCCGTGGGGGCAGATGAGCTTCTGGGGGGCCAAAGTCATCACCGGGCTGTTCAGCGCGATCCCGCTGATCGGCACGCCGCTGCAGGAATGGCTGCTCGGCGGGTTTGCGCCCGACAACGCCGCGCTCAACCGGTTCTTCTCGCTCCACTTCCTGCTGCCGTTCGTGATCGCCGCGGTGATCATCCTCCACATCTGGGCGCTGCACATTCCGGGTTCGTCGAACCCCACCGGGGTCGAGGTCAAGAGCGAGAGCGACACTGTGCCGTTCCACCCGTACTACACCGCCAAGGACGGGTTCGGACTGGGCGTGTTCCTGATCCTGTTCGCGTTCATGGTGTTCTTCGCGCCCAACTGGCTCGGTCACCCGGACAACTACATTCCGGCCAACCCGCTGAGCACGCCCGCGCACATCGTGCCCGAATGGTACTACTGGCCGTTCTACGCGATCCTGCGCGCGTTCACCGCGGACTTCTTCTTCATCCCCGCCAAGCTGATGGGCGTGATGGCGATGTTCGGCGCGATCCTGCTTCTGTTCTTCCTGCCCTGGCTCGACACCTCGCCGGTTCGCTCGGGCAAGTACCGGCCGCTGTTCCGCAAGTTCTTCTACTTGCTGCTGGTCGACGTGTTCATCCTGGGCTGGATGGGCGGGCTGCCCGCCGAAGAACCCTATGTGATGATCAGCCAGATCGCCTCGATCTATTACTTCGCGCACTTCCTGATCATCCTGCCGATCGTCTCGTCGATCGAACGGCCCGAACCGATGCCGTTCTCGATCACCGAGGCGGTGCTGGGCAAGGATGACAAGGCGGTGCTGGCACCTCCCGGTTCCGCCCCAGCCCCCGCCGCCTGACGCCGAAACTAGGACAAGAGCAAAGCCCATGGTTCGTATCTTCGGGATCCTCGCAGGCCTGTTCTTCGTGGCGGCCTTGTCGTGGTCGTTGGCCACCGGCGCCTACACCGCGATTACCGAACCGGCTTCGCCCACCGCGGAGCACGAGTTCTACAAGCATCCCAAGCACCTCGCGCTGGCCAGCGACGGGGTGTTCGGCAAGTTTGACAACCAGCAGATCCAGCGCGGTTTCCAGGTCTACAAGGAAGTTTGCGCGGCGTGCCATTCGCTGCGCCTCGTCGCGTTCCGCGATCTGACCCAGCTCGGCTACAACGAGGCCGAAGTGAAGGCGATCGCCGCAAGCTTCCAGGTCCCCGGGGTCGATCCCAACACCGGCGAGGCGAACACCCGCCCGGGCCTTGCGATCGACTATTTCCCCAAGCCCTATCCCAACGACATCGCCGCGCGCGCCGCGAACAACAACGCGATCCCGCCCGACCTGTCGCTGATGGCCAAGGCCCGCCACGATGGCGCCGCCTATGTCTATTCGCTGCTCACCGGCTACCAGGCGCAGCCCGCAAAGCTGCTCAAGGAGTTCCCCGATTCCAAGACCGGGCCGGGGCTGCACTACAACCCCTATTTCCCCAACCTCAACCTCGCGATGGCGCCGCCGCTGTCGGGGCCGGGTCAAGTGACATACGGCGAGGGCAACCCGCAGCCCACGGTCGACCAGATGGCCAAGGACGTTTCTGCGTTCCTCGTCTGGACCGCCGAACCCAAGCTCGCCAAGCGCCACCAGACCGGCTGGCCGGTGCTGCTGTTCCTGATCGTACTGACCGGGCTGGCTTACCTTGCCTACCAGAACGTCTGGCGCGACAAGAAGCACTGAGGCTGCATCGGGCGAGCCGCGCACGCTCGATCGTCGCAACCTTTTACTAGGGTATCGAGGGCTAGAAGGCGGTTCGAAGGAGGCTCTCCATGTCGAACTGGCTGTATCTGATCGCCGAAACCATCGCCGATGCGCGCAACGGTCGGGACGAACCCGTCGAGCGACCGTTGTGGAAGAGCCCCTTTTCAGCAGAATCGTTCGGGCGCAGTCTGGTCGGTTTGAAAACTCCGCAAGACAGCCTCGCGCAGAGGGGTGTACGCCGCGTGTTGCACGAACTGTTCAAACGCGACCGATGACGGCCGCGCCCCTGCTCTAGTCGTCGGTCGGCGACGATCGCTGTCGAGCATCGAGGATCGTCTGGCATGACCCCCGCCGAACTGCGCGCGCTGATCCGCACCGTCCCCGACTTCCCCCAGCCGGGCATCCTGTTTCGCGACATCACCACGCTGATCGGCCACGGCGAGGGCTTCGCCGCGTGCGTCGGCCACCTCGCCCAGCGCGCCGAGGCTTCGGGTGCCGAACTGGTCGCGGGGATGGAGGCGCGCGGGTTCATCTTCGGCGCGGCGGTCGCGGCGCAGCTCGGCCTCGGCTTCCTGCTGGTGCGCAAGCCCGGCAAGCTGCCCGTCCCGGCGATCGGAATCGACTATGCGCTCGAATACGGGACCGACAGACTCGAGATCGATCCCGGCGCGGTCCTGCCGGTCCAGAAGGTGGTCATCATCGACGACCTGATCGCCACCGGCGGCACCGCGCTGACCACCGCCGCGCTGCTCCGCCAGGCGGGCGCTGCGGTCAGTCACGCGCTGTTCGTGATCGACCTGCCCGACCTCGGCGGTGCGGCGAAACTGCGTAAGGCGGGGCTGGAGGTCGATGCGCTGGTCGATTTCCCCGGACATTGACCACCGCGCGCCGTGATCCCTATAGGACGGTCGGGCGCGGGTATAGCATAGTGGTAATGCACTAGCCTTCCAAGCTAGCTAGGCGGGTTCGATTCCCGCTACCCGCTCCAACTTCATGTCCGCCGACGTTCGCATTCGACTGGACAAACCCCCAAAAACCCCGGTAATCAGGCGCTGGACAGGCCGCTGACGTTCAAGGACGTTCACTCAAAGCCACCCTTCGCTGGGGGCCATTGTGGGGGCCACGCGCTGGAGGCCAATGCGAGTGGCCCCCAAGATGGGGGCCACATTGGGCGAAAGCGGCGGAAAACATGGCTCTGACAGACATCGCGATTCGGAACGCGAAGGCTCGCCCCAAGCCCTACAAGCTGGCCGATGCGCTTGGCCTGTTCGTGCTGGTCCAGCCGTCCGGGGGAAAACTCTGGCGACTGAAGTACCGGATCGATGGGCGGGAGAAGAAGCTGGGTTTCGGCACCTATCCAGAAGTGAGCCTGAGCGACGCCCGCAAGCGCCGCGACGAAGCGCGCGAACTGGTCGCCGCTGGCAAAGACCCTTCGCGCGAGAAACAGCGCGACAAGGTGCGTGCGCGGATCGACGCGGGCAACACGTTTACCGCCATCGCGAAGGAGTATTGCGCCAAGCGGCGGCGCGATGGCGCAAAGGCATGGGCACCGGCAACCGCCAGCCGGAGCGAATACCTGCTTTCGCTATTGGACGCGCCGATTGGCCGTTTGGCGATCAACGAGATCGAACCCGCCGACGTGCTGACGGCGATCCGGCGAATCGAAGACAAGGGCAACCTGGAAAGCGCCCGGCGCACGCTGCAACTGGCCAGCTCCGTGTTTCGCTATGCGGTGGCGACGGCCCGGCTGGCATCCGATCCCACGCGCGATCTGCGCGGCGCACTGACGGCCCCCACCGTCACCCATTACGGGGCGATCACCGAGGCCGGCCGCGTCGGGGAGCTGTTGCGCGCCATCGATGGCTATGATGGGCAGGGCCATACCAAGCTGGCGATGCAGATCGCCCCGCATGTGTTCGTCCGCCCCGGCGAGCTACGCCATGCCGACTGGTGCGAAATCGATCTGGACGCGGCACTGTGGACGATCCCGGCGGGGAAGACGAAGATGCGCAAGCCGCACCATGTGCCGTTATCGCGGCAAGCCCTCGCGCTGATCCGCGATGTGCGAGAAGTAACAGGGCCGAGCGGCTATGTGTTCCCCTCGATCCGCACCCGCACCCGGCCAATGAGCGAAAACACGATTAACGCCGGGCTGCGGCGGATGGGCTATGCCAGCGACGAAATGACCGCGCACGGCTTTCGCGCGATGGCGTCAACGCTCTTGAACGAATGCGGCAAATGGCATCCCGACGCCATCGAGCGCGCGCTGGCGCATGGCGATAGCGACAAGGTGCGAGCCGCCTATCACCGGGGCGCACACTGGCAGGAACGGGTGGAAATGGCGCAATGGTGGAGCGATCACCTCGATGCGCTGCGCAAGGGGGCCGAAGTTTTTCCCTTCGTCCGCAGCGCATAGCCGCCCGTCCCACCGGACTCTCGCCGATGATCACGCAAACAGCTTCGAGATTGCAATCGGCAAGCGGGGTCGAAATATGGTTGCACACCCTACCCGGCGAAACCGGCATTCATATCACTGAAATCATTCGATAACCCGGCAATGTCGTTTCCCATGCGCCAGCAATGCGCGCCACCTTTACCATGCGCGGGCAATGCGCGATGTCGGTAAGTGCTTATTCTACCAGCCTTTTTAGGACGAGACGGTGCGCATTGCCCACGCATTGCAACGTGCCCATGCAGAGTCGCCCGGCCGATCCGATTGCCGGGACAAAATGACCGCACCCGGCTTTCGCGCGAGGGCGTCTACCCTGCCCAGCGCATACAACAAATGCCACCCCGGCCTCCCATCGAACGCACGCTGGGGCAATGGTAGATCGATCACCCGGATTTGAGGCAAACGAGAGGGGAACGTTCAATTGATCCGGGGTAAATTCTCCGCGGGGCTAGACTCTCGATCTTGATGGATCGATCCTGCTCCTATGGACGGGGCATCACGCGCGCAAATTCGTCTGCTGACCGATGACGCTGACGATTTGGCGCGAAAGGCAGTCTTGGGTGGCAAGCGTGCGCTCTATGCGGATCACGCGGCGAGAGGGGTGTTGCAATCGGGAGCGACGATCCGCGTAGCAGTCAGGCTCTTCGAAGCAGAAGCTGGCAATCTGATCGCCAAGCTAACCGATGCTGTGGCGGCGGTTTCAAAAGAGCCTGAGGCTTTTGCGCTGATCGCCGATTGTTTGGCCCGCTTTGATGCGTTTCTGGTCGCCGAATTTGATGAGGTCAAAGACAAGGCGACTGCGGGAAAGGCGCGGGTGTCGATGATAAGCGTCGAGAATGCAGCCAAGAATCTCTTTGTCGAGGCGCAGGTCCGTTGGCGACGCCAGCTCGAAATTCATAGATTTTCATTTACCGAACCGCGCGCCGGTACGCCCCTCGCAAGGATAATCGCACCACCCGAAACATCGGTTGCGCCAAAGAACAAGGGGGGCAAACCACTCGCCGCGCACTGGGACGCGATGTGGGCCGAAATCGCGTTCCAGCTCTATAACGGCGACCTTCAGCCGAGCAAGCAAGCCGACATTTCGAAAGCGATGTTTGCTTGGCTAACGGCCAAAGGCATCGACGTTGGCCAGACCGCTGTGACGGACAGGGCACGCGCTATCTGGCAGAAAATTGAGTCCAGCGCCTGAGTTAGCGAACCT
Organism: Novosphingobium sp.; assembly: GCA_030697365.1. Taxonomy (GTDB): domain Bacteria; phylum Pseudomonadota; class Alphaproteobacteria; order Sphingomonadales; family Sphingomonadaceae; genus Novosphingobium. The sequence continues at coordinate 3,429 of JAUYQH010000181.1, read as the reverse complement.
TTCCGAACCTTTCCGCGCGCCGAAGCAAGCCATTCCGCCGATAATCGCCCGTGCACGCTGGAACACCGCCAGCGGCAATGGAGCTGCTTTCTCATGGATAAACTGGCCTATTCGATCAACGAAACCGCGCGGGCGCTCAGCCTTGGGCGCACGTCGATTTACACAATGATCGCCGACAAGCGGCTGGATGCCTTCAAGTTCGGGCGACGCACCTTGATTCGGGCGGAATCGATCCGGCGGCTGGTCGCGGGCGAGGGTTAGGGCCATGCCCGCGCAGCAGGTCGATCCCCGGCGGATCAAGCAGAATCGCAGCTACAAAATCGGCGAGTTGGCGGCGTGTTGCGGCGTTCACAAGAACACGGTGCGGCACTGGCAGAGCGCCGGGTTGAAGTCGCTCGACGACGAACGTCCCATCATGTTCCACGGCACGGCGATCCGCGCGTTCCTGTCGAGCCGCAAGGCCAGTCGCAAGCGGCCTTGCCCGGCTGGCTCGCTCTATTGCTTCCGTTGCAGGGCACCGCAGCGGCCCGCGCCTGGCCCGGTAGAGTTCGTGGCGATCAACATCCTGTCAGGCAACATCCGGACGAGCTGCGCGACATGCGGAACCACCATGCACCGCCGCGCCCGTAAGTCCGCGCTGGCCTCGATTCTGCCCGGTCGGACCATTCAATTCGCGGAAGGCCAACCACGCCTAAAGGGCCGTTCCCCGCCCTCCCTGAATTGTGACTCTAAAAGGTGTGCGACGACATGACGAAACCCAACGGCGCGAACGAGCGGATCAAGCACGATTATTTCGGCTATCTGGAGCAGGCGATGGGGCGCGACACGGCGACTATCGACGGCGTGGCGAAGTCGCTTGCCCGGTTTGAGGATTCGACGAAGGCGCGCGACTTCAAGCGGTTTCACCGCGCGCAGGCGGTCGCGTTCAAGGCCAAGCTGGCCAAGGCGGTCAACGTCCGCACGGGCGAGCGTATCAGCAAGGCGACCATGCTCTCGACGCTGCGCGATCTGCGCGCGTTCTTCTTCTGGCTGGCGCACCTGCCCGGCTTAAAATCGCATATTGCCTATGCCGACGCGGACTATTTCAACCTGAGCGACAAGGACGTTTCGATTGCCCGCGCCAAGCGTGAAAAGCGTGTCCCGACGCTCGCCCATGTGCATCGCGTGCTCGACGCGATGCCAGCCGACACTGCGCTGGAGCGGCGCGACCGGGCGCTGGTGGCGTTCGCAGCCTTGACCGGGGCGCGGGTCGGCGCGCTGGCTTCGTTCCGGCTGGAGCACGTCAACATCGAGGAAGGCTATGTCGAGCAGGATGCGCGGACGGTGCGGACCAAATTCGCCAAGACTTTTCGCACCTGGTTCATGCCGATCGGCGACGAGGCGCTGGCGATCGTGCGCGATTGGGTTGCCGAGTTGGAGCGCGATCATACCTGTGGCCGTGACGATCCGCTATTCCCGCAAACGCAAACCGAGCTGGACGAAACCGGGTGCTTTTTTGCGGCTGGCCTGTCGCGCAGCGGCTGGAGCACGACCCAGCCGATCAACGCGGTGTTCCGCCGGGCCTTCGCGGCGGCTGGGCTGGCGTACTACAATCCCCACAGCTTCCGCGACATGCTGGTTCGCTATGGCCAATCCCTCAATCTGACTATCGAGGAATTCAAGGCATGGTCGCAGAATCTTGGCCATGCCGATATGATGACGACGCTGACGAGCTATGGAAACGTCCCCGTTCACCGGCAGGGCGAGTTGATCCGTACGGCGGGAGTAACGCGCGCGTCGGCGGTCGATCCCGACGCCGTCATTCTCGCCCGCGCATTGCTGGCGAAGGTCGCTTAGCCGCCTACCCGATGAAGTCGTGGTCACGCCGGACGCAGCCGTTCGCTTCGATCCGCTGGTGAGCCCGGCGACGGCCTTTTTACGAAGGGGCCTGGACCCCTACTCGCTGCTACTATTCGCGCGTCGGCAAGATGAACGGGCGACGAACTCGAATGCGCGCAGGCGCTCGATACCATGCCAGCCGTGCGGCATTGGGTTCGCAACGGCGATCAAGGGCAGCACGCCTTTTTGCTGCCCTTGGCCGGGGGCAATTTCTTTCCCGACTTTGTGGCTGAGTTGACGACGGGCGGCTGTTTGTAGTCGAGCACAAGGGAGCGCATCTGGCCAGCGATCCGGGCGAACAGGAAAAGGGTTTGGTCGGTCGCCACTGGGCATTGCGCAGTGCTGGCCAGTGCCTGTTCGTGATGGTGACACAGGCGAAGGGCGAACCGTCGCTGGCGAAGCAAATTTCGGCTGGGCTCGACTGACAAACGACGGCCAGGGGCCCTTTGGCGGGCGGCTTGCAAAACAATCCTCGAGTTGAATTTGAGTTGTAGTTAGTTGACACATATGTCCGAATATGGGTCACCTCGGGCCGTAAAACTTTATAACGCTTGATTTTCTTACGAGGCCGCGCAAGTGACGTAGTTAACCCGGTTGCCGATTCGTTAACGGTCGTGAACGGAATGCGGGTTCTCCATCTCATATCGCTGCCTGCGGGATCGGGCGGCTCTCGGGGGTTTTTGCTATGGGTAGCTTGCCTGAAGCGGGCGGTAGCACGTCGTCGTTCACCAACACGCCGCAGGCTGGAACGGACAGCTACTCTTATATCGAAGATTACCTTCTGGCTCACTCCGAGCTTTACAATCAGGCTTATGACATCCTCACGCTGGATGTGATGGCGAACGACCTTGGCGGGAAGGCCAAGTCGCTGTTTTCGATCGATGATGGGTACGGCAATCAGATCTCTGATTTGAGCCAAACGGACCTGCTGACCAATTCAAACTTTAGCACTTGGCAGCCTACGGCTCGCGGCCATCAAATCCGCATCATCAAGGGAAAGATCGAATACCAGTTGTTGGATGGCCAAGGTGATGTGCGCGACGTCGATTCGTTGAACTCCGGCGAAATTATCTCTGACAGTTTCACTTACGCGATCAAGCTCGGCAACGGCACGCTGAGCTGGGCTCGGGTGAGTGTCAATTTGACCGGGACCAACGACGCGCCGGTGGCGGTTGCGGACACGGCGGCGGGCCATGAGAACGAGACGCTGACGATAGCCGTGCTGGCGAACGACACGGACGTTGACGATGGCGCGGTGCTGACGGTGACGAGTACTGCCGCGCCGTCCGGCAAGGGCACGGCGAGCGTGGTTGCCAACCAGGTGGTGTTCGATCCGGGCACCGACTTCGACCACCTGGCGGTGGGCGTGACCGAGCATGTCGTTGTCAGCTATTCGATCGAGGACCAGCACGGGGCGGCGTCGAGCTCGACCGTCACCATCACCATCACCGGGACCAACGATGAGGTGACGATCGTCGCCGCCGACACCACCGCGTCGGGCACCGTGGTCGAGGATTCGGCGGATACCGCCAGCCTCGACGACAGCCACCA
>JAUYQH010000180.1 GCA_030697365.1 Novosphingobium sp. | reverse complement strand
TGGTGGGCGGGATCAGTTCGGAATCCCGGGCGGGAATTCCTCGGAATGGCGGGCGGCATCAATTCGGAATCCGCACGCCAGGGACATTCGTGACCCACTCACAAACTGCCCCGTTGGCGTGGGTTCAGAAAAGCGCACGTCCTCGAAGCACCACATTTTCCCGAGTCGGTTCGTTCCGTCGCTTCCGGGCTGGGACAAATCGACCGACAAGTCCGATCTAGCTCTCAACATAATGTTCGTCGAAACCACGACAAACGTGAGCTTCTTGCATCTCGATCCGGCAATTCAGATCAACATGGCAATTGAGGCACTCGGGTCAGAGGCAGCAGCAAGAGAAATATACCGTGCCCACGGTATCACCAGCGCGGCCTTCGATATCCTGATGAAGCCGAACAAGACCCGACAGGAATATTATGATTTTATCGCCGAGCGCGAAGCTTTTTTCGCAGGGCATTTGGAACAGTGGGGGTTTTCCCGTCCTACGGCAGTTCAGGATGATGAGGAGCTGATCGAAGACCAATAATCATGTCTTCAACCGTTCGATTTGCTAGACATTTCACTCCAAACCCCGCAGGATCACGTACCTGCAAATAGGCTTGGAATTTTGTCTAACCGGTTGAAATTGCACGGGTTGTTTTGTCCAACTCGGGGAGCCATTTTTCAGATGATAGCATTGAAAACTAATCGTTATTTGCTGTCTGGTGTCTAACCCCAAAACCAAGGTTAGACAGCTCCCGCTTCGATAGCGTGTCGATGGCACTGTCCGCGAGGGTCCTCTGGTTGGCCGTCGCGGTGTACCCGGCGAGGGTATCGTCTCGGGTCTGACCGCTCACAGACTTCATCGTCTTGTTGGCCATCTCGAGCTCTGCGTTGCGGTGGAGGGCACGGGCGAGCCCGCGGCCGCTTCCTCACGCATTTTTTGAACGCAGGGCCCCAAACCGGCTGATCAGCCAGCTACGGAATGCCGCGATGGCGGGATCGGCCAGATCGTCGGCGTGGAGTTTCAGGTAGTAGGCATAGCCGTCCTCGATCACCGCATCGTAGGGCATGACGAGCTGTCCGGCGGCCACTTCCGCGGCAAACATGTCGACATCCCCCAGCATGACCCCGCCCGAAGTCATGGCATATTTTGCCGAGGCAATCGCCGTATCGAAAGCCAGTCCGCCTGGCGTCGGCAGGGGAATCGCGTTGCGTCGCAGATAATCGCCCCACAGCAGATCGCGGGGCTGGCTGTCGAGCTTGAGGTGAAGCAGCTCCTGACTGGAAAGGAACTCTTCCAGCGATTTTCCCTCTGCCGCCGCAGCGGTTTGGGGCGAACACAGCGGTGCGACGCGGACCATCCACAACAGATCGGTGATCCGGTCGTCGATATTGGGCCGGTCATAGACGATCGCCATGTCCAGCTCGGTCGGTGGCAGGCCGGTGACATTGGCGCTCGACAGGTCGATCCGGAATTCAGGATGGTCGCGCCGAAAATCGCCCAGCATCGGCATGAACATCTGGTGGAGCAGCGACGGCGGCACATGCAGCCGCATCGCCCGCCCCGGGTTGTTCTCATCGCGGATGGCGTTCATCGTCTGCTCGATCCGCTCGAGCGACTTGGACACGACGGCCAGTAGCTCCTCGCCCGACAGGGTCAGCGCCAAGCGGCCCGCTTCGCGGTCGAACAGCTGCTTGCCAAGCAGGCGCTCCAGGGCACCGACGTGGCGGCTCACCGCGCTTTGCGAAACCGACAGCGCCGCCGCCCCGCCGGTGAAGCTGAGATGCCGGCCAACGGCTTCGAATGCCCGCAGCGCATTCAGCGGAAGCCAGCGTCGGTTCATGGCAGCCTTGTTCGCGATGATCCTGCCTTTCGTGGAACCAGCCGCCGCGGTTTCCCGCACCCGACAGGCCGCTTCGCCGTCGCTCGCCAGATAGACTGACATTTTGAGATAGGCATATGCCAAAGTTGATCTTGTCCAGCGCTCGCACTCGGTCACATGGGACGAGAGGTTGCGGGGAGACTGCCGAATGTCCGACCTGGCATGGGTTGCCCGGCAGTTCGCCGCGCGCCGCGCTGGCCACACGCTGCCGCAGGGCCTCTATACCGATCCGCGCGCCTTCGAGTTCGATATGACGGCGATCTACGGTCAGAGCTGGTTGATGGCCGGGTTCGAGTGCGAACTGCCCAAGCCCGGGAGCTATCTGTCGCTGATGGTCGGCAAATGGCCGGTGCTGATCACCCGCGATCGACAAGGTGAGGTCCGCGCTTTCCACAACAGTTGCCGCCACCGCGGTTCGGTGTTGTGCCAGCCGGGCCATGGCGCGGCAGCGCGGCTGGTCTGCCCCTATCACCGCTGGACCTACGATCTGAATGGCTCGTTGCTGGCGGCCGGGCGGATGCCCGACGGGTTCGACAAGGGCGAACATGGGCTGAAGCCGGTGGGGATCGAATGCGTCGTTGGGGCGGTTTTCGTGTGTCTGGCCGAAACCCCGCCGCCAATCGCGGATTTCGCCGAAAAGTTCGCCGCCTACGCCGCACCGCATAATTTCAAGGATGCCAAGCTGGCTGCATCGGCGGTGCTGGTGGACTATGCCAACTGGAAGCTGGTGATGGAGAATGCACGCGAGTGCTATCACTGCGCCACCGGGCATCCCGAACTTTCCACGACCTTCCCGGTCGGCATGTCGAAGCACTTCGACGCTGGCGAAGACGCTCGCAACGCCGCTTTTGTCGCGCGGATGGATCGCAACGGTCTGGCCCAGACGCCGGTAGAGGGGGATTGGTGGCAGTTGGCGCGGTTTGCGCTCAACGAGGGTTGCGTTTCGATCTCGGGCGATGGGCAGCATCTGTCCAAAAAGCTGATGTGCGATATCGATGGCGGCGATCTGGGTTCGATGCGCTGGGCGATCGATCCGCATGTATTTGCCCACGCCGCCGCCGATCACACTTTCATGTTCAGCGCCATGCCCGTCGGACCGTGCGAGACTCATGTGTTCAGCAAATGGCTGGTCCACAAGGATGCCGTGGAGGGGGTCGATTACCACCTGGATCAACTGACCGATCTGTGGACCCGGACCAATGGTCAGGACAAATGGCTGGCCGAAAACAACCAGCTTGGCGTCAACAGCCCCGGCTATACCCCGGGGCCGTACTCGCAGGACGCCGAAATGCTCGCCCAGCGCTTTACCGACTGGTATTGCGACAAGGCCGGCGCGTACATTGCTGCCCATGTCGATTGATCCGCCCACCGGACTCAGACCGGAGACGTTGGCCGTAGCCTTTGGCTATGATCCGCAGTCTGCCTCGGGATCGGTCAAGGCCCCGATCTACATGACCTCGACCTTCGTCTATCCTTCGGCGCAGCACGCCAAGGATGTGCATGAGGCCTACTTCGATGGTACCGGGCCGCAGGTCGGGCAGAGCAACCACATCTATTCGCGGCTCGGCCATCCCGGGCTCGACATCCTTGAGGCGCGGCTCGCGGCGATCGACGGGGCCGAGGCGGGTGCGGCGTTCTGCAGCGGCATGGCTGCCCACTCGTCGATCGCGCTGACATATCTACGCCCCGGCGACAGCGTGATCCACGGCCGCCCGATCTATGGCGGGGTGGACATGCTCTACAACACGATCATACCGCAATACGGCAGCCATGCAGCCGCCTATCTCGATGGCACCGACGAGGCGGACGTGCGCGCTGCCGCAGAAACGGCGATGGCCAGGGGTCCGCTCAAACTGATTATCGCCGAAACCCCCGCCAATCCCACCGCTGCAATCGTCGATCTGGCGCTGATGGCGCGGATCGCCGATGAAGTCGGCGAGCGACAGGGGCACCGCCCGCTGGTGGTGGTCGATAACACGCTGCTCGGCCCGTTTGCGCAGCGTCCGATCGAGCTGGGCGTCGATCTGTGCCTGACCTCGCTGACCAAATATTGCGGCGGCCATAGCGACCTGCTGGCGGGCGGGATTACCGGTCGGCGCGAGTTGATCGACAGTTTGCGAATGATGCGCACCACCTGGGGCAATCACCTCGATCCCTATACCTCATGGCTGGTGCTGCGGAGCCTTGAATCGGTCCATGTGCGGACCGAGCGGGCGATGGCCAATGCGCGCGGCGTGGCAGAATTCCTGCGCGACCACCCCAAGGTGGCGGGCGTCACCTATCTCGGCTTCCTGCCCGAAGGCAGTCGCCAACGCGAAGTCTATGACCGGCAGTGCAAGGCCGCCGGATCGACATTTTCGTTCCACCTGCATGGCGGCGAGGCAGAGGCGTTCCGGATGCTCGACCGGCTGCGGCTGATGAAGCTGGCGGTCAGCCTGGGCGGATCGGAAACGCTGATCTGTCACTCGGCCAGCACCACGCATTACGCGGTTCCGCCCGAGCAGCGGGGCGCCGGGGGTATCACCGATGGCACGATGCGCCTTTCGGTCGGACTGGAACATATCGATGATCTCATTGCGGATCTCGCTCAGGCTTTGGACGCGGTGTGATGGAACTCAATTTTGCCGGCACCGATCTGTGCGCGATCAATGGGACGAGAAGTGCGCCGGACGCGCGCTATGACGTTGTCGTGGTGGGCGCGGGGTGCAGCGGAACAGCGGCTGCCATCGCGGCGGCTACGGCAGGTTCCTCAGTCTTGCTCGTCGATGAGAATCCCGTCTCCGGGGCGCTGATGGGCAACGATGTGCCGCTCTATTTTGGCGGAAGGATGACCGCTGCGACCCAGAACAGCGAGCGGATGCTCGAGGCGATCTTCATGAGCGCGCCCGCGCTGGAACAGGCGATGGAAGCCGGGGTCGAGGTCCTGCTCGGGACCAGCGCCTGGGGGGTTTATCGCAATGGACCCGGGGTTTCGAGCTTGCCCGAACAGGTGGTTGGCCTGGCAGATGCAAGCAGATCATGGCTGGTCGGGTTTGAGCGGATCGTGCTGGCCACCGGCGCGCGCGATCTGGCGCTGGCCTTTCCCGGCTGGAACCAGCCCGGGGTGATGGGCGCAGCCGCGCTGCGGATGCTGCTGACCCGATACGATGCCTTTGCCGGGAGGCGCGTACTGGTGCTGGGATCGCACGATCTGGCGCTGGAGAGCGCGCTGCTCGCGCATGATCGCGGGCTTAAAGTGGCAGGGCTGGTCGAAGTGCGGGATGCGCCGCAAGGCTCCGCCGATCTGGTCGCGCAGGTGGCCGCCGCAGGGATTGCGATCCACTGCGGCCAGACCATCGCTTTGGCCAAAGGTGGGATCGAGGGAGTCGAAGCGGCGACACTGTCCTCGGGAGAAGTGATCCTGTGCGATACGATCTGCATGGCGGTTGGGCTGGTGCCGTCGATCGAACTGGTTGACGCGATGCACGGCCCGCGCACGCTCATTGCCACGCGCGGCGGCTACATCCCCGCGGGTGAGGAAACCGTATCGGCGGTCGGCAGCTGCGCTGGGCTCGCCGACACCGGGTTCGATCACATCGCCTACCGGATGGACTGGGTCCGCGCACTCTCAGACGTCAGCGCCGACGATACGATCGTCTGCCAGTGCGAGGAAGTGACCCGCGCCGATCTATTGGGTGTCCAGCCGCCCAATTATCTCGCGCGCCCCGCCCCGATGTGCGCTCGCTCGCTTGAAACGCTGCTCGTCGATGGCCCGGCCAATCCCGATCAGATCAAACGACTGACTCGCGCCGGGATGGGGGTGTGCCAGGGCCGCCGCTGCCGAGACCAGGTCGCGATGCTGCTGGCGATCGCGGCGGACCGGCCGTTCGGCACGATCCCGCTTGCCACCCACCGCGCGCCCGTGCGCCCCATACCGCTCAAGATCATGGCCGATTGGCATGAGAGCGAAGCGATGAGCGCCGCATGGGATGTCTGGTTCGGCATCCCGACCCAGTGGGTGCCGGTCGAGGACATCGGAACCCCGCACGAGGATGAGCACCGCGCGATGCTCTACACCGGAATGTACGAATGAGCGGCGCGGAGGTTGTCATCGTCGGCGGCGGGGTTACCGGGCTGAGCGCGGGCTGGTGGCTCGCAAGGTCGGGCGTCAAAGTTACCGTGGTCGACAAGGGCATCGTCGGCTGGGAAGCATCGGGCCGCAATGGCGGCGGAGCCTCGCACTACCAAAGCCCGCTGTTCGAAGAAGAGCACCGCCTGTGGCCGCAGATGGACGAGCTGCTGGGCTATCCGACCGAGCACCGGAAAGAACGCATCATCATTGCGATGAGCGAGCGCCAGTGGGAGCAATACCGCTTCGTCGCCGAGCGGCACCGGCGGTTGGGGCATCCGGTCGAAGTGCTCGACGTCAAGCAAGTTCAGGACGCCGTGCCGCTGGCGGGCGACAACTGCTTCGGCGGGGTTCACTACCGGTTTGGCGGCCACGCCAATCCGCAGCGCACCGTTCAGGCTTATGCCTGGGCCCTGCAGGATCTTGGCGGCACTATCGTCCAGCACAACGCGGTTACCGGCTTTGAAACTGCGAGCGGCAAGGTAACTGCGGTCAAGACCGGGGCGGCAAGCTATGGCTGCGACAGCGTGGTGGTCGCAGCGGGGCCGCAAACCGCCGCGCTGATGGCGCAGTTGGGCATCGCCGTGCCGCTCGCCAATGCGCGGGCCGAAATGATCATCACCGAACCGGCCCCCATGATGCCGATCGGCGGGGTTGACGGCCACAAGCTATACGGGCGCCAGACCATGCGCGGCAATCTGGCCTATGGCGGGGGCCCGCATGAATGGATCGATGTCGATGCAACCGGCCCGGTCGCGCGGCCATCAACGCCATTGATGCGCAATCTCGCCAGCCGGCTTGCCGAATTGCTGCCCAAGGCGGCGCATCTCAACGTCATCCGCAGCTGGGCCGGAGTCATCGAGAACTCGCCCGATGGCCGCCCGATCATCGATCGCCTGACCAGTCCGGACAATGTCGTGGTCGCCTCGATGTCGGGCGTCGGCTTCGGCCTCTCGCCCGCCTCGGGCCATGCGATCCGCGACTTGGTACTCGATGGCACGTGTTCGTTTTCCGACATCGGCATTCTGGGCCTGTCGCGCTTTGCCAATCTCGAACCGGACTGGCGCGAAAAGCGCGGGTGGATGCCGATTTCGTGACCAAATATTCGGCGTTCGGGTTGCTGCGCGGAGCGTTCGGGGGCCAGCGCCACTGGCAACCCGCGTGGCGCGATCCCGAGCCCAAGAAGTCCTATGATATCATCGTCATCGGCGGTGGCGGGCACGGACTGGCGACCGCCTTTTACCTCGCCAAAGTCCACGGGCTGCGCAACATCGCGGTGCTGGAAAAGGGCTGGATCGGCGGCGGCAACACCGGTCGCAACACCACGTTGGTCCGTTCCAACTACCGCCAGAAGCCCTTGCACGATTTCTTCGAATTCGGGCTGAAGATGTGGGAGCATCTTTCCGACGAACTCAATTACAATGTGATGTTCAGTCCGCGCGGCGCGCTGATCCTAGGCCATAGCGACAGCGATATGACCCGGCTGGCCGAACGCGGCGATGCGATGCGGGTGAGCGGGATCGACGCTGAATTGCTGACCCGCGATCAGGTGGCAAAGCTCGAGCCGCTGCTCGACATGTCGCGCAACGCACGCTTTCCGATTGTGGGTGGGCTGACCCAGCGCCGCGGCGGCACCGCGCGGCACGATGCAGTCGCCTGGGGCTATGCCAGCGCGGCAGACGGGCTTGGCGTCGATATCGTCCAGAAATGCGAAGTGACCGGCTTCATCCGCGATGGCGAGGCGGTTGTCGGGGTGGAAACCACGCGCGGCCGGATCGCGGCGGGCCGCGTCGGCATATGCGTTGCAGGCCACAGCGGCCACGTTGCCGGGCTCGCCGGGCTCAAGCTGCCGATCGAATCGCAGACCTTGCAGGCGCTGGTAACCGAGGGCGTCAAGCCGATGATCAATGGCGTGATCATGTCGCAGTCGGTGCACTGCTATATAAGCCAGTCGGACAAGGGCGGGATCGTGATGGGCGGCGATCCGGACAATTGGCCAAGCTATGCCCAGCGCGGCCAGCCAATGGTGACCGGCCATGCGATTGCTCAGGCGATTGCACTGGTTCCCGCGCTGTCCCGGCTGCGAATGGTGCGGACCTGGGCCGGGGTTACCGATATGAGCTTCGATGGCTCGCCGATCATCGGCGAAACCCCGGTGGCGAACCTCTATCTCAACGGCGGCTGGTGTTATGGCGGGTTCAAGGCAACCCCGGCTTCGGGCTGGACCTATGCCCACACGCTGGCGACTGGAAAACCCCACGAACTGAACGCACCCTTCGCGCTCGATCGCTTCAGGAGCGGCGCGACAATCGACGAAAACGGGGTCGGCCCGATGCCGAACCACCGCTGATATGCTGCTGATAAACTGCCCCCATTGCGGTCCGCGCGCGCAAGTCGAGTTCACCTATGAGCGGACGGTCGATTCGGTCGTTCAGCCCGCTGCGCCCGTCGGCGAGGCGATGGAGCGCCTGTTCACCCGCGCCAATCCGCGCGGGTTGGATGACGAGATATGGCGTCACAGCTTTGGTTGCCGCGCGTGGCTGGTGATGACCCGCCACCGGGCGACCCATGAGATCACCGCAATCCGGGCGGCCGGGCCGGATGCGCTGCCATGATCGGCCCTTCACGAACTATTGGCGATGCGATCGTCAACTTCACCTTCGATGGCAAGGCGCTGAAAGCCCGTCCAGGGGATACGCTGGCCTCTGCGCTTCTCGCCAATGGAATCGGTCTGGTCGGGCGAAGCTTCAAATATCACCGTCCGCGCGGGATTATGACCGCTGGGGTGGAAGAGCCGAACGCGCTGGTTACGGTGGGAAGCGGTGGACGGACCGAGCCCAATACCCGCGCCACCGATGTGTTTGTCTATGAAGGACTGATCGCCCGCAGCCAGAACCGTTGGCCCGGCCTGTCGTTCGATGTCGGCGCAGTGATCGGCCTGTTCGCGAAAGCTTTGCCCGCCGGATTCTATTACAAAACCTTCTTCGGTTCGGCCAAGCGCTGGATGTTCTACGAATATTTCATCCGCCGCGCTGCGGGTCTTGGGAAGGCCCCGCGCGAGGTGGACCCCGATCGCTTCGCCCAGCGCGCCATGTTCTGCGATGTGCTGGTGGTAGGCGCGGGTCCGGCGGGGCTGAGCGCCGCGCTCGCTGCTGCCGAAGCCGGAGAGCGGGTTCTGCTGGTGGAGCAGGACCGGCTGCTGGCACCCTCGCTGCTGCGCGACCCGCAGGACCTGGATGCCGCCTGGGCCGAGGCTGTTGCCAACAGGATCCGTGCTGCTGGCGGCCGCATTTTGCTGCGCACCACGGCTTCGGGCCATTGGGACCACAATTTCGTGACGCTGACCCAGCGCCTTACCGAACCGGGCCAGGAGCCCGCCGATGGCTTGGCACAAAGACTATGGAACGTCCGCGCGGGCCGCGTGATACTTGCCGCAGGAGCCATCGAGCGCCCGCTCGCCTTTGCCCATAATGACCGCCCGGGTGTGATGCTCAGCCAATCGGTGCGGACTTACCTGCGCCGGTTCGGGGTGGTGCCGGGCCAGCGCGTGGTGATCGCTACCAACAACGAAGACGCCTATCTTACCGCGGCGGCTCTGCGCGATGCGGGGGCGGAGGTGTTGGCGATCCTCGACACGCGGCCCGCGCCAGCCGGGGCGGCAAGCGGCTTCACCGTCCACAACGAAGCTTTGCCGCTTTCCACTAAGGGCGCGCGGCACCATTTGGCCGAGGTCAGCGCCCGGATTGGCCGTGAAGTGCAGCGCTGGAAGGCCGATCTGCTGGTCGCTTCGGGTGGGGTCACTCCGGTGGTCCACCTGCATATGCAGGCTGGCGGTGCGACGTTGCAATGGGACGCGGCGGCCCAGGCTTTTCTCCCCGGCACAGCGCGGCAAAACGTCACTTCCATCGGCGCAGCAGCCAGCGCCGAACCGATCGGGCCGACACCATCCCCGGCCAATCCGGGCAAGGCGTTCATCGATTACCAGAACGACGTGACGCTGGGCGACGTCGATCTCGCCTGGGCCGAAGGATACCGCTCGGTCGAGCATCTCAAGCGTTACACTACGCTCGGAATGGCGACCGATCAGGGCAAGCTGGGCAATATGGCGGCGCTGGGCAGGCTTGCCGAGCGGCAGGGCGTGGCGATCCCCGAAGCCGGTCTCACCACCTTCCGCCCGCCCTATACCCCCGTCACCATGGGGCTGCTCGCCGGGCGATCGACCCGCGATGCGGGCTCGCATTTGCGGCGATTGGCGCTGTATGACGTCCATCAGGCCAAGTCCCCGATCTGGCAGCCGCTGGGCTATTGGGAACGACCGCGCGCGTACCCGCAAGGGTCCGAGACATTGGCCGAGGCGGCTCTGCGCGAGGCGCGCTGTGTCCGCCGCAAGGTCGGCATGACCGACGTTTCAACGCTGGCCAAATTTGAAATCAGTGGCCCCGATGCTGCTGCCCTGCTCGAGTTGATTTGCGCGACCACGGTCGGCAAGCTGGCCGTGGGGCGCGGACGTTATACCTTCATGCTGCGTGAAGACGGCTTCGTGTTCGACGATGGCACAGTCTGGCGGCTCGCGGAAAACCGTTATCTGCTGACCAGTTCGACCGGGGGAGCGGACCGGATGGCCACCCATCTCTCGTATGTTCGCCAATACCTTTGCCCGCAGCTGCGGGTCTCGGTGGTCAATGTGCAGGAGCATTTCGCGGGAATCGCGGTGGCCGGACCAAACGCCAAGGCGGCACTTGCCGCGCTGATCGGTGCGGAGCCGCCGCGCCACATGTCCACGGTGCCAGCGACAATCGCGGGTATTCCGGTGCTTGTACTGGCGGCCAGCTATAGCGGCGAGCGGGCCTTCGAGATCTACATCGAAGCGAGCCATGCAGCGCCGGTCTGGGCGGCGTGCGAGGGCGAAGTCATCCGGCAAGGCGGTGGTCTTTACGGGATGGAGGCGATGGAATTCCTCCGCATCGAAAAGGGCCATCTGGTGGTCGGCGGAGAGATCGACGGGCGGCTGACCCCGCATGATCTGGCGCTGGACAAGATGCTCAACAAGGCGGGTTGCTATATCGGCGCGGCGGGGCTTGCCCGGCCTGCCTTGTCGGAATCGGGACGCCGCCAGCTGGTCGGGCTGGAAGCGATCGATGGTGTGATCCCCGAAGGCGCGATGCTGATGTTCCGCGAAGGTGGCCCGGCTGAGGGCCACGTCACAGCCGCCGCCATTCGCGTGATCGAAGGCGGCGCGATTGCGTTGGGCCAGTTGGCCGATGGCTTCGCGCGGACTGGCGAGCAACTGACCGCCACCTCGCCCACCCGCGGCCAGCAGGCCCGCGTCCGCGTGGTTGCCCCGCATTTCTACGATACGGCGGGGGAGCGTTACCATGACTGAAGTGACGATCGCCGCCCTGCCTGCGGCCCCGCTCCACGCGCTGGAAATCTGGAGCAATCCTGCCGAAGTTTCCCAGCGGTTCGAGGCCGCCATGGGATTTGTCCTTCCGCCATCGGGACGCGCCAGCGGCAGCGATGCGTTGCGACTGATCCGGTTCGAGCCGACCGTCTGGCTGGTCGAGGGTGATGCCTCGGCGCTCCCCGCAGTCCTTGGCGAGGACGGCGCGCTTACCGCCATTGGCGGCGGTATCGTGCGTGTGCGCCTGTCGGGTCCGGGCTGGCGCAGCCTGCTGATGGAAGGTGGCGTATTCGACGCAGAATCATCTGGCTTCGCGCCCGGTTGCAGCGCCACGACGATAATCGATCACGTAAACGTGCGCCTCCATGTCGAAAACGCCGACGCCTGCATCGCCTATGTTCCGCTGAGCTATGCAGCGGACATGATCTACTTCTGGAACACCGCAGCGCACACGCTCGTCTGAGGCTTACTCGCCGGCAGCCGCATGCCGCAGTAACATCCCCTGTGCATGCCGCCGCTGAAAGCCCTTCCACAAGGTGACGCCCGTCCCGCCGGGGCTGTAGGCTCCCCATGGTGTACCGGCAGGAGCGTCCCACGCGCCATCGTCCGAAGTTTCGACAGGCACGTCGAGATAGGCCAGCTTGTCCCTCTCCCCGCGCAGATTGAACGCCAGAAACGCAGTGATGAAATGCAGATTGATCGCGTTGATCCGGTCTTGCCGCCAGATCGGATCCTCGAACCAGTCGATATCCCATAGCGAGCCACGCATTTCGCGCGGCACCGGGTTAAGTGCGATGGAATGACCGGCCGTGCGGTAGGTGAGCAAGTAGCGGTCGGTGCCGACCGTGCTCGCGAAGAATGCCTTGGCGGCATGGTCATAGCCCACCACCGGATCGGCGTCGCCGGCGATCAGCAGGAGCGGCGCGGTTATGCCCGCCAGTCCGTTCTTCCCCCACGCGCTCCGCTCGCCGCCGCCACCCGGTGCCAGCGCGACAATCGCCTTGATGCCTGGCACCGTGATCTGAGCCGCGCCTGCCGTTCCTTGCGCAATGGTCTTGAGCCAGCCGCCCGCGACCAGCGCCATGTTCGGACCGTCGGGATCGAGCCGGGCCCCGCCCGCAGTCAGCACACCGTACCCCCCTTGCGAATAGCCGATCAGCGCCACCCGCTCTGGATCAACCTGAGTGCCCAGCGCTGCCCGTAGCTGTGCGGCGACGAACGCGATGTCGCGCGGGCGGTTGTAGTTGGGCGCCGCGCGCCGGTCCTCCGAGACGGTATAGGGGTTCGGGTCCTCGTGGTGGATCGCCGCGACGACATAACCTTTGGATGCGAGATTCTCCGTCAGCCACGTCATTACCGCAGGCGCGTTGCTGTAACCGTGCGACACGATCACCATAGGGTGTTTGCGGCCCACTGGCGTGGCATTGCGAACCGCGATGCCCGCCTGGGAAAACGACACCGGCGGCCTTGGTGTTTCGCCCCACAGCGAAGCACGATAGGTCACCTGCGCAGCTCTGGCCCTGACCTTCGCCGGGTACCAGATGTCAACGACCAACTTGCGGTTATGGAGCGGGACTACCCCCGTCTTTGGATCGGCCGCCAGCAGGTCGGGCTGCGCCTTGTTTACGAGTTGCAGCCTGCGAAAGCCGACTTTGTCCGGCCCCAGCGCGGCCAGCTGCGGTGTGTCGATTCCAGGTACGCTGGGCGGCAACGGCGCAAAGGGAGCTTCCGCCATGGCGGTCGACGACATCACGGCGGCGAGTGCTGCTACTGCACTGGGATACAATGATTTCATGCGTGCCATACCAGTTGATCCGCCAGCCACGGGGCTTCCGCGATAAGGGAGGGAAATGTGGTTTCGCGCAGCTCACGCGCGCACAGCTGCGCCGTTCGCCCGGGCAGATCACCGAGCTCACCGGTCCGCGCCACCACCTGCACCAACCGCGAGAACCGCCCCCGGGGCATCGGCTCCAGCCGCGTCCTGCTCAGAAGGGCCGGCGTTGCGGAAAGGCAGACCGGCGAGGTAATCGTCCAGCCGAGACCTGCCGCAACCAGCGCCAATTGCTGGTGCGAGGACTCGACCTCAACCACGTTTGGAAGTCCCAACTTCATCCGCACGATCTGGCGTTCGATCTGTTGGCCCATCCCGGTCAAATGCGAGAAGCGGATGAATGGCAAGTCGATCGGATCGGCAGCAAAATCGATCAGCCTAGTGTAGCTTGCCGGCATGGCAATAACGAAGCTCTCCTCCAGCATTGGATGCAACTCGACATTGCTGCGGTGCTCAAGATTGAAGCTCCCCGTTATCAGCATGTCGATATCGCGCGCGAGAAATTCGCCTTGATGCTCAAGCGAAATACCCGACCGGATATTCCATCGTTCGGCCCGATTGCCCAACCCGGACATGATCGCGGCGGTCAGCTGATTTGCCAGGCTGAACGACATCGCCACGGTCAGGCTAGCCAGGGGCAGATCAGCGCCCTCGCGGACTTCGTCGTAGCTGCTGCGCGCAAGCGCGATCAGGCGCTTGGCCCGTTCGAACAGGGTCCTGCCGCTGGTGGTCAGTCCCAATGGGCGCATCGAGCGGTCGAACAGCGGCGTGCCAATGCTGCCTTCCAGCTTGGCGATGGTTTGCGACACGGCCGACTGGGTAACCTGAAGATGCCCCGCACACTGCGACATGCCGCCCAGTTCGACGGTCATGACGAAAATCTCCAGCGCGTGAAGATCGAATTCCTGCGGCAGCTTCACTGCAATTCGCCGTCCCCGCTTATCCGCTCTCGTCTGGCAGCAGCATTAGCAGAACTTATGCCCGTACCAATCCTCAGCGATCGATTGCCGAGCGATGCAGGGCGAGCAAACCCTTGAGCGTTCCCCAGCACATCAGCAGCAGTACGAGTGCCAGCGGCAGGCCCGTTGCGATCGCGCCTGCCTGCAGCGAATTGAGCCCGCCGCTGAGCAGCAGAACGATGCCGATCCCGCCGACCGCGGCGAGCCAGATTGCCTTCTGGCGCAACGGCGTATCGGTTCGCCCCCCGGCGGTCATCGTATCGATGACCAGTGTCCCTGAGTCCCATCCGGTTACAAAGAAAATCAAGATCAGGCAGATCGCGACGAACGATGTCACCTGCGCCCACGGCAGGTTGGCCAGCATTACGAACAGCTGGGTATCGAGCGAGGCTGTCAGCAGTTGCGGAGCGTTCCCGGCCATGAGCTGCGCAATGCTCGCATCGCCAAAGATCGTCAGCCAGACGATTCCCAGCAGGCTTGGCGCGATCATCGCCCCGGCAATGAATTCGCGCACCGTCCGACCCAGCGAAATCCGCGCCATGAACATGCCGACAAACGGCGCCCAGCTAATCCACCAGGCCCAATAATAGATCGACCAGTCATCGTAGAACCCAGTGTCGGCGCGACCGATCGGATTGGACAATTGTGGCAGAAGCCTGAGGTAATTGACGATGTTGGAACCGATATTGCTCATCAGCTGCAGCATCGGACCAGTCGCGAGAACGAAGATGAGCAATGCCAATGCAACCCACATGTTGGCCTCGCTCAGGATGCGGATTCCACGATCGATCCCGCCGCGCACCGACAGGAAAGTCACCGCCGCCATGATCGCGATCAGCGCCAGGATCGCACCGGCAGAGCTGGCAATGCCATACAGATAAGTGATCCCCGCCATCGCCTGCTGCGCGCCCAGTCCGAGCGAAGTGGCGAGCCCGAAAATCGTCGCAAGCACCGCCAGCACCTCGATCAGATCGCCCGTGCGGCCCCACACCGCTTTGCCGAACAGTGGGTAAAAGGCCGAGCGCATCGAGAGCGGCATGTTGAAATCATAGGCGAAGACCGCGAAGGCGAGGCCGGTAACGGTAAAGATCGCCCATGGGTGGAGCGCCCAATCGAAGATGGTCGCGGCCATCGCCAGGCTGCGCGCGGCGGCCGGGTCGCCCGCAGCCCCGCCGAGCGGCGCGCCCGCTCCGCCGGCCAGCGACGAGGTGAAATGCGTAACCGGCTCGCCCACGCCGTAGAAAACCAGCCCGATACCCATCCCCGCCCCGAACAGCATCGCAAACCAAGACATCCGCGAATAGTCGGGCGATGCGCCCTTGCCGCCCAGGCGAATCCGCCCGAGTGGTGAGAGTGCCACCACCACGCAGAACAGCAGCAGGACGTTCCCGGTCGACATCAGAAACCAGCCGAAGTGCGCCACCACGCCGCCGCGGAGCGCGTCGAACAGGGCCGCCGACGAGGCCGGTGCAATCAGACTGTAGAGGATCACCCCTAGCGAGATCGCAGCGGTTGGCAGAAATACCGCCGGATTGACGATCATCCCGCCCCAGTTGCGGTTGGACTTGCCATAGGCCCCAGGATCGATGTCCTTCGTCCAGTCCGCCATATTCCCCCTATCGCAGCTGTGCCGCTGCGGTCGTCAATGCCAGTTGCAGCCAAGGCGCAAAGCTGCGCCATACTTCGACCTCGAAGCGGTTCTCGCCGCTGCGGATGAGGATGATCTCGACCGTTTCGAAGATGGTCCGTGTTGCGCGGCCACTGGCGAACAGTTCCAGATCGAGGGGGCATCCCGCCATCAGCACTTCAGCCGCGCGCGGGCCTTCGACGATCAGGCAGACAGCACGCTCGCTGATTTCGGTCACCGCCAGCGGCAAGCCCTCGCCCAGCGGTATCGCCGCGCCTTGCGCGCTGCGCAGCAGCCACTCGTCGGGACCGAGGCAGGCGATTTCGCCAGCGGTTGCGCCGATCTTCGCGGGCAGCTTGCGGCCCAACAAGTCCTCGAGAGTCGCGCGATCGCGGGCGCGGAGCGAAAGCCGAGCCATCGGCGGAGCCAGGGTGATCGTCACCCCTTGTGCTGCGAAAGGCTCGGATGACACCGGCTCCGCGCGGGTCAGGCTGTCAGACATTGAGCCGCGCTCCTGCCGGATCATAAAACACCATCCCGCTGACTTTGGCGGTCACTACCTTGTCCGGCATTGGAATATGCAGCGTCTCGCCCAGCCTGCCCTGCCCGCCCGCGACCAGCGCAAAGGCGATCGAGCGCCCCAGCGTCTCGCTCCAGTACGACGAAGTGACATGGCCCAGCATCGTCATGGGGATCGCTTGCGCCGGATCGGCGACGATCTGCGCGCCTTCTTCGAGCACATCGGCCGGATCGTCGGTCAACAGCCCGACCAGCTGCTTGCGCCCGGCGGCGGCGATATCGGGCCGGGCGAGCGAGCGTTTGCCGACGAAATCGGGCTTCTTCTTGCCCACCGCCCAGTCGAGTCCGGCGTCGTAGGGCGTCACCGTGCCGTCGGTATCCTGCCCGACGATGATGAAGCCCTTTTCGGCGCGCAGCACGTGCATCGTCTCGGTGCCATAGGGCGTAATGTCATACGCCGCCCCGTCTGCCATCAGCCGTTCCCACAGCGCGCGGCCATAGGCGGCGGGCACATTGATCTCGAAACCCAGCTCGCCGGTAAAGCTCACCCGGAACAACCGGGTCGGGACACCGCAGATAGTTCCTTCGCGGATCGCCATATGCGGGAAGGCTTGTTCCGACAGGTCGATGCCCGAAACGAGCGGCTCCAGCAGTTTGCGTGCCAGCGGCCCCTGTAGCGCGATCACCGCCCATTGTTCGGTGGTGCTGGTCAGCCAGACGTTGAGATCGGGCCATTCGGTCTGGAGGTAATCCTCCATCATATTGAGCACCCGCGCCGCGCCGCCGGTGGTCGTGGTCAGGTGGAACCGGTCCGGCGCAAGCCGCGCGGAAACGCCATCGTCGGTGATGAACCCGTCTTCCTTGAGCAGCAGGCCATAGCGGCACCGTCCCGGCTCCAGCGCCTTCCAAGGGTTGGTGTACATGCGGTTGAGGAATTCGGCCGCGTCGGGTCCGACAACCTCGATCTTGCCCAATGTCGAGGCATCGAAAATGCCGACCGATGCGCGCACCGCACGACATTCCCGATTGACCGCCGCGTGCATGTCTTCGCCCGCCTTGGGAAAGTAGCGCGCCCGCCGCCACTGCGCGACCAGTTCGAACACCGCGCCGTTTTCCTCCGCCCAGCCATCGATAGTGGTTTTCCGGGTCGGCTGGAACAGCGCGTCCTTGGCGTGCCCCGCCAGCGCGCCGAAGGTTTGCGGCGTATAGGGCGGGCGGAACGTCGTCAGGCCGATATCGACCACCGGAAGCCCCAGCGCCGTTGACGCGATCTGGAGGCCGTTGAGGTTGGAGGTCTTGCCCTGATCGGTCGCCATGCCGGTGGTGGTATAACGCTTGATATGCTCGATCGACTTGAAGCCTTCGCGCACGGCAAGGCGGATGTCCCGAGCGGTCACATCGTTTTGGAAATCGACGAACGCCTTGATCCGGGCCGGATCGCGCGGGGTTGGCAGGGCATCGAGCACCAGCCCGCTGCCGAAGTTCCATTTGCCCGAACAGGCCCCGACGCACCGGGTCTGCTCGTTCGCGCGATCGGGCACATAGGCCCCCAGTTCATCGCGCCAGGCGAGGCTGCCCTTGCTGTGCGACCATAGATGGACCGAGGGCGTCCAGCCGCCTGCCATCAGCAGCGCATCGCAGGCAAGCCGCGCCGCAGCCGCGCCGTTGTTGCGGGCGATTGTCACGCCCTTGACCGCAAGCCGCCCATGAACATCGATCACGCTGTGGCCCAGATGGATCGTAAGCCCCAATTGCTCAGCCTCAGTCAGCAACGGTGCAGCCACGGATTCGCGCACGTCGATAATCCCCGCCACAGCGACCCCGGCGCGGGCCAGCGCGAAGATATCGAGCCAGCCGCTGTCATGCGCCGCCATCAGCGCCACACGCTTGCCCACCGCCACGCCGTAGCGATGAAGGAAGGTCCGCGCCGCCGAAGCGAGCATCACGCCCGGCACATCGTTGCCGGCAAACACCAGCGGACGTTCGATCGCGCCTTGCGCCAGGATCACTTCGCCTGCGCGGATCCGCCACAGCTTTTCGCGCAGCCCCGCTGCGGGGTGCGGGAGATGATCGGTCAGGCGTTCGACCGCGCCGATAAAGTTGTCGTGATAATAGCCGAACGCGGTGGTCCGGCTGAGCACGGTGATGTTGGGCGCGGCGGCCAGATCCTTGAGGCTTTCCTCAAGCCAAGGCCACAGCGCCGGATCGGCCAGCGCGCCGCCGCCCGGCTCATCCTGTTCGTCGATCAGGATCACGCGTTTGGAGGTGGCGCTGGCTTCGAGCGCGGCATCGATCCCGGCGGGGCCAGCGCCGACGATCAGCAGATCGCAATGGGCATAAGTCGCACCATAGTGATCGGGATCGATCTCGGTCGGCGCTTCGCCCAGCCCGGCCATCCGGCGGATCGCGGGTTCATAGAGTCGCTCCCAGAACGAGCGCGGCCACATGAAGGTCTTGTTGTAGAAGCCGGCGGGCAGGAACATCCCCAGCCGGTCGTTGATAGCGCCCAGATCGGTCTTGAGCGAGGGCCAGCGGTTCTGGCTGGAGGCCGTGAGGCCACCGTAAATCTCGACCCCGGTGGCGCGCAGATTGGGGGTGAACCGCCCCGGCCCGCGGGTGACCGATACCAATGCGTTGGGCTCTTCGCTGCCCGCCCCCAAAACCCCGCGCGGGCGGTGGTACTTGAACGAACGGCCCAGCAGCATAACGCCATTCGCCAACAGCGCCGAGGCCAGCGTATCCCCGGCATAGCCCTGATAGACCGTCCCATCGAAGCTGAAACTGACCGGGCGGCTGCGATCGATCCGCCCGCACTGCGGCAACCGAAACCCACTCATCGCCGCGGTTCTCCGGCCTTGTAGGTCACTTCGAACTTGTCGCTCAGCGTATCGCGCACTGCGTTGAAAAAACGCCCGCAGCCGTGGGTATGCCGCCAGCGTTCATGGTGCCGTCCCCGCGGATTGGCGCGAACGAACAGGTAATATTGCCAATCCTCGTCGCTCATCGCCGCCGGATCGTCGGGTCGTGCGATATGGGCCTCGCCGGCATAGGCGAATTCAAGCTCGGCGCGCTGCTCGTCGCAGTAGGGGCAGTGGATCAGCAGCATTTCAGTGCGCCACCGCAGCGGCTGCAGCCTCGTCGATCAACCGTCCGGTGCGGAACCGGTCGAGATTGAAAGGCGCGTTGATCGGATGTGGCTCATCCTTGGCCATCGTATAAGCGAGCAGATCGCCAGCGCCCGGAGTGGCCTTGAACCCCCCGGTGCCCCAGCCGCAATTCACGTAAAGTCCCTTGACCGGGGTCTTGCCCAGAATTGGCGAGCGATCGGGGGTGACATCGACGATCCCACCCCAGCTGCGCAGCATCCGCATCCGCCGGAAGATAGGAAAAATCTCGCAGATCGCGGCCAGCGTATGCTCGACGATGTGGAGCGCACCGCGCTGCGAATAGCTGACGTATTGGTCTGTCCCCGCGCCGATCACCAACTCACCCTTGTCCGATTGGCTCATATAGGCGTGGACCGTGTTGGACATGACCACGCACGGGAAAACCGGCTTGACCGGTTCGGAAACCAGCGCCTGCAACGGATAGCTCTCCAGCGGGAAATCGAGCCCCGCCATCTTCATGATCACCGATGAATGGCCCGCCGCCGAAACCCCGATCCGCTTCGAGGCGATGAAACCGCGGGTCGTTTCGACACCCTCGACCGCGCCATCAGCCCCCCGGCGAATGCCGGTTACCGCGCAGTTCTGGATGATATCGACGCCCAAAGCGGCGGCTGCGCGGGCATAACCCCAGGCCACCGTATCGTGCCGCGCCGTCCCCCCGCGCCGCTGCAGGGCCGCGCCCAGCACCGGATAGCGCGCATCGGGCGCAATATTGAGCGGCGGGCAATAAGCCTTGGCCTCCTCCGCGCTCAGCCATTCGTTATCGACGCCGTTCAGCCGATTGGCATGGATGTGGCGCTTGAAGCTTTGGATATCGTGGACATTGTGCGCGAGCATCATCACCCCACGCTTGGAGTACATGGTGTTGTAATTCAGCTCCTGGCTCAGACCGTCCCACAGCTTGAGCGCGTGATCGTAAAGGTGCGCGCTTTCATCGTAGAGATAGTTGGAGCGGATGATCGTGGTGTTGCGCCCGGTGTTGCCGCCGCCCAGCCAGCCCTTCTCGATCACCGCGACATTGGTGATGCCGTATTTCTTGGCGAGGTAATAGGCGGCTCCCAGCCCGTGCCCGCCGCCGCCGACGATGATCGCGTCATAGGCCGGCCTGGGCGCCGCATCGGGCCATTGCTCGGGCCAGCCCTGGTGGCCGCCCAGCGCCTTGGCGAACAGGCTGAAGGCGCTGAACCGGGTCATTCGCGGTCGCCGGCCAGCGGCGCATAGCTGACCAGCAGCGTCGCCCCGCCCTTGCTTCCCGCGCGATGCATCGTGCCGGGCATCCGCAGCACGAAATCGCCCGCCTGGTAGCTCGCGTCCTCGTCAAAGAAATCGCCTTCCATCACATAGATCTGCTCGATTGTGTCATGCGCATGGGCCTCGCCCAGAGGGCCGGGCAGGATCTGCATCAACATCGTCCGAAAGCCGGAGGAGTCCTCTATGAGCGGACGCACCAGTTCACCGGGTCGTTCGCCCGCAGTCCAGCCGCTGGCGCGAACCACCGTGGTTCCGGCGTCGGGCAGGCCAAGTCCGATATTCATGCCGAAGCTTGCTCCAGCGCTGCTTTCGCGCGGTCGACGTAGAAATCCTTGAAATCTTCGACCAGTTTCTCTTCCACCGCGTAAGGCCCCGGCCGGTAGCCGTCACTGGCAATCCCCTGATGGTTGATGCTGGAAAAATGGCAGTCCTGCCGGTTGGTCGTGCGCCACAAGGCGGCGAGGTGATCGGGGTCATAGTCCACCCCTTCGACCGCATCCTCGTGCACGAGCCAACTGGTCCGCAGCAGCGTCTTGTCCGCCGCCAGCGGGGTGAGCGAGAAAGTCACCACGTGATCGCAGCAGAAATGGTGCCAGCTGTTGGGCTGGGTCCAGACCGAGAGGCTGGAGGTTTCCGGCTGGGTAAACGGCCCGATCAGTTTCTGGCAGGCCAACTTGCCGTCGATCGACTGGGTCACCGCGCCATTGGCCAGCGCGAGCCGCGCCACCCGGTGCCACCAGCCCTCGGGAAACTCGATCAGATCGCGATCGATCCCAAGCCCCCGCCATTCCTCGCGCTTGGCCGCTACCAGAGCATCGTAGGCGCTGTCATCGACGACATCGTCCACGCCATCGTCGGGCAGGCCTTTGCCGAAGCCGTAAGTGCCAAGCACGCCGATCAGTTCGGGATGGCCCGCATCGCAGTGATAACACTCGCGATTGTTTTCCATCACCAGCTTCCAGTTGGCGTCCTCGATCAGATTGTCCTGCACCGCGACCTTGAGCTTCGCCAGATCATAGACCGCGATCTGTTCGGCGATATCGGCCCTGACCCGGTCGATCGGCGGGGGATTGTCGCCCATGCAGATGAAGATCAGCCCGCCGATGTTTTCCAGTGCGACGGGCGAAAGGCCGTGGTCCCGCTTGTCGAAATCCTCTGTCATGCTGCGTGCCGCCAGCAGGGCACCATCGAGGCCATAAGTCCACTGATGATACGGACACGTCAGCCGCGCCGCCCGCCCGCGCTGTTCGAGACAGATCTTCGAGCCGCGGTGGCGGCAGCTGTTCCAGAAGGCGCGAACCTCGTAGTCCTTGCCGCGCACGACAATGATCGAGTTGCTGCCCATCTCGAACACGAAAAAGTCGCCCGGGCTTTTCACGTGCGCAACGGTGCAGGCGTAGAGCCAGACCGACTTGAGCATCACCTCGGCATCGAAGTGAAACGCTTCTTCGCTGACATAAAGCCCCTGCGGCAGGGTATGGCCCTTGCGGTCCTGTTGCAGCCAGCCCGAGACGGGTTCGAAGCGGGACATCGGTCTAGCTCCTCAACGCGGCATTGTCGGGATCGAACGGCGAATCCGCGATGATCGTCGCCTTGTGGCGTCTGCCCAGGATGACGATCTCGAACGCGGCCCGCGGCTCCGCAAGATCGGGCTGGATCATCGCCAGCGCGAGGCTCTTGCCGCAGCGCCAGCCATAGCCGCCGGAAGTGGCGCGCCCGACCAGCGCATCGCCGCGATATATCGGTTCGGAGCCGCGCGCATCGGCATCGCTGACCCCGTGAACTTCCAGCGTAACCATCGTGTTGGCCAAGCCCTCGTTGCGCCAAACCAGCAACGCGTCCTTGCCATTAAACCCTGGCTTCTTGAGGTTGATGAAGCGGTCCAGCCCGCTTTCGAACGCGGAGTATTCGATCGAAAGTTCGCGCGGGATGAGCTTGTAACCCTTTTCCAGCCGCATCGAATCCATCGCCCGGATGCCGAAGGGCCTGATCCCGAACTCGGCGCCTGCTTCCATGAGGAGGTCGAAGATGTAGTTCTGCATCTCGATCGGATGGTGGATCTCCCAGCCCAGCTCGCCGATGAAATTGACCCGCAGCGCATCGACCTGGGCGAGGCCGATACTGATGCGCTGGCCGGTCAGCCAAGGGAAGGCTCCGTTCGACAGGTCGGTGTCGGTCAGTTTGGCCAACACTTCGCGCGAACGCGGACCTGCCAGCACCAGCACCCCCATTGCGGTGGTGAGCCGTTCAAAACTAACCGAACCGTCGAGCGGCAGAGCTTTGCGCAAATAATCGTGATCGTGCCGTTCATATGCCCCGGCCGAGACCAGATAATACCGCTGCGGCCCGGTCTTGTAGACGGTAAATTCGGCGCGGACCCCGCCTTTGGCGGTCAGCAGGTAGGACAGCGAAACCCGCCCAACCTTTTTGGGCACCGCATTGGTCAGCAAACCGTCGAGCCAGGCTTCCGCCCCGGGGCCGGAGATTTCGCATTTGGCGAAGGCGCTCATGTCCTGAAGGCCAACATGCTCATGAACATGGCGGCACTCGTTGCCGACATGCTCGAAGTAATTGGAACGCCGGAACGACCATTTCTCGCGGATTGGCGCACCATCGCCTGTCGCGGGGTGGTTGTGATTGAGCAGCACATCGGGCCGATCCAGTTCGGCCTCGCTCAGCGCGTAATCCGTGGGCGCGAACCAGTTGGGGCGCTCCCAGCCGAACACCGATCCGAATACCGCGCCCATTGCCTTCATCCGGTCATAACATGGCGTGCGGCGCAGCGCGCGGCCGGCCTCGCGTTCCTCGTCCGGGTAGTGGACGGTGAAGACCTTGGCATAGGCTTCCTCGTTCTTCTCGATCAGATAGCCGCGCCCGGCATAGTCACCGAAGCGGCGCGGATCGACCCCCATCATGTCGATCGTCGGCTCACCATCGACGATCCAGTGGGCGAGCTGCCAGCCCGCCCCGCCCGCCGCCGTCACCCCGAAGCTGTGGCCTTCGTTGAGCCAGAAGTTCCTGAGGCCCCAGGCCGGCCCGACGATCGGCGAGCCATCGGGCGTGTAGGCGATCGCACCGTTGTAGATGCGTTTGATCCCGACCTCGCCAAAGGCCGGAACCCGTTTCATCGCGGCAAGAATATAGGGCTCGAGCCTGTCCAGCGCGTCGGGGAACAGTTCATACTCGCTGTCCGCCGCCGGGCCATCGACATAGCAGGCTGGCGCGCCCAGCTCGTAGGGGCCAAGCAGCAAGCCACCGGCTTCTTCGCGCATGTAGTACGAGGCGTCGGATTCGCGCAGCACGCCCATTTCCGGCAGGCCTTGCCGCTTGCGCTCCATGATCGCGGGATGCTGCTCGGTGACAATATACTGATGCTCGACCGGTATCACCGGGATGTCGAGCCCGACCATCGCGCCGGTCTGCCGGGCGAAATTGCCCGAGCAGGAGATCACGTGCTCGCAGGTGATTTCGCCCCGAACGCCATTGGACTCGGTCGAAACCAGCCATTCGCCCGAGGGGAGCTGGGTGATCGCAGTGACCGCGGTGTTGCGATGGATCGTCGCGCCGCGCTGCCGCGCGCCCTTGGCCAGCGCCTGGGTCAGATCGGCCGGCTGGATATAGCCGTCTTCGGGATGCTGGATCGCGCCGAGCACGCCGGCGGTATCGCACAGCGGCCAGGTTTCACGGACCTGATCTGCGGTCAGGAAGCTGACATCCACTCCAATCGTGCGGGCCACTCCGGCGTAGTAGTGATATTCATCCATCCGATCCCTGGTGGTGGCCAGGCGGATGTTGCTGACCCTGGAAAAGCCGACATTGAGCTCGGTTTCCGCTTCAAGGCTGGGATAGAAACCGACCGAATACTGGTGCAGCTTGCCGACCGAGTAGCTGAGGTTGAACAGCGGCAGCAACCCCGCGGCGTGCCAGGTCGAACCCGAGGTCAGTTCCTTGCGCTCGAGCAGGACGGCGTCGGTCCAGCCGAGTTTGGCAAGGTGATAGAGCGTGCTGACGCCAACCACGCCCCCACCGATCACCACTGCCCGGGCCGTCGATTTCATGGGATAGACCTGCCTGATTGGAACGCAGGCCGCTATGTCAGGCCAAGCCCCGCCGCGACAACCACCAAGGCGGTTCAGCAACGATAAATAGTATTTCTAATAGTTAAAATTAAATTTTATAAACATATCCCAGGTCAGCGCGGGCGGTATTTGCGGTTGGCGGCGTGATCTGAAAAGATGACCGCTGACGCGGCCCAAGGGGGGAAAGCTTGACAACTATCACCGGACCGATGGGCGAAGATCGCCCCGCCAACCAACTCAGTCGCTCGCTCAAGTCGCGTCATGTATCGATGATCACTTTTGGCGGGATTATCGGCGCCGGGCTGTTTGTCGGCTCCTCCACCGCGATCAGCACGATCGGTCCGGCGGCGGTGGTCAGTTATGCGCTGGCCGGCTCTTTGGTGTTGCTGGTCATGCGGATGATCTCTGAAATGGCAATGGCGCTGCCCGGGGTGCAGACCTTTCCGGATTTCGCACGCGAGGGCGTGGGCAACTGGGCCGGGTTCCTGGTCGGCTGGCTCTATTGGTATTTCTGGGTGGTCGTGATCGCGATCGAGGCGATTGCCGGAGCCAAGATCATCCATGACTGGTTTCCGCAGCTTGCGGTGTGGCAGATCGGCGTGGTGCTGATGGCGGTTCTGACCGCGGTCAACCTGCTCTCGGCCCGCTCTTATGGCGAGTTCGAGTTCTGGTTCGCCTCGACCAAGGTTATAGCGATCATCGTCTTCATCCTGGTTGCGACGGCCTATGCCTGCGGGATCACCTCGCCCGATGGACCGACCTTTTCCAACCTCACGGCCCATGGCGGTTTTGCCCCGGCGGGCATCAACGCGATTTTCGTCGGGGTGTCGACCACGATCTTTTCGCTCTGCGGTGCCGAAATCGCGACCCTGGCCGCCGCTGAATCCGAAGAAGGTGCACAGACGATCGCGCGGATGACCATTTCGGTTTCGATCCGGATCCTGGTGTTCTTCGTACTCTCGATCCTGATGATCGTCTCGGTCGTCCCCTGGACCGAAATCGAGGTGGGGGTTTCGCCCTTTGCCCATGCACTGCGTACCATGGACTATCCGGCTGCCGATCTGGTGATGAATGGAATCGTGCTGGTTGCGGTCTTGTCGTGCCTAAACTCCGGCATCTACATTACCAGCCGCGCCATGTTCGGTCTGGCCCAGAACGGCGATGCCCCGCAGTCCTGCGTCCAGCTGAGCAAGGCGCGGGTGCCCGTGCGAGCGATCCTGATCGCCAGTCTGTTCAGCTATGGAGCGCTCGCCGCCTCGGTGCTGTCACCCGACAAGGTGTTCAATTTCCTGGTCAATTCTTCGGGCGCAATCATGCTGTTCATCTATTTGCTGATCGCCTGGGCGCAGCTGCGTCTGCGCGCCCGGTTCGAGGCCGAGGCCCCGGGGGAACTCAAGCTCAAGATGTGGTTCCACCCTTATGGCACTTGGGCGGCGATGGCTGGAATGGCCGGGGTTCTGCTGCTGATGGGTCTTTCTCCCAGCCACAGCATCGAGCTGTGGACGAGCGTATTGGTGACCGCAGGCTTCATGGCCGCGTGGTGGATTGCCCAGCGACAGCGCGCCTTCTCCCCCCCGCCGTCTGAGCGATCGACCTTCTTGCTACGGAAATTTTCCGATCGCGACATTCTTTTCAATCGCGAGGATGTGCCGGATCGCGGATGAGCGGGCAAAAGCTGGAACCGGGGTGGGAGCCTTGCCGTGAAACTGGAAAACGATCCGCTGGCCGCCTTCTGGATGCCGTTCACGGCAAACCGCGCGTTCAAGGCGACGCCGCGCCAGCTCGTCGCCGCCAAGGACATGCATTACACCAGCAGCGATGGCCGAAAGGTTCTGGATGGCACGGCGGGCCTGTGGGCCGTGAACGCCGGCCATTGCCGCGCTCCGATTATCGAGGCGATCCGCAAGACAGCTGGTGAGCTGGACTATGCCCCGCCATTCCAGCTGGGCCATCCCTTGGCGTTTGAGCTGGCCTCACGCGTTGCAGCGCTGATGCCCGACAGTCTGGACCGGATCTTCTTCACCAATTCCGGCTCGGAATCGGTCGATACCGCACTGAAAATCGCGCTCGCCTATCAGCGCGCGCGCGGCGAAGGGACGCGGACCCGACTGATCGGGCGCGAGCGCGGCTATCACGGGGTTGGCTTCGGCGGGATTTCGGTGGGCGGGATCGTCAACAATCGCCGCCAGTTCGGTACGCTGCTGGCGGGCGTCGATCACCTGCCGCACACCCACGATCTGGCGCACAACGCCTTCACCAAGGGCCGGCCCGGCTGGGGCGGGCATCTGGCGGACGAGCTGGAGCGGATCATCGCGCTGCACGGCGCGGAGACCATCGCGGCGGTCATCGTCGAGCCGATGGCGGGTTCGACCGGGGTGCTGGTACCGCCGATCGGCTATCTCGAAAAACTGCGCGCGATCTGCACCAGGCACGGCATCGTCCTGATCTTCGACGAGGTGATTACCGCGTTCGGTCGGATCGGCGGCGCAACCGCGGCCGGAACATTGGGCGTCACGCCCGACATCATCACCATGGCCAAGGGACTGACTAATGCCGCCGTGCCGATGGGCGCGGTCGCGGTAAGCCGAGCGATCCACGATACAGTCGTCGAAGGCGGGCCGGACGGGATCGAGCTGTTCCACGGCTATACCTATTCGGGCCACCCGCTCGCCGCCGCCGCAGGCATCGCCACGCTCGATCTCTACAAGTCCGAGGGCATCTGGGACCACGCCGCCGCGCTCCACGGCTATTGGGAAGCGGCGGTCCACAGCCTCAGGGGCAAGCGCCACATCATCGACATCCGCAACATGGGCATCGTCGCCGCGATCGAGCTTGAAGCCCACCCCGGCGGCGCCGGCAAACGCGGGATGCAGCTGTTCCACAAATGCTTCGACAACGGCCTGCTGGTGAGGGCGACCGGCGACATCATCGCGCTCTCCCCGCCGCTGATCCTCGAAAAGGCGCATATCGACGAGATGATCGGGCGGATTGCGGAGTTGGTGGAAACGATCGACTAGGGGACCAGGACGATTTTCCCGACATGGCGCTTGGTCAGAAATGACTCCTGTGCCGCAACAATCCCGGCCAGCGGAAAGGTCGCCGCGACAAGAGGCTTGATCTCGCCGCGTTCGATGTAGCCGATCAGGTTAGGGAACACCTCTGGTTCGAGAATCGTGCAGCCAAGCAGGCGCAAGTCCTTGAGGTAGAGCGTCCTGAGATCAAGATCGACGATCGGGCCGGAGATCGCGCCTGCAACGCCGTAGCGCCCGCCGCGTTTGAGGCAGTCGAGGATGTTGGTGAAGCCAGCGCCGCCGACGATATCGACGGCGGCGTCGAAATGCTCATCGCCGAACACTGCGGCGAGATTTGCGTCGCGGCCGATCACATTATCGGCACCCAGAGCGCGCACCGCCTCGGCCTTGTCAGCCCCCGCCATTGCGGTCACTTCCGCGCCGCGCCGCTTGGCAAGCTGGACGGCGGCGGAGCCGACCCCGCCTGAGGCGCCGGTGATCAGCACATGCTCACCCTCCGCCAGTGCAATCCGGGTGAGCATGTTCTCGGCGGCGGAATAGGCGCAGGGGAAGCTTGCCAGTTCGATGTCGCTCAGGCTGGATTCGATCGGGTGGGCGTGGGCCGCGGGTACGCGCGCATAGTCGGCGAAGGCCCCGTCGACCTCGGAGCCGAAATAGATCGCATCGAACGCGCCCGCGCCGCGGAACACCGGCTCGACCAGCACGCGCGAGCCGATCCGCGCCGGATCGACGCCATCGCCCACCGCCACGATCCGCCCGCAGGCGTCCGCGCCCTGGATGCGGGGAAACTGGAATGCTGTGCCCGCCCAGCCGTCGTCTTGCGCCCCGGCAATGCCCGATGCCCCGCCAACCTCGGTCGCCTCGGCCACGGCTTTGGAATACCAGCCGATCCGGGTGTTGATATCGGTGTTGTTGACCCCCGCCGCGCCGGTCTTGATCAGCACCTCGCCCGGCCCCGGCACGGGAACCGCCACGTCGCTGCGCCATTCAAGCTGGTCGAAACCACCGTTGCCGGTGAGCAGCACCGCGCGCATCGTGGCCGGGATTGTCAATCCGCCCGCTCCAGCCCGAACTGGTTGAGATACCATTGCTGGAATTTGATCACGCTGCCTTCCTGATTGGAATAGCGCCCCGGACGATAGCGGCTGGACAGGATTCCGGCCTGATTGTTTTCGGTGATGATTTTGTCTTGCGAGGTGGTGGCGTGATAGCCCCAGATCATCTTGTCGATATCGACCTGATCCTCGCTGGCGCGCCCATCGACCAGCCAGATCATCTCGACGTCCGACTGCAACGCGGCGCGCGGGGTGAACAGGAACAGGATCGCGAAATGATCGTCCGCGACGATCTGGCTGAACGGACTGAAGCTGAGGTGCATCCGTCCGCCGTCGGGGCGAACGCGCTTGCCCATCAACGGGGAAGGCGCAGTGCCGTCCTGCGTTTCGGCGGCCCAGCCGGCCTTGTTCATCCGCTGCATCAGCAGGCGCAAATGGCTGCTCGAGGGCGGCTCGTCGATATTGCCGATCGGGCGTCCGACTGCCGCCGCTTGCTCCTCCCACGCCTTGAGCTTGGGGGTGAAACTGGCGACGGCGTCGGCCGGTCCCGAACTTGGTCCCGCCCCCACCGCAACGATCGATTCCGCCGCATGCATCGAACAGAATTCGGGATGCGAAGGGACGCAGTGATAGCATTCGAAGAAATTCTCGACGACCAGCTTCCAGTTGGCATCGGTCGGGTAGCTGCCGGCGTGCGCGATCCGGGCATCGGCGATCCCGTGATAGTCGAGGATCGGTCCCATTTCGCCGAAGGTGGCATCGAAATCGACCGGCTGGCCCTCGCTCAGGTTGATGAAGATCAGCCCGTGAAACACCCGGATATGGCAGGAAAACAGGCTGTTCTCCGCCTTGTCGAAGTCTTCGGGCATCAACC
Source organism: Novosphingobium sp. (assembly GCA_030697365.1). GTDB lineage: Bacteria > Pseudomonadota > Alphaproteobacteria > Sphingomonadales > Sphingomonadaceae > Novosphingobium. The sequence continues at coordinate 30,924 of JAUYQH010000180.1, read as the reverse complement.
GCGCCGAGATCAGCCGCCCATCAAGGCCGAAGGTCCAGGCGTGATAAGGGCACACGAGGCGCGGTGCGTTGCCGCTTTCCGCCTGACACAGCGTCGATCCGCGATGGCGGCAGACGTTGAAGAAGGCGCGGACGCTGTCGGCATTCTCGCGGATGATGATGATCTGCTCGCCGCCGATCCTGAACAGGAAATAATCGCCCTTGTTCGCAACCTTTGAAACATGTCCGGCGAGGATCCACTTCTGGCTGATCACCTGGTCCATATCGGCCTTGAACACCGCATCGCTGGTGTAAAATTCCTGCTCGAAACTGTAGCCAACGCGGGTGTTGGCGGCGAGGCGCTGCATCATGGCGGCTGGCGTTTCACTCATCAGATTTTGATCCGCGCATTGGTGGGGTCGTATAACGGCTTGAGCGATGCGGTGGCCGGATAGCGCACCCCGGCGATCTCGATCTCGTAGTCATCGGCCCCGATAGCCCCGACCACGCCGCCATCGGCCGCGGTGACATAGCCCAGCCCGCACGCCGCACCGAGCGTGTGCGCGTACATTCCCGAACGGATATACCCAGCGATCCGGTCCCCCTGCCAGATCGGCTCATTGTGATAGAGCATCGGATCGGGTGACTTCAGCAGGAACTGGACCAGGCGCTGCTTCAGCCCTTCGGCTTTCTGCTTCAGCAACGCCTCGCGGCCGATGAAGCCGCCGGGTTTGTCCATTTTCACCGCAAAGCCAAGGCCCGCCTCGAGCGGCGTATCCTCATCGGTGATGTCATGGCCCCAATGGCGATAGGCCTTCTCCATCCGCAGCGCATTGAGCGCGTGATAGCCGGCGTGCCTGAGGCCATACCCAACGCCCGCCGCGACGATCTCGTCATAGACCCCGGTCATGAACTCGGTCGGGATGTAAAGCTCCCAGCCCAGCTCGCCGACATAAGTGATCCGTGAGGCGCGGACGATGCCATAGCCCAGCTCGATCTCCTGGCTGGTGGCGAACGGAAAAGCCCCGTCCGACATATCGTTGGGGGTCAGCGACTGGAGCAGCGCGCGCGCTTTGGGTCCCATGATCGCAATCACCCCCATGCCCGAACCGACATTGGTCAGCACCGCATGAGCATCATCGGGGATGTGGCGGACGAGCCAGTTGAAATCGCGGACCTCGGTCTCTGCCCCGCCGACGATCAGGAAGGCATTGGCGGAAAGCCGAGTGACTGTGAGATCGGCCTCGATCCCACCCTTGTCGTTGAGCCACTGGGTATAGACCAGCTTGCCCGGCGCGACATCGACATCGTTGGCGCAGACCTGGTTGAGCACCCCACAGGCATCGCGGCCTTCGAGTCGGAACTTGGCGAACGAAGACTGGTCGAACAGCGCCACCGTCTCGCGCACCGCCTTGCATTCCGCCGCATTGGCCGCAAACCAGTTCTGGCGACCATAGCTGTATTCGTAATTGGGAGTGCTGCCCGGCTCGCCATACCAATTGGGCCGCTCCCACCCGAATGCCTCGCCGTGGCAAGCGCCCGCCGCCGCAACCCGGTCATGGATCGCGGATTTGCGCACCCCGCGCGCGGTTTCATACTGCTTGAACGGATAATGCGTTGCGTAAAGCAGGCCGAGGCTTTCGGTCACCCGCTCGCGCAGATATTTGCGGTTGATCTGAAACGGCATGTTGCGGCGGATGTCGACCGTCCACAGGTCGGCCGGGGGGATGCCGTCGCGGATCCATTCGGCCATGACTTTGCCGACACCGCCGGCCGATTGCAGTCCGATCGAATTAAGCCCGGCGGCGACAAAGCAGCCCTTTAGCTCGGCGCTTTCGCCCAGGTGATAACGGACATCGGGAGTGAAGCTTTCCGGCCCGCAGAAGAACTTCTGAATGCCCGCATTTTCCAGTGCGGGAACGCGGCGCATTGCGTCCAGCAGCAGCGGTTCGAAATGCTCGAAGCTCCCCGCGATCTCGTCGAAGCAAAAGTCTTCGGAGATGCCGTCCATCCCCCACGGCCGGGCATTGGGTTCAAATGCCCCGACCAGCAATTTCCCGGCGTCGTATTTGTAATAGCCACAGTAATCGTAATCGCGCAGCACCGGCAGGCTCGGGTCGATGCCCTCAACCCCTTCGAACAGCACGTAATAATGTTCGCAGGCGTGGAGCGGCGCGGCGACGCCCACGCTGGCGGCCAGATCGCGGGTCCACATCCCCCCGCAGATGACCACGTAATCGGCCTCGATTGAGCCTTCGTCCGTATCGACCCCGGTGACCCGCGTTCCGTCATGGCGGATCCTGGTAACTTTGGTGTTCTCGAGGATCCGCGCGCCGCCGCTGCGCGCGCCCTTGGCCAATGCCATGGTGATATCGACCGCGTTGGCATAACCGTCGCTGGGGATATGGATGCCGCCAACCACATCGGCGACATTGACGATCGGGGCGAGGTCCTTGATCTCTTGCGGCGTGATGACATGCACCGGCAGATCGAACACCTTGGCCATCGAGGCGCTGCGTTTCAGCTCCTCGAACCGCTCGGCGTTGGTCGCCATCGAGATCGAACCGCACTGGCGGTAGCCGGTGGCCTGACCGGTTTCGGCTTCGAGCCCGCGATAAAGCTCGCCGGTATATTTGGCGAGCTTGGTCATGTTGATCGAGGGGCGCAGTTGGCCGACAAGGCCCGCCGCGTGCCAGGTGGTCCCGCTGGTGAGCTGCTTGCGTTCCAGCAACACCACATCGTCCCAGCCGATCCTGGTCAGGTGATAGGCGATCGAGCAGCCGATCACCCCGCCGCCGATAATGACGACGCGGGCCTTTTTGGGTAATTCAGCCACCGCGCTCAGGCCTTCATCTTGGCGTTGTCGGGATCATAGGCGGGATGCTCCAGCACGGTCGCGGCACGCAATTCGCCCTGCAACTGGATCGCGAATCTCGATCCGGGCGTGGCGTGATCCAGCGGCACACAGGCGAAGAACAGGCTCTTCCCCACGCGGTGCCCATAGCCGCCCGATGTAGTAAGGCCGATGCAACGATCGCCGACCATGCACGGCTCCGCCCCGCGCACATCGACCTTGCCAGCATCGACCTCGCCATAGACGATCCGGAACCGGTCGGGCGCGTCTAGCGTCTCTTGCCTGCCGACGAAGTGATCCTTCTTGAAAGCGATGAAGCGGTCCATCCCCGCCTCGATCATCGTCAGCTCATTGGTCAGCTCGCTGCCCCAGGCCTTGTAGCCCTTTTCCATCCGCATGGTGTTGACCGCGTAAAGCCCGTAATTGGCGATGCCGTACTCCTGCCCGGCCGCCCACACCGCGTCGTACAGCGCGGCCAAATCGTCCATCGCGGGATGCAGCTCCCAGCCCAGTTCACCGACATAGGACACCCGAAGCGCGCGGACCGGCAATCCGGCGATGGTGATGTCCTGCCCGCTCAGCCAGCGGAAGCCTTCGTTGGAAAGGTCCGCATCGGTGAGCTTGGCGAGCACCTCGCGCGAGCGCGGCCCGCTCAGCACCAGCACCCCGCGCTCCATCGTGACATTGGCGATGGTCACATCTTCTTCTGGCAGCTTGCTTTGCAGCAGATGATCCAGATCGCGCTGTTCGGCCGCGGCGGCAGATAGACAGTAGAACCGCTCGTCACCCATCCGCGTCACGGTCATTTCGCCATAGATCCGCCCGAGCCGCGAGAGCGGATGGACCAAGCCGATCCCGCCCTGTTTCTTCGGCATCCGGTTGGCGCAGATCCGGTTGAGGAAGGCTTCGGCATCGGGCCCGGCGACCTCATATTTGGCAAAACCCGAAAGATCGAGCACGCCGACCCGCTGCTGAACCGCCTGCACTTCGGCGGCGACCACTTCGAACACATTGGTGCGGTGGTAGCCCGCTTCCTCGAGGCGACCGTCGAGCGAGAACCACTTGGGTCGCTCCCAGCCGTAGGTTTCGCCGTAGACCGCACCCGCCGCAAGCAGACGTCCGTAAAGCGGACTGGTCTTTTGCGGGCGGCCATCGGGTTCTTCCTCGCCCGGGGGGCGAGTCGTGAAAGTCATCCGGTAATCGAGGAACACCTTGGCGCGGCTGTATTCCTCATCCGCGAAGGGTCCGTAGCGGCGCGGATCGAACTCGGCCATGTTAATCTCAGCATCGCCATAGGCGATCGACTGCGCCAGATATTTGCCCGATCCGCCGCCTTGCGCGATCCCGAACGAAGTGCCGCAACAGTGCCAGAAATTGCGCAGGCCTCCTGCTGGTCCCAGCAGCGGGCCGCCATCGGGCGTATGCGGGATCGCACCATTGACGATCCGGCGAATGCCAACTTCGCCGAACACCGGCATCCGATCGATCGCGCGCTCGAGCCATTTCGATATCCGGTCGAGATCGTCGATAAACAGCTCGCTGGTCGATTCCCATGCGGGCTGGCCCGTTGGCGCCCAGGCTTCGGCCAATCCGATATTCTCATAGACCCCGATCAGTCCGCTTTTCTGCTCCTGCCGGAAATAGCCCGAGACGTGCGGGCAGCGCATCACCGGGATTTCCTCGTCGCGCTCCATGAAGGCCGGGATCGGATCGGTGACGACGTATTGGTGTTCCATGTTGGTGACCGGAATGTCGATCCCGGCCATCTGCGCCACCTGCCGGGCATAGCAGCCCGCCGCGTTGACGACGATTTCGGCGCGGACCGTGCCTTGCTCCGTCGCGACGTCCCACTCGCCGGTCGGCAACTGGGTCAGCCCCGTCACCCGGTTCCGCCGGACGATCGTTGCACCCAGGTTCTTGGCGCCGATCGCCATGGCATTGCACAGCCCCGAAGGATCGGCGTGACCATCGCCCGTGGTGTAAGCACCGGCAATCACGCCGTCGGTGGTGACGAAGGGATTGATCCGCCGGATTTCGTCCGGGGTGATGATCTCCATATCGAAGCCGATGAACTTGGAGAAGCCGTGGATGTATTTGAACCAGTCGAGCTCGCGCTGATTGGTGGCCAAGCGGATGCCACCGGATTTGTGCCAGCTGACATATTGTCCGGTCAGCCTTTCCAGCCGGGGATAGAGATCGTTGCTATAGGCGTGAATTTTGGCCAGATTGAAGCTGCCGGTAATGCTCGGGCACTGGCCCGCAGCGTGCCAGGTGGAACCGGAAGTCAGCTCGTCCTTTTCGATCAGCATACAATCGGTCCAGCCCAGTTCGGCCAGATGGTAGAGCAGGCTGGCCCCCATGATCCCCCCACCAACGATCACGACGCGCGCCTGTGTGTTCATTGGAATCGGGCTTTCTCGGGGGGATATATTCTCCGATATTAGGATGCGAAGGACGATCAGGACAAATGGCCAATTCGGCTGGATCGGTTCAAAAAATTTATCCATCAGGCAATCGTCTGGCGCGTAGGAAGGCCAGAAATCCCTATGCGACCAAGTGATGAGGACAGAATGAAAACAGCGGTGATCACCGGCGCGGCTCAGGGTGTGGGCCTTGCAACCGCGCGGCTTTTTGGAAACGCCGGCTATCATGTGGTGCTGACCGACATCCAGCCGCTAGACTCCGCCTTTGCGGAACTTGCCGCCGATGGGTTGAGCATTTCGGGCCTGAGCGGAGATGTCGCGTCCGAAGAATTCGTCGCTACGCTGGCCGCCAGGGTTGCCGTGGACCAAGGCGGCGCGGATGTGCTGATCAACAATGCCGGGATCAGCCTCATCTGCGCTGCAGAAGATACCAGTCTCGATCAGTGGCAACGGGTCATGGCGATCAATCTGCAAGGTCCGTTCCTGCTATGCCGCGCATTTGGCGCGCAGATGCTGGAGCGGGGGCTTGGCAGCATCGTCAATGTTGCCTCGATTGCGGGTCTGCACGGGGTGATCCACCGGGCGGCCTACAACGCCTCGAAGCACGGCCTGGTCGGCCTGACCCGGACGCTGGCGAGCGAATGGGGCGGGCGGGGGGTGCGGGTGAACGCGGTTTGTCCCGGCTGGATCAAGACCGAAATGGACGCGGTCGACCAACGGGCGGGCGCCTATCACGACGAAGATATCACCAACCGCGTACCGATGGCGCGGTTCGCGCGGCCCGAAGATGTCGCCGCCGCGATCCTGTTCCTCGCCCGCGAGGACAGTTTCATCAACGGCGTGTCCTTGCCGGTCGATGGCGGCTGGACTGCCGATGCCAGCTGGGACTCGCTGCGGATCGAAACACGAGTCCGGGGCGATCGGGCTGGTTGACAATTTGGCCGCTCGTCCCTCTTGGCGACACTGACCATTCGCTGGTTCTCGGCATCTGATCTCGGCAAAAAAATTCACCGCTGCGCCCAAATTTTTCATTTGTGGCAGTAAGAGCGCGTCGGTCTAATCGGCCTGAAAACAATGGCGATTGAGCTCAGAAACCTGCTATGAAAATCGGTTTTATCGGGCTCGGAAATGTCGGCGGCAAGCTGGCGGGCAGTCTTATTCGCAATGGCCACGACGTTACCGTGCGCGATCTTGATGATGTGTTGGTGGCCGAATATGTCGAGCGCGGCGCCAAAGCGACGACGTCGCCAATAGCCTTGTGCGAAGCGGTTGACCTGATTGTCACTTGCCTCCCCTCGCCTGCCGCAAGCAGTGCGGTCGCCGAAGGGCCCGACGGTTTCCTGCAAGCCATGCGACCGGGCCAGATCTGGCTCGAAATGAGCACTACCGACTATTCCGAAGCGATCAGGCTTGGAGCCCTGGTCGAAGCACGCGGTGCGATGTTTCTCGAATGCCCGGTATCGGGAGGCTGCCACCGCGCCGACACTGGCAACATCGCGATTTTCGTAGGCGGCCCGCGCGCCGCATTCGAGGCGGTGTTGCCCGTGCTGACCACCATGGGCCGCCGCATCCTCCACACCGGTGAGCTTGGCACGGCCTCGCAACTGAAGGTTATGACCAACTACCTGTGCACCGTCCACCTCGTGGCGCTGGCCGAGGCGCTCACCACGTGCAAGGCCATCGGGCTGGACATGAACACGACCTTCGAGGCGATCCGCATCTCTTCGGGCAACAGCTTCGTGCATGAAACCGAAAGCCAGGTCATCCTCAACGGCAGTCGCGACATCAACTTCACGATGGATCTGGTCAGCAAGGATATCGGCCTGTTCGACAAGATCGCCCACGACGCGAAAGTGCCGGTAGAGCTGTCGCCGCTGATCGTGCGGCTGTTCAAGGAGGGCGAGGCCAGTTTCGGCCCGCGCGAGTTCTCGCCCAACATCATTCGGCGCTATGAAGAGCCTCTGGGGATCAAAGTGCTCGGAACCGGCTTTCCGGATCAGATGGTCGATGATGAGCCCGAGGAAGCGGGCTATGAGGTCGTACCCAAACGCTGACCTACGGACGCCCCAACATGACCACTGCGACACCGACCGAACATGCCGGCTGGCAGGCTCTGACGCACTCGCTGGCGATCGAGACCAGGCTGGTGATCGACGGCCAGTGTCGCAACGCCGCCGGCGGCGAACTGTTCGCCGTGATCAATCCCGCCGACGGAGCCACCGTCGCCGAAATGGCGTGCGGAACCGCCGCCGACATCGAGCTTGCAGTCGCGTCCGCCCGCAGCGCCTGGGACGATGGCCGCTGGCGGCATATGCCGCCGCGCCAGCGGATGGATATCTTTCGCCGCTGGGCAGATCTGGTGGAAGCCCATGCGGCGGAACTGGCGTTGCTCGAAACGCTCAGCATGGGCAAGCCGATCAATGACGCACTGACCATCGACCTGCCCGAAACGATCGTAACGATCCGCTATTTCGGCGAGTGCATCGACAAGGTGGCTGGCGCGGTCACCAACAGCCCGCATGGCGCGGTACACCTGATCGCGCGCGAACCGCTCGGCATTGTCGGGGCGATTTCGGCCTGGAACTATCCGTTGCTGATGGCGACCTGGAAAGTCGCCCCGGCGCTGGCGGGCGGCAACTGCGTGATCCTCAAACCGGCACAACAGGCGCCGCTGTCCTGCATCAGGCTGGCGCAGTTGTTCCTCGAAGCCGGCGGACCAGCGGGCGTGTTCAACGTAGTCAACGGCCGCGGGCATGATGCCGGACGAGCCCTGGCCTTGCACTCCGACGTCGCCAAGATCAGCTTCACGGGCTCGACCGCGGTGGGCAAGCAGTTGATGATCTACGCCGGCGAATCCAACCTCAAGCGCGTTTCGCTGGAAACCGGGGGCAAGAGCCCTCAGATATTCATGCCCGATCTGGTCGATCTGGATGTGGCCGTCGACCGCGCGATCATGGGAATCTTCGACAATGCCGGCCAGGTCTGCAACGCGGGATCGCGGTTGCTGGTTCACGCCGATATCCACGATGAATTCGTCGCGCGCTTCGTCGCCCGCGCGGGCCAGCTTTACCGGCCCGGCGATCCACTCGATCCGGCAACGACCCTCGGTCCGATGGTCACCCGCGCCCATCAGCGCGATGTTTTGCGCTGGATCGAAACGGGCAAAGCCGAGGGGGCCGAACTGATGCTGGGCGGGTGCGACGATCGTTCGCGCCCCGATGGTTCCTACATCATGCCGACGCTGTTCACCGGGCTTACGCCCACCATGGCCGTCGGCCGTGAAGAGGTGTTCGGGCCGGTCGCAGCGCTGTTCTCGTTCCGCGACGAGGCTGAGGCGATCCGCCTGGCCAATGACTCGATCTATGGCCTCGCCGCCGGCGTCTGGACCAGCGACGTCAATTGCGCCCACCGTGTGGTCAAGGCGCTCGAGGCAGGAGTGGTGTGGGTCAATTGCTTTGGCGATGGCGACATGACCCAGCCGTTCGGCGGCTACAAGCAATCGGGCAATACCCGCGACAAATCGCTCGAATGCCTGGCCGGCTACATGCAATCCAAATCAGCCTGGTTCAGCCTGGAATAGGGATGGCCGTCGCTCCGGCAACATGGTCGGCCATCCAGTCCATGAAGGTGCGGATACGCAGGTTTTCCTTCATGTCCCTGCGGCAGATCAGCCCCCAGGCGCCCGGGCAAATCTCGACATGCGATGATGGTCGGACCAGTCGCCCCGCGGCCAGATCCTGGTCCACGAATGGCCCGTTGACCAGCGCAACGCCTTCGCCATTCAGCGCCATTTCCAGCGCGACGGCCAGCGTATCGACCATCAGATAGGGTACCTTGGGCTCAAAGCTGACCCCGGCCGAGGTGAACCAGCTTTCCCAGTTCTGCACCTCGGTGTAGATCGCCACCAGCGGCTGCTGCATCAGATCGGCAATGGTTGCCGTGGGGCCAATCCTATTGAGCATTTCGGGGCTGCACACCGGAAAGAGCGCATATTCGAACAATGGCATCCAGTGGTATTTGGCGGGATCGGGCGCCACCTCGCAATAGACCAGCCCGACATCGGCATGGATTTCATCGAATTCCCATTCAACTGCGCAAGTGCTGAGCGTCAGTTTTATTTCGGGATGCTGGCTGAGGAATTGGGGCACGCGTTTGGCCAGCCAGCGGATCGAGGCGGTCACATAGGTCTGCACCCGCAGCGGCTTGTCCAGCGCATGACGATGCACCGCCTGAACACCTTCGAGCAGCGATTCAAATGCGGATCTGACATAGGGGTAAAGCACGCGCCCTTCGTTGGTCGAGACGATGTGGCGCCCCTCCTGCGCGAACAGTGCGACACCCAACGCCTCTTCGATCAACTGGACTTGGTGGCTGACCGCCGGATGGGTCAGACACAGTTCACCGGCGGCATCCCGAATGCTCTGGTGCCGGGTTGCGGCCTCGAATCCTCTGAGCGCCTTCAATGGCGGCAAGCGCTTCAGATCGATCTTGGCATGCATCGGGCGGGACTCGCTTGGCCTTGGTTTCGGTCGATGCTTATCACTCCTGGCTGGACCGGTAAAATAATCTGACGAATGGGTGATCGACCCGGCTAGGCGGTGAGTTGTTGACGCAAGTCTTCGAGTCTGACCTTGAGATCAACCGACAAGGGTCCAAGCGCCTCTGCTTCGATGCATTGCTTCAGCTCGGTGCGGTTCTTGACGCCGAGAACGACCGTATCGACACCTACCATATCAAGCGCATAACGATGTGCGAGCAGCGCCGGATCGATGTCGAGTTCAGCGCAGAGTGCCCGGTAGGGTTCGGCCCGGCGATAATCGGCAGCTTCCGGGTGGCTGTCCTTGAGCGGGCGGTCGATTGCAGCGGTCAGCGCACCAGCCTGAACCGCGCGGATCCCCATGACACCGACCCCTTGCGCGCTGGCCGCGGCGATGATTTCGCGCGGAATGGCGGCTTGCTCAAAGCGGCGGATCGCGCCGGGGGAATCGAGCAGATTGGTAATCGCCTGAACTACATCCGGCTTCGTCTCATGGTTCAGTGCCTTGATGATCGTCTGCGGCACACCGATCCCGGTGATCCCCCAGGCGCCAATCCGGCCTTGCTGCTTGAGCCGCTCGAAAGCCGGGACCACTTCGCCGACATATTGGCTCCACGGCGTGGCAAAGCGGCGGCGATGCTCATTTCCGAAGGCAAAAACGGCATCATCCTCGCAGATGTTGCTGTGGAGGAAAAAGACATCGGCATGATCCAGCCGCATCGCCGCCATGCTCGCATTGAGCGACACTTCGAGCATGCCGGCAATGCTGCCACTCTCCGGCTCGCCCAGCATGCACTTGGTGGTGATCCGGACGCCGTCCGGCAGCCTTCCGGCAAAGGTCTCGGCCACGACGTTCTCGCAGTTGAGATAGATTGGCGCCGTATCGATCAGCGTAATTCCAGCCGTAACAGCAGCGTCCAGGGTCGCAATCGCTTCACCGCGGGTGGTCTCGCCCCAGATTTGCCCCAGCCCGCCACCGCCCAGCGACAGCCGGCTCACGTTTTCGAGTGGGCCGAGATGGTTATACTGCAAGCTGCTCGCTCCTTGCCCGTGCATCCGCGATGATCATTGCCGCCCCTTTTTCGGCGACCATCACTGTGGGCGCGTTGGTATTGCCCGAAGTGATTGTCGGGAAGATCGAGGCATCGACCACCCGCAGCGCTTCCACGCCGTGCACCCTGAGCCGTGCATCGACCACGCTGGTTGCGGGATCCGGGCCCATCATGCAGGTCGATGTAGGGTGATAAACCGTATCGGCGCGCTGCCGGAAATCCTGGAGCAGGGCCTCATCGCCTTGCATCTGGCAGCCCGGCACGAGTTCTTCGGTGATGATTTCCGCAAGCGGAGCGGCCTGTGTCAGCTCTCGCAACAGACAAATCCCCATCCGCGCTTCCGCCAGGTCATGATCCGTCGAAAGATAATTGGGCTGGATCGCGGGATAACACAGCGGATCGGGCGAGGTGACATGCAACTCTCCCCGACTGGTCGGGTGGCAGGCATTGAAGGAAAGCAGGAAGGCTGAAAAGGGATCGGGATTGAGCAGCCTTCGTTCCGACAAGGGTGTCTGGGTATAGCTGACGGGGCTGAAATAGAACTGAAGGTTGACCCGTTGCTGCTCCGGCCCGCTGCGGACGAAGCCGCCACCCTGATTGACGCTCAACGACAGCGGCCCGCCGCGATTGAGCAGATAGTGCAGCCCCGCTTTGAACTTGCCCCAAAGCGGACCAAGCTCGTCGTTCAGGGTTGGAACGCTGGTCTTGTAGAAATAGCTCACTGCCAGGTGGTCCTGCAGATTGCAGCCAACCGACGGGGCGTCGATCACGGGCGCTATACCCAAGCCGTTGAGACGTCGTGCGTCGCCAATTCCCGAGAGCTGGAGCAGCTGCGGCGAATTGATTGCGCCACCTGCCAGAATGACCTCACGGCGAGCCCGAACCTCTTTAGCCTGGCCGCCGCGCCGGTATTCGACGCCGGTCGCGCGCTTGCCGGTGAACAGGACGCGCGTGGCCTGGGCTTTGGTGCGCAGCTCTACCCCGCCGCGCCGCAGCGCCGGGCGCAGATATTCATTCGCGGTCGAAGCCCGGCGACCCTTGCGGGTATTGATCTGGAAGATGCCCACCCCTTCACAGTCCGGCCCGTTGAAATCGGACGTGAAGGGCATTCCCAGCGTTTGCGCAGCCGCGATAAAGCGTTGGCACAACGGATGCGCCCGTGCGCTGAAATCGGTGACGTGTTGCGGTCCGCCCACGCCATGCCAGTCACTGGCCCCATGATCGTGGTCTTCCGCGCGGATGAAGTAGGGAAGAACATCGTCCCAACCCCAACCGACATTGCCCCGTTCGCGCCACCCGTCGAAATCCTGCGGCTGACCGCGAACATGGACCATCGCGTTGACCGAGCCCGATCCGCCAACCACCTTGCCTCGCGGCCAATAGCTGCTGCGCCCGCCCAGCCCCGGCACCGGCGCGGTTTCGTACATCCAGTTGACCCGGGGATCGAAGAAGGTACGCCCGTAGCCTATCGGCAACTGGATCCAGATCGTCCGGTCGCTGCCGCCTGCTTCGAGCAGCAGCACGGTGGCCTCGCCATCTTCGGTCAGCCGGTTGGCAAGGACGCAGCCCGCGGTTCCCGCGCCGACGATCACATAATCAAACTCGTCCACCTCAGCGAACCGGGTGCTGGGTCATCTCGAGATGAAGCATGGACCCGGTATAGGGATTGGCCAGCGCCACGTCTTCGTCGAGTTCGACCCCCAGGCCCGGCGCAGTCGGCGGAATGACATGGCCAACCTCGAACGGGATTGGGCTCTTGAGGATCTCGGAATGGAAGCCCCCCCATGTCTCGATGCTCTCAAGGATCAAGAAATTGGGCGAGCAGGTCGCAAGCTGGATATTGGCCGCGCCCACAATCGGTCCGCAGTAAAGATGCGGCGCTATCTGGACATGGTGGACCTCGGCCATCCCGGCGATCTTTTTGGCCTCGAGCAGCCCGCCGACCCGGCCCAGATTCATCTGGAAGATCGCCGCGCTGCCGGCGGCCAGCAGCCGCGCGAAATCGTATTTGGTGGCAAGCCGCTCGCCGGTCGCGATGGGGATGCTGGTGGCGCGGGCAACCTTGGCCATTTCCTCGGGCGCGTCGGGCGGGACGGGCTCTTCCAGCCACAGAGGATCATAGAGTTCAAGCCGCTTGGCCAGCCGGATTGCGCCAGCGGCGGTCATCTGCCCGTGCGTGCCGAACAGCAGATCGGCCTTCATCCCGACCGCTTCGCGCAATTTCCGGGCGAAGCGCTCCGACAGATCGAGTGCCTCCAGCGAAAGCTGCCGCCCGTCGAAGGCCGAGTAAGCCCCGGCCGGATCGAACTTCAGCGCGGTGAAGCCCTGCACCAGATATTCGCCCGCGCGCTCCGCCGCCAGATCGGGATCGTGATAGACATCGCTACGATCACCGGGGCGCGGATAGATATAGGTGTAGGCGCGCAGCCGTTCATGAACTTGGCCACCAAGCAGTTTGTAAACCGGCTGGTTCGCCGCCTTGCCGATGATATCCCAGCAGGCCATTTCCAGCGCGCTGAGCACGCCCATCACGGTCAAGTCGGGATGCTGGGTAAATCCGCTGGAATAGACCCGCCGCCACAGCACTTCGATATCGTGCGGATCGGTGCCCTCGGCGTAACGCGCGAAAACATCCTCGATCATCCGGGCCACCAGATGCGGCTCGAACGGTACGCAATAGGCCTCGCCCACCCCGGAAATTCCGCAGGCCGTGGTCAGCTTGACGAAGACGAAATAGCGCCCGCCAAAATGCGGTGGCGGGTTGCCGACCACGAAGGTCTGGATGCCGGTCAGCTTCATGCCGGGTAGAACCCGTTCATCACCTTGACCTCAAGAAAATCATGCAGTCCGAACTCGCCCCATTCGCGGCCGTTGCCCGATTGCTTGTAGCCACCAAAAGGCGAACAATAATCCTGGCCTGCGCCATTGATATGGACGCTGCCCGCGCGGACCATCCCGGCCACGCGGTGCGCTCGTGCCAGATCGCCGCTCTGGACGTAGCCGGCCAAGCCATAGGGTGTGTCATTGGCGATGGTGATGGCCTCTTCCTCGTCGGCGAAAGGGATCATCACCAGCACCGGACCGAAGATTTCCTCGCGCGCGACGGTCATCTGGTTGGTGACACCGGCAAAGATCGTTGGCTTGACGTAGTAGCCGCGCGAAAAGCCATCGGCACGCCCGGGGCCGCCCACGATCAGCGTAGCGCCTTCATCGATTCCCGCCTGGATCAGCGTCTGGATCTTGTCGTACTGAACCTTGCTGACCACCGGGCCGAGGTGCGGACCCTTGTCCATGGGATCACCCAGCGTGACACCTGCCGCAACTCTGGCGGCAATCGCCACCGCCTCGCCATAGGCGGAGGCCTCGACCAGCATCCGGGTGGGCGCATTGCACGATTGCCCGGTATTGCCGAAGCAATGCTGCACGCCGCGCGTAACCGCGGCCTCAAGTCCGGCATCAGCGAACACGATATTGGCCGATTTTCCGCCCAGTTCCTGCGACACCCGCTTGACCGTTCCAGCCGCTGATCTGGCCACCTGAATGCCCGCGCGGGTCGATCCGGTGAAGGACACCATATCGACCTCGGCGTGCCCGGTCAGCGCATCGCCGATTGCCGGGCCAGTGCCATGAAGCATGTTGAACACACCTGCGGGGAAGCCTGCCTCGTCGATGAATTCGGCAAACAATTGCGCCGAAAGCGGGGCAATCTCGCTGGGTTTCAACACCATGGTGCAGCCCGCAACCAGCGCCGGGCCGACCTTGGCGACGAGCTGGTTGATCGGCCAGTTCCAAGGCGTAATCAGCACGCAAACGCCGATCGGTTCATGGACCAGCCGACCGGTGGCACCGATCCTGCGCTCCCACTTCAGCGCACGGGCGGCCTTGACCGTTTCCTTCAGATGCCCCGGCCCGCATTCGGCCTGGGCGTTGAAGGAAAGATCGTAAGGCGCACCCATCTCGGTCGATATCGCGCGGACCATTTCGTCGTAGCGACGCTCGAAGACCGCGAGCAGCCGTTCGACCAGCACGATCCGTTCTTCGAGCGACAGCGCCGCATAGCCCGGAAAGGCCGCGCGCGCCGCCGCCACTGCCGTATCGACGTCATCGGGCCCGCACAGCGCAACCAGCGCGGCGCGCTCTTCGGTCGCCGGATTGATCGCCTCGGATGTTTCCATCGAGGTTTGCGGGGCGGTCCATTTGCCGGCGATGTAGGACTTGAGCGGCCGATCAGACATAGCCAACCGCGCGCTTCTGATCCTCGACGATGTACTTCTCCGCCCGCCAATAGTGAAATGCAGCCCAGAATCCGGTTGGGGCCAGCACCAGTAGGGCCAGCCGCAGCGAGGCCGCATCGGCACCGTCCGGCCCGGCAAAATAGTCGCTCAGCAGGCCAACGCCCTGGGGAGCGATGATCAGGTTGAAGACATTGGCGATCAACAGGGACACCGCGACGAACATCGCCCGCATCCGCGGCGGCGAGAGGTTCTGGACCAGCGCAAAGGCAGGGCCGATGTAGAAGTAGATCGCCGGGATGAAAATCCACCACATCAGGGTCGCCACCTGGAGCGAGTCCGTCCAATAGGCGATGATCGAGGGGATCGTGGCAACCGCGGTCACCACCCCCAGCAGGCGGACGATCTTGCGCGGATCGCGATAGGCCGGCTGCGCGACCACCCAGGCGGTCAGCAGCGAAGCGCCTATCCCCATGATCAGGTGGATCGGCCCGACGACCCCGCCGGCTTCACCGACATCGAGACCGTAAGTACGCTGGATGAAGGTCGGAGTGAACCACATCAGGCCCCAGCCCCACAACGCCGAAAGCCCACTGCCCATCATGCCGTGAACCGCCGCCTTCTGCGACCACAGGAAGCGCATCGTTTCCCTGAACGAGGGCGCATCGCTTTCGCTCACCGCATCGAGCTGGCCGCGCGCGGGCTCCTTGATGGTCAGGAACACGACCAGCGCGAGGAAAAGACCAGGAATGCCCAGCACGAAGAACGCCGCGCGCCAGCCATACTGCGCCGCCACGGCGCCTGCCATGTCGGCACCCAGCCACGCCCCGATCGGCGCGCCCAGCGCGAAGATCGTCATCGCCATGGCGCGGCGGTCGGCAGGGAAATAATCGCCGACGATCGAATTGCATGCCGGCGTCCCGCCCGCTTCGCCGATGCCAACCCCGATCCGGGCGAGCAGCAATTGGACGTATCCCTGCGACATCCCGCACAGCGCGGTCATCCCCGACCAGACCGTCATCGAGATGGCCAGCAGGTTGCGACGGTTATGGCGATCCGCGATCCATGACAGCGGCAGGCCCATGGTGACGTAAAACAGCGCCAGCGACACCCCGGTGAGGAACGCCACCCCGCTATCGGTGAGACCCAGTTCGAGCCGGATCGGTTCGAGGACGGTCGACATCACATAGCGGTCGGCAATGTTGATCGTATAGGCGAGCATCATGATGAACAGCACGTACCAGCGCGTACCCAGGGTCGATGTGCTGTCTGCGGAGATTGGTGCGGCACTTGCCATCGAGATTCCCTTCAGGTTGCGGCCAGTTCCGGACCCAGGACCGCGCGGAGCGGATCGAGGAACGGACTGAAATTCTCCCATTGGTCCACGCCGGTCTTGAAAATCGGCTGCCGAACCTGTTCCGAACTGGCAGTGCGCACCGCGCGTTCGGTTTCATGAAAGTTGATGCAGGCTTGCTCGAACGGCAGGCCGCAGAAATCGAGCAGGCGGCGAACCTGCGGCTCGAGATCGGCGACCACCGCTTCATAAGTCACGCGCAGGACTTTGCCCGGCAACACCCGGTCCCAATGGTCCATCAGCGCGACATAGTCGCGATAATAGCGACCAACTTCCTCGAGCCCGTAGGTGAACTCCTGACCCTCGGCGAACAGCTGCTTGAAGCCACTGAAGCAGCAGCCCATTGCCCCGCGCCGCGCGTCGATGATCCTGGCATTTGGCAGGATCATATGGATGAGGCCGATATGGCGGAAATTGTTGGGCATCTTGTCGATGAAGAAGGGTGCGCCCTGTTTGCGGTAGATGCGGGTGTCGCGGATAAAGTCCTCACCGAAACGCGTCAGCTCCTCGCGTGACAGATCACCAAGATTGGCGGGATATTCCGGCTCTTCGTTCCGCATCCGGCGATGATCCAGCCGGTGGGACAGCGCCAGGATGTTGGGCAGTTCCATCGTCCCTTCGACCTGGCTGTGCGAAGCGAGAATCTGCTCGAGCAGCGTCGATCCCGCGCGCGGCAGGCCCACGATGAAGATCGGATCGGGCGCCGGGCATCCTGCACCCTCGAACCGGTTGAGCAAATCTGCTGTCACATGCTCGCGCTGGCGCTGCATTTCGTCTTCGAGACGCTGCGGATCGTATTTCAGCTCCTCGCGTTTCAGCCGGTTGCCGCGTTCGTAATAGGTGAAGGAGTTCTCGTAACTCCCGCGGTCCTCGAGCGCCTTGCCCAGCGCAAAACACAGATGGTAACGGTCGGCGAGCGCGATGGCCGGCAAGGTTTCCTGTTCGCGCATTTGGGCCAGCTCGGCATCCGAAAAACGGTAGGTCTTGAGGTTGGCAAGGCTCCAGAATGCATCGCCGCAATCGCGCCGTACTTGATAGGCCCGCCGGTAGGCGGCAATCGCCTCGTCCTGCCGCCCCACGGTCTTGAGTGCATGACCATAAGTGAGGTTGATGCCCGGATTGGCTGGCATTGCTTCGAGCAAAGCTTGGTAAGTATCCATTGCTTCATCGAAATTGCCCACAGCCAGATTCTCATTCGCGTAGAGCATTTCGAATTCAGGATTGCCCGGTTCCTTGGCGCGCAGCTCGACCGCCTCCGCCAGCGCTTGTTCGAACTTTTGCCGCTTCCTCAGCAACTTGGCGTAATCATAACGGGCGCTGACATTGTCAGGCTCAAGCGCCTTCGCCGATTCAAGCAGGAATTCGGCGTCGTCGTAAGCGTTGAAGCGCAGACCGATTTCGGCCAGCAGCCGCATCGCTTCGACATGATGTCCCTCGCGCTGGAGGAAAGCCCGGCAGACTTCTTCAGCCTTGCTCAGCCGCCCTTCCTGGATGAAACTGGCAACGCTCTGGAGTTCGGCGGGAAGCGCGGAAAGGTAGGCGAATTGCGATCCGGCAAAGTCTGCCTGCGCGTCACGCCCGGCGGCCCGATGCAGTTCTGCCAGCATGCGCCAGCTTGCCGCGAGTGCGCCATTGTGGGTGACCGCAGCCTGATAGGCCGCGAACGCCTCTTCGCCAAGACCGAGATCGCGCAGACAATGGCCACGCTCCTGCCATGCCCGGCCATAGCTGGGGGTTAGCGCAATCAACTGGCCAAGCGTCAGAAGAGCGGCGGAGACATCCTTGCCGAACCGCTGGGCGACCGCCAGCGTGTAGAGCGCCTCGCGATGGTCCGCCTCCTGATTCAGGATGTCGCGACAGGCGGCAACCGCGTCAGCAAAGCGGCCATTTTGCAGCAGGTGACGCGCCCGGCGCAGCCCTTCTTCCGGGCTTTCAACCTCACCTGTCACGTGCATTGCCATCTTTCCACCGCGGGACCACCGCCCGCATCGAGAATATTGGTCCAGACCGAACGCTGTATGCAACGCAAATCGGACGCAGCGGGCACTCCGGCACTGCCGGAGCGCCCGCTGGTCACTGAGTTAATCTTGCCTGTCAGATATTGTAGGAAAAGCGCAGACCCAATGTACGCGGACGCGAGGTAGTGGTGCGAAGCTCACCGTCATTCCCGTTCTTGTACAGTTCCGGGCGCTCATCGGTCAGATTGTCGCCGAAGAGCTCAATCCGCCACTCATCCCTTGAGACGCCGATCGACGCAGAGATAGTGTTATACGAATCGAGTTGCTGCGCAGCAGGGAGCGGCACCACCACGTCCCCTGGCCGCACGAGCACACCATTGTAGGTAACTGGAATCGACGGCGCGTAGCCAAGTGTCGGGTTGGACGACTGATAGCGGATATCGACATTGTCGATCACATCCGAAATGCTCTTGCCGACATAGTGGAAGCCGACTTGTGCGAACGGCCTCAGGCCCGAAGCGAGTTCCTTTTCCCAGTGCAGACGAGTGTTGAACTGGAATTTGGGGCTGAGCGCCAGCGGGCCACCCAGCGGACGCAGCACCGCGGTGTCCTTGCGATACTTCTTCAATTCGGAATCGTTGAATGAGAATGCGGTGTTGAACGTAAACTCCGACGTGGCACGCCAGGTAATATCGCCTTCAAGCCCCTTGATCTGGGCATCGAGCAAATTGGTGGTGAAGGTCTGGTTGGAGATATTCTGATCGAACACCGTAATCTGGATGTTCTTCCAGTCGATCAAATAGGCCGCAAGATTGATCTGCAGCGTGCGATCGAGCAGCGAGAATTTGCCGCCAATTTCATAGTTCTGCACCTTGTCCGGTACGTATGTGCCGAGACGCACGAAGTCGGCGTTGGTCGGACAGATCGCGCTGGGAACACGGCAAGGACGACGGTTGAAACCGCCCGGCCGGAAACCGTCCGAGAACGTGCCGTAAACCAACGAAGCGTCGTCCAGCTTGTAAGTCAGATTGGCCTTATACAGCACGCCGGTATATTTTGCGGGCGAAGCATCTGCGTAAAGCTGGTTCAGGTTGGCGCTGATGCCGTAGAATTGCGGCGGCGTCGCGGATGCGGAATAGGTTCCCGTCGCAGGATTGTAGATACCCCGCCCGCCCGTTGCGAAGCTGGTCGCCGACGACCCGTTGATCGAGGCTTTTTCGTTGTAATACCGCAAGCCACCTGTGACCGTCAGGCGATCGGGTATGATATCGAACGAAGCCTCGCCATACGCCGCGAATTGCCGATCCTTGCGTTGAACGTCGTTGAAAAATCCGACCTTCACGGGTCGAACGCTGGTGTCATTGGCATCCACCGCGGGATTGGGAGCACGGCGATAGATGAAGCCCGCCGCCTCTTGCAGATAGGACCAGTCGGTGTTGTCGAACAGCTTGTTGTTGTCATAGAACAGACCGAACGTGCCCCGGATGCGCTGGTCGGCAGGCGTGGTTACCCTGAATTCCTGCGTGAACCGCTTCGTCCGATTGCGAACCTGGTAGCTCTTGTTGGGCGTATAGCAGGTGTTGCCGATATTGCCGTTGTAGGCCGCCGTATAATAAACGCCGCGATCACATTCGTAATACGGCAGGTAAAGGCCGATATTCGAATATCCTGCGTAGTCTGAAACTTGTGTGGCGCGGTGCTTCATGAACGACCCGGTATAAATCAGGTCGAGCGCGCCCAGACGACCGTTGATCGCCAAGGTAGACAGGCTGACCTTGTCGCGCAGCGAGTTGTCATTGAACTTGGTGACCTTCAGATCGCCGACATCGGGTTCATAGTCGAACACCCCGTCGGTATCGAGTTCCTGGCGCAGGTGCATCACATCGACCGACCAGTCATCGGTCACGTTCCAGGTGAGCGCGATACGACCGCCGCGATAGGTCGCGTCATTATAGTCCTTTTCAACGAAATTATCGTTGTTGATGATCTGCCGCGTGGGCGCCCGATACAGGCTGCCGGTGCAGTTGGGGACGGCTGTGGTCGCCGTGGCCTGACACGATTGGATCGCACGCATGACGAGCAGCGGGTTCCCGGTCGGGAGCCGGCCGGGCACGCCGACATTGCCGTTGAACGGCATCTGGAAGGTTCCGGCAACATTGTCGATATAGCCGCCCTGCCGGTCGGTGTAGAACACTGCGCGCAGAGCGATTTTATCCTTGATGATCGGCACGTTGATAAAGGCGTCGCCCGCGACACTTTCCTCGCCGCTCTTCGTAAAGGCATATTTGGCATTGAACCCGGCCTGAAAGTCGGAAGCGTCGGGCTTGTTGGTGATATAGCGCACAGCTCCGCCCATCGCGCTCGAGCCGAACAAGGTGCCCTGGGGACCGGCCAGCACTTCGACGCGCTGAAGGTCCACCGTGTAAAGATCGAGGTTGCGGCCGACCAGCGAAGCGGGAGCATCGTTGATATAGAGCGCGACGGTCGGCTGTGCGCCCGCGGTTCCTGCAATCTGGAGGCCGGGAGAGTCGGTCGAAAGGCCGCGGATGAAGATCGACGACGCGCCAGGACCGCGCGACGCGGACCGCACATTGGGCAGATACTCGATCAGCTTGTCGAAACTGGTGATGTTGAGATCGGACAGCGAATCGCCGCTCAAGGCCTGGATGGCCAAGGGGATCCGGTTGAGCGCTTCCTCGCGCCGGGTGGCCGTCACGATGATGTCGGGGATAGCGCCATCATCCGCGGTCGCTGCTTCTTCTTGCGCCAGCGCTGGCGTTCCCCCAGCGCCCACTACGGCCACAGCGATCAGCGCGGTCGACAATTTCCAGCTGGATTTCAAGTTCCCTCTCCCCATGCGCGGCCTTCATTCGAAGGCTTTTATGTTTGAAGACTGACTCCTCAGCCATGCAGCGGCAACTGACCAAATTTGCCTGATCGGTAAAATTTATTCCGGCATCGATCACATCATCTACATGTTGCAATCAGGATGCCTCCTCTAGGTCCGCGTCGATGGACCGGTTGGCCGTCCAAAGCCAGCGTGATCCGCGATCACTCTATAGCCGGGATTCGAAATGTTAAAAGGCGCTGATTTCGTGCTGCTGATCGCGGCTGAGGACCGCAAGGGAATCGTCGCAGCGGTGGCCAATTCGATCGCCAGCCAGGGCTGCAACATCACCGAGAGCGCCCAGTTCGGCGATGACCCGACCGGCCGGTTTTTCATGCGGGTGGCCATCGCCACCCCGGAAGCGACGACGGCAGAGCGGTTCACCGAGGCATTCACCCCGGTCGCGGCTGCGTTCCGGCTCGACTGGCAGATCCACGACCTGCGTCAAAAATTGCGGGCGATGGTGATGGTCAGCCAGGGCGGACACTGCCTCAACGACCTGCTTTATCGCACTTCGACCGGACGATTGCCGATGGAGATTACCGGCATCGTGTCCAACCACACCACCTGGCAGCGCCGCGCCGAACATGAAGGCATTTCCTTCTTCCACATACCGATCACGCCGGACAACAAGCTCGAGCAGGAAGCGCGGATGCTGGCGCTGGTGGAAGAACAGCAAGTCGATCTGATCATTCTCGCGCGCTACATGCAGGTGTTGTCCGACCAGCTATGCAGCAAGCTTGATGGCCGGGTGATCAACATTCACCACAGCTTCCTGCCCGGCTTCAAGGGTGCCAAGCCTTATCACCGGGCTTACGAGCGGGGCGTCAAAATGGTCGGCGCGACGGCGCATTATGTCACCGCCGATCTCGACGAGGGTCCGATCATCACCCAGGACGTCTCGATCGTCGATCATGCCGACACGGTCGAGGACCTGATCTTGCAGGGGCAGGACACCGAAAGCCGGGTGCTGGCCCGCGCGGTCAAGTTGCATCTTGAGCACCGGGTCATGCGCAACGGCAACCGCACTGTCGTGTTCAAGTAAGCGCACCGTTCTGGCAGAGTCCGAAAAACGCCTGCCGAATCAAGGAAGCCTGATCTGCTGAAGCGCGCACCGCCGTCGCATTTGCCGCCGGGCAGCCGCTGGTTCATGAAGGGCAAGATCGCGATCGATCCAATGATCACCCTCGTCCTCACCCTCGACGAGATCAACATGGGCTTCGACCTGATGCACGCGGGCGAGAGCATCCGCAGCGTGGTGGTGTTCTGACGGATCAGCTCACAGCCAATCGAAGCCACGGTGGCCCGCGGGTTGTTTTGGTGTTCTGCGAACGCGTTCCTCATGGCTCAGCATGGGATGTGCACCATTGGGGATTGGAGTCACCAATTGGCAATGTCGCGAGTTCCTGCCGATTGATCCTGAGCATCGGCGGGCAAATCAGAGCTCGCCATTCGCGCCGGACGAATTGATCGGCATCCTGAGTAAAGCGAATCGTCAGAGTTTGGGCCGCAAGCGGTCAGCCCGGTTCAAATTCCGGATCGTTGAAAATCGGACCTCCTTTCATATCGAGGAGTGCACCGGCAGGAACCCCGGTCTTCGCCTCGATATCTAAGATGCGCGGGCTATCCCGGAAGGCTCAAATGGTATCCACGGCGAGCGGCCCATGTTTCATTCGAGGTAAGACGTGGCGGGCGAACAGGTCGGCTTCCGCCGAGTGGGGATAGCCAGATAGGATGAAAGCTTCGATCCCCTCGGCCTGATAGGCGCGCAGCTTTGCAAGAACCTGATCGGGGTCGCCGACGATCGCCGCCCCGCAGCCCGAGCGGGCCCGACCGATGCCGGTCCACAGGTTGTCCTCGACAAAGCCGTCGCCATCGGCCGCGCCGCGCAGCTCGGCCTGGCGCTGGACCCCGAAGTTCTTCGCATCGAGCGACTGTTCGCGGATCGCCCGGCCTTTCTCGTCGTCGAGCTTCGATACCAGCCGGTCGGCATAGGCGCGCGCCTCGCTCTCTGTGTCGCGGACGATCACGTGCGCGCGATATCCGAACTTGAGCGTGCGGCCGTACTTTGCCGCGCGGGCGCGCAGATCGGCGATGTTTTCGCGGACCTTGTCCATCGTGTCGGGCCACATGAGATAGACGTCGCAGGCCTCGGCTGCCGCCTCGCGCGCGACCGGGCTCAACCCACCGAAATAGAGCGGCGGGCACTTGCCTGAGACGGTCGTCATTCGCGGCGGATCGAGTTCGAGCTGGTAGAACTCGCCGTGGTGCGAAAGGTGCTCGCCCGCCAGCATGGTCTTGAGGATCTTCATGACCTCGACCGTGCGAGCATAGCGCGGCCCGCCGTCGAGCGTTTCGCCGGGGATGTCAGAGGAGATGATGTTGACCGTCAGCCGCCCGCCAAGGATGCGGTCGAGCGTCGCGATCCGTCGCGCGAGCTGCGGCGGCCAATCCTCGCCGATCCGCGTCGCCATCAGCAGCCGCATCCGCCTGAGGAACGGCGCGATCGCCGCGGCGAAGACGGTCGTGTCTAGCCCGAGTTGGTAGCCCGACGGCAGCAACACGTTGTCGAACCCGCCTTTTTCGGCGGTGAGAACGATGTTGCGGCAATGCTCCCAGCTCGACTGGAGCATCGGATCGGGCACGCCGAGAAACTCGTAGTCGTCGTCGCACAGCGCCGAAAACCAGGAAACCTCGCATTGTTGGGTCATGGCAGCTTCTCCCCACGAGCCGCGGTAAACACCGCGTACCATTGTTCTCGAGTCCAGCGCATCGTCAGCGCCGCAGCCGCCTCGCCGATGCGGTCGGCCTGCTGGCTTCCCGCGATCGGGACGATCCCCGCGGGGTGCGCCATCAGCCACGAATAGGCGGCGATCGTTCGGCTGGCGTTCTGCGCGGCCGCGACCTCGTCGAGCGCGGCGGCGACCGCCTGTTCGCGCGCGGTCTCGGGCTTGGCCAGCCGCCCACCCCCCAGTGGCGACCACGCCAGGGGAACGAGGCCGAGGACCATCGCCTGATCGAGCGCGCCGTTCTCGAAAGGCTCAATCGCCAGCGGACTGATCTCGGGCTGGGTGGTGGCGAGGGGCTTGCCGATGAAGGCGCCGAGCGCGGCGGTCTGGAGTTGGGTGAAATTCGACACCCCGACATGTCCGATCTTGCCCGCCGCCACAGCCTTGTCGAGCGCCGCCGCTACCTCCTGCGGGTGGCTGAGAATGTCGGGACGGTGGATCTGCCACAAGTCGATCCGCTCGCACTGGAGCCGGCGGAGCGAGGCGTCGATCGCCTCGGCGAGGTAAGCCGCGCTTTGATCGTAGGGCAGCGGGGGGCGGATGCCGCCCTTGGTCGCCAGCACCATCCGTTCACGCAGGCCCCGCTCGGCACCGAGCACCTCGCCGAGCAGCGCTTCGGCATCGCCAAATCCGCTCACGCCATCGAAACCATAGATGTCGGCGGTGTCGAGCAGGTTGATCCCCGCATCGAGCGCGGCATGGACCAGCCGCGCCGCTTCGTCGCGGCTACGCCCGGCAAAGCGCCACATGCCCCATGCGAGCGGAGCCACCTCGGGGCCGTCGAGGCCGAGGCGGCGGGTCGTCGGGAGCGGCAGAAATGTCATCCGGCGGTGTTCCTTGGTTTGGGAGGAGGTGCGACCGAGCCGCGCTCGACCAGTTGATGGGGCAGGCGGCGGTGCGCGATCACCCCACCGGCGAGGAGGAGGTCGGTGGCGGTGCGCGCCAACTCAGCCATTGGCTGGTGGATCGTGGTAAGCGGCGGCCACACCGTTCGAGCCAGCGTGGTATCGTCGAACCCCGCGACCGAAAGCTCGCGCGGCAGCTCGATCCCTCGATCGTGGGCCTCGGCCAGCACTCCGGCCGCCATGTCGTCGTTCGAGGCAAAGATCGCGGTCGGCGGCTCGTCGAGGTCGAGCAGCACGCGGGCCGCCGCGACCCCGCTGTCGAAGTCGAACTCGCCTTCGCACACCAGCTGCGGCTCGTAGGAAATCCCGGCGCGGTCGAGCGCCCGGCGATAGCCGAACTGGCGGTCGCCCGAGGCCATGTGGTTGGGGTGGCCCCTGATGAACCCGATGCGTCGGTGGCCCAGGTTGATCAGGTGGGTGGTCATGTCGTCGGCGGCTTGCGCGTCGTCCATGAAAACCGAGCTGGTCAGCGCGTGGTTGGTGCCAGGCGAAATCCGCACGAACGGCACGTCCATCGCCTCGAGCGCGCGCAGCACCGGGTCGCAATCGGTCACCGGGGAAGACAGGACGATACCGTCGACGTGGGTCTCGCTGACCAGTCCGCGGACCTGATCGCCGACTCGCGGATCGGCCACATCGACCGGCTGGGCGAGTAGCCGGATTCCTTCCTCGTGGCACCGCGCCCAGCAGCCGATCTGGATCTGGTGCATGTAATAGGGGCTGTGGTTGTCATAGATCAGCGCGATCTGGTGCGACTTGGCGCCCGACAGGATGCGCGCGGCGATCGAGGGGCGGAACTCTAGCTCGCGCATGGCCGCCTCGACCTTCTCGCGGGTCTCGTCGCGGACATAGCGGTGGCCGTTGAGCACCCGGCTGACGGTCTTGACCGCCACCCCCGCCCGCGCGGCGACATCGCGGATGTTGGCGCGCTCGCTCATGGCTGGATGTCCCGAAGAGCGGCGAACAGTGAGGCAAACTCGCTGTCGGTGCGGTAGAAAACGGGCGGCTCTCCCAGCGGCGCGGCGATACGGTGCGCCCCCGGCGCAAAGTCCTCGCCGCTCCACAGATGCCGCCACGGGTGCTCGCCGGGCAGGATGACCTCGCGTTTCACCGCTCCCTGCTCGATCACCGGCGCAACCAGCAGGTCGGCACCGTAGAGGAACTGGTCCTGCACCGTCCACAAGGCACTGTCGGCAGGATAATGGAGGAACAACGGGCGCTGCGGCGGCAATCCGCTGGCCAAAGCTTCATCGCACAAGTGGCGGACATAGGGCGCGAGCGCCGCGTGAACGCGGCTCCAACGGGCAAAGCAGGCGAGCAGTTCGGGGGTCGAATCGATCTGCAGGTTGTCGTCGGGCCGGTTGCCCTCGTGGGTCCGCATCACCGGGGCGAACGCGGCCAGCTCGCACCAGCGCATCAGCAGTTCGGCGGTGCGGACGTTGCCGTGGAGCGAGGTGTAGCCGCCGCAATCCGAATGACTGAAGGCGTTGCCCACCAGCCCAGCCGAGAGCGCCGCGGTGACCACCGTGCCGATCCCGTCGTGGCGGGTGAAATCGACCGACTGATCGCCCGCCCACAGCAGCGGGCAGTGCGCCTGCACACCAGAAAAGCCGGCGCGCATGAAGAACAGTACATCGCCGGTCTTGCCCCGGCTGGCGAGCGCCCTAGCATTGACCTCCGCCCATAGCACTGGCCAGCGATTATGCGCATCCATCGGGTCGCTGCCGTCGGCCAGGCGCAAGTCGGTGGGCAGGTACTCGCCGAAATCGGCCATCCATCCGGCGATCCCGATGTCGAGCATCTCGTGTGCCAACACCCGTTCGGCAAACCACTCGCGCGTTTCCTCGCGGGTAAAATCTACAACCCCGCAGTCGAACTCGCCGAAATCGACGTGATACGGTTCGTCGCTGTCGAGCCGCAGCGCGAGATGCCCGCCCTCGCGCGCTTCGCCATACTGCGCGCCGTCGATCGCCAGATAGGGGTTGGCGTAGGCGAGGAAGCGGATGCCCTGCGCTTCGAGCTGGGCGATCCGCCCGGGCAAATCGGGATAACGCGGCGCGTTGTCCGGAAACCGCGGGGTTTCCCAAGTCCAGTCCCAGAACAGCCGACGACCGAAGCTGGTCTGACGGATCCCCGCCCAGTCCTCGCACCACAGCGCCGAGACCGCGGCTCCAGCAGCTATGACGCGCTCGAGCCGGACAAAGCTGTTGGCGCCATCCTTGAGTCCGACGATCGCCCCGCCGATCGCCCAATCCGGCAACGGCGGCTGGCGACCGAAACGGCTCGAGAGCACTCCGACCAGTGCGGCCGGGGTATCGGCAATGAAGAACTCGAAACGCGCCGTTCCGCTCCACACTTCGACCTCGTGGCGCGCGGGGTCGCTGAAATCGAGCGCCGAGAAGCAGCTGGCGTCGAGGTGGCAGGCGTATCCGCGCGAGGAGAGGAAGGTCGGCTGCGGATAGTTGGTGGTCCAGTAATCGCCCCCGGCCATGCCGTCGCGGTCCATCTGGCGGGTCAGTTCGGTTGACTTGTCGCGGCCCACTCCCGGCTCGCTGGTCCATATCGGGAAGCGTCGCCCGGCGAGCATCAGATAGCTCATCTGCTCGCCCCCGCCCCACACCGCCTCGCGGGGTTCGGCGGGAAGTCGCAGCCACAGGCGGTCGCGGTTGCCGAACGCCTCGATGATCAG
The DNA here is from genome assembly GCA_030697365.1 of Novosphingobium sp. Taxonomy (GTDB): domain Bacteria; phylum Pseudomonadota; class Alphaproteobacteria; order Sphingomonadales; family Sphingomonadaceae; genus Novosphingobium. Next base: position 3,266 of record JAUYQH010000180.1, on the reverse strand, counting down.
AACGCCGGTGCCGGGCGCCCAGACCATGCGTGCCGCAGGGTCTGTCTGTGCCGCCGAAGCGAGGAAGACTTCATTGTCGTTATCGCCAAGTGTCGCAAAGCCAAGCTCGAGCGCATCATGGGGGGCATCGTCGATCCGGAAATTGCCGCGAACCATCGTCACGTCGGGTGCGCCGCGAGCGACGCGCAGCAGCGGCGCGGCGGTCGATCCCGAAAGCAACACGCATTCCGCGACCGTCAGGGTCACGCTGCCGTCAGCCGGATCGACGAAAAAGCCCACGCGCGTTCTGGCCCCTTACCGTACCAATGGCCGGAATCGTTCGCTCCCGCCTTATGACACCGCTTGACAGAAACGCGCCGAGGCAGCAAGGTTTTTGCCAAGGGCGGCGTCGACGCACGCCCGGTCGCGCCGTTCAAACGCCGATTCGGTGGTCTAGCGCGGCCGATTTGGGGAGGAAAACGATGACCAAGGCCTTTCTGCACACGGGTACCGCGCTCATTCTGTCCGCCGCTGCCCAGATGCTCGTGTCGCCCGTGTGGGCGCAGGATACTACCCCCGTCGACGCGGCAGCCGCACCCGAAGAAGCGGCCCCGTCCGAGATCGTCGTGACCGCGCAAAAGCGCACCGAGCGGCTCCAGGACATCCCGCTCGCGGTCTCGGTGATCGGCGGCGACGCGCTCGAGGCGAGCGCGCGGCCGAGCATCGAAGGCGCGGCCCAGCTGGTCCCCGCGCTCAACTTCCTCAAGTCGGGCACCACGCTCAACCAGACGATTTTTCTGCGCGGCGTCGGTACCGCCAGCTTCTCGATCGCCGGCGAGCCTTCGGTCTCGACCGTGGTCGACGGCGTTGTGTTCGCCCGTTCAGGCGAGGCGTTCAGCGACCTGATCGACGTCGCCCGGCTCGAAGTGTTGCGCGGGCCGCAAGGCACGTTGTTCGGCAAAAATGCCAGCGCCGGCGTGATCAACATTACCACCCGCCAACCCGAGCGTGAGTTCGGCGGGACCGTCGATGCCAGCTTATTCGAAGGCGAGGAATACCGGGTCAAGGGCGCGATCAACGTGCCGCTGTCGGCCGATGGCAACCTACTCAGCCGTTTCACCGGGTTCTATGGCAGCTACGACGGCAACATCCGCAACGTCACCCTGGGCCGCGATGTCAACGGCTATCGCCACTACGGCGGCCGCGCGCAGTTCGTCTACGAGCCTTCCTCCGACTTGAGGGTCGCGCTGACCGGCGACTATCACAAGAACAAGGACGATTGCTGCGCAGAGATCATCGCCACCGGTCCGCTGACCGGCGCGGGCCTGCCCGGCAGCAGCCTTGCATTCACTGTGCTGCCGACGCCGCGCGGCGACAAGACGCGGCGGATCACCCAGAACCTCGTCACCCGCACCGAGGAAGAAGGCTGGGGCGTATCGCTCCAGGCCGATATCGCACTCGGCAGCCACACACTGACCTCGATCAGCTCTTATCGCGAGTGGGACAACCTCGAAGTCCGTGACGGCGACTGGCTCGATCGGGCCTACGTCGGGTTCATCCAGCTCCACGATACCGGGCCGCAGACCACCGACACGCTGACCCAGGAACTGCGGATCACGTCGCCCGCGGATCAGGTCATTTCCTACGTGATCGGCGGTTACTATTCGAAGGCCGACTCGCGGCGCATCTTCCAGCGCGACGACGTGGTCTGCTCGGCCATTGCGGGTGCGCCGACCAATGTTCTCATCCCCTGCGGCAGCGCCAACGCCAATCCTTCTACCTTCCCCACCGGCGTCGCCGATTTCGGCTCGAGCTTCAAGAACCTCGCTGCGTTCGGGCAGGCCACCCTCAACGCGACCGATAACTTCCGCCTGATCGGTGGCTTGCGCTATGCGCGTGACAAGCTCTCGGTGTTCCTCAGCCGCAACACCACGCTGGCGGGGCCGGGTATTCAGCCGAGCTTCCCCGTGACGCCGACGGGAACCGGCCAGCCGGCGACGCAGTTCCGCGACCGGACGAGCGAAAACGACCTCTCGGGCAAGTTCGCCGCGCAGTTCGATTTCACTCCCGACCACATGGGATACCTGAGCTATACCCGCGGATACAAGGGTCCAGCCTACAACGTGTTCTTCAACCTGACCGCGACGGGGACCAACCGGATAGATCCCGAAACCTCCGACGCTTTCGAGATCGGGCTCAAGAACACGCTTTTCGACGGCACGATGACACTCAATCTCGCGCTGTTCCGCGCCGACTACCACAATTTCCAGGCCAACAACCCGGACATCGTGGCGGGTGTCGTGGTGACCCGCTTCACCAACGCTGGCGAAGTTTCGACCCACGGGATCGAGGCCGACCTGTCGTGGCGTCCGTTCGAGGATTTCACGCTCAACGGCGGCGTCGCCTTCACCAAGGCGCGGGTCGATCAGTTCCGTGTGGCTCCTGGTGCGGCCCCAACGGCGGTGATCCCGAGCGGCACGCCGCTGGCCTTCGCTCCGAAGTGGAAGGGTTCGCTGTCGACCGACTACCGGGCTCGTACCGGCGGTGCGATCGACGTGTTCCTCGGTGCCAGCAGCAACTTCCAGAGCAAGCAGCTCTCGGTGTTCGCGCCTAACGCGGTGCAACGTCAACTCGGCACGATCGACGGCTACGGCCTGGTCAACCTCTCGCTGGGGGTGGGCGACGCCGACGGGCGCTATCGCCTGACCCTCCAGGCGCGCAACGTCTTCGATACCTCGTATGCCGCGGCCATCGCCACCGGCGGACCCGGCGGCAGCTATCGCTACCAGATCCCGCGCGACGCGGATCGCTATTTTGGAGTCAACGGCCGGTTCAGTTTCTGAACCCGCCCGGACCTTCTAGGTCGTGGGAAAGGCCCCGCGGGAGCGATCTCGCGGGGCCTTCTCGTTTCAGGCTTCATCCTCCGCCACAATCCGTGGCACCAGCAGATGGATCCAGGCCAGCGCCGCCAGATACGCGACCGAGGCGACCCAGAACAGCGGGGCGTAGCCATAGCCACCGGTCAGCAGCGCCCCCGTCGCTTCCTGGATGCCGAAGCCCGCCAGGTTGCCCGCGATCGCCCCGATTGCCATCGCCGTCGCCACGCGCCGTGCGGGGATGGCATCGGCGGCGAACCCGAAGATGTTGGTTGAGAACCCCTGGTGCGCGAACAGGCCCAGTCCGATGATCGCCGCCGCTGTCCACGCACTGTCGACGGTCAGAGCCAGCGGAATCGGGAGAATAACCAGCGCATAGAGCAGCATCCCGGTCTTGCGCGCTGAATTGAC
>JAUYQH010000179.1 GCA_030697365.1 Novosphingobium sp. | reverse complement strand
GTCGAGATAAGTCGTCACGGCGGAGAGCATTTCAGGGTTTAGTGGGTTCCTTGCCTCTGGGCGGTTGAATGTCACGAACGCGCCGTCGCCCCGCTTCTCAAGTAAAGTATCGCTCATGCCGGTCCTGCGTTTAGAGGGCGCGTGTCCTCGGATGTGACCCGCCGCGGCCTACCTGCTCTGACACCAACGTCACTGCAATGCTTCCGAGGGGATATTACATTTGCGTTCTCACAAGCGGCGGGGACGTTGGAATGTTGTGCACGGCGCTATCCTCTTCCATAAGCCTGTACTTGCCCCTCTCGTTTACTTTGCGGGCCTTCTGTTTTTGATGTCATTGGTAGAACGAGGAAGATCTAGTGAACGGATATCGTCGTCCAGCCCGTCTCCGCCGGGTTCAGCTTTCGGTGCCGGGCAGCAGTGAAAAGATGCTGGCCAAGGCCGCCGCATCCGGCGCGGACCATGTGTTCTGCGACCTTGAAGATGCGGTGGCGCCGAATGCCAAGGTCGGCGCCCGCGATCTGATCGCGCAGGCGCTGAACGGGCTGGACTGGGGCAAGACGACCCGGTGCGTCCGGGTCAATGACGTGACCACCCAGTGGTGCCACGATGATATCATCTCGCTGGTCGAAAAGGCTGGCCGGAACATCGACACGATCATGTTGACCAAGCCGCGCACCGCCGCCGACGTGATGTTCTTGCATCATATGATCCACCAGCTTGAGCAGAAGCTGAGCCTGGAGCGCCCGATCGGCATCGAGGTGCTGATCGAGGAGGTCCAGGCGCTCCAGAATGTCGAGGAAATCGCCAGTTGCTCCGACAGGCTGGAATGCCTGATCTTCGGCATGGGGGACTATTCCGCGTCGCAGGGCATCGACACCCGCGCCATTGGCGAAGGCGGTACCTATCCTGGCGATATCTTCCACTATGCCCGGTTCCGGGTAACGATGGCGGCCCGGGCAGTGGGGATCGACGCGGTCGACGGTCCGTTGGGCAATTTCAAGAACCGGGAGTCCTACGTATCCCAGGCCATACAGGCCCGCTCGCTGGGCATGGCGGGGAAATGGGCGATCCACCCGTCCCAGATTCCCTGGGCTCTCGAGGTATTCACTCCGTCGGCTGAAACCATCGCGCGCGCGCGCAAGCTTGAGGCCGCTTATCGCGACGCGGAGGCCATGGGGCTGGGTGCGGCGCAAGTCGATGGGATGATGATCGACGCTGTCACCGTGCGGATGGTTCGCAATACGCTCGAGAAGGCAGATCTGGCCGGCATCTAAGTCGCGTCACGCAATTCGGCTGATTGGGGTCGGCCGGGCAGGGTAATCATTTCTTTCAACTGGCGCGAGTGATGCGCGAGGAGAATGCCATGGCAGAGGCTTATATCGTCGATGCGTTCCGAACCGCCGGCGGTCGCCGCAATGGGCGGCTATCGGGAGTTCACCCGGCGCAGCTCGCCGCCAAGACCCTTGACGCGCTGGTCGATCGGACCGCGATCGATCCGGCGGCGATCGAAGATGTCATCATGGGTTGCGTGACCCAGACGGGCGAGCAGGCGGTCAATATCGGCCGGCACGCCATCCTCGAATCGAAGCTGCCGACAAGCGTTCCGGCCGTCTCGATCGATCGCCAGTGCGGCTCGTCGCAACAGGCGATTCAGTTCGCGGCCCAGGCGGTGATGTCGGGCACGCAGGACATTGTGGTCGCGGCGGGTGTCGAGAGCATGAGCCGGGCCCCTCTTGGCCTAAGCATCCCGCCGAGCAGCGGCAATCCGCGCACCCAGGATGTTCTCGACCGGTTCAACGTCACTCGTTTCAGCCAGTTCGACGGCGCCGAAATGATCGCGAAAAAATGGGGGTTCAGCCGAGCGGAACTCGACGCGTTCGGCCTTGAAAGCCACAAGCGGGCAATCGCGGCAACCAACAGCGGAGCGTTCAAGGACGAGATCGTTCCCATCGAGATCACCCTGCCCGACGGAACTCGCGAATTACATGTGCGCGACGAAGGGATCCGCTTCGACGTCAGCGCCGAATCGATCGCCAGCCTGAAGACGCTGGCGCCGGACGGAGTGATCACCGCCGGGACGTCGAGTCAGATCTGCGACGGCGCCAGCGCCGCGCTGATCGTTTCGGAACAGGCGCTCAGGGATCATGGGCTGACCCCTTCGGCGCGGATCGTCAATCTGATGGTGACGGCCGGGGATCCCGTGATCATGCTCGAAGAGCCGCTGTTCGCGACGGAGAGAGCCCTGAAACGCGCCGGCATGCGGCTCGACGACATCGATCTCTACGAGGTCAACGAGGCGTTCGCGCCGGTGCCAATGGCGTGGCTGAGGCATCTCGACGCCGACCCGAGCAAGCTTAATGTCAACGGCGGGGCGATCGCGCTTGGCCACCCGCTCGGGGCAAGCGGCACGAAACTCACGGCGACCTTGATCCATGCGCTCAAGGCCCGCGGTAAGCGCTTTGGACTGCAGACAATGTGCGAAGGTGGCGGTATTGCCAACGTTACGATCATCGAGTGCCTTTGACCCGATCACCAGCTCCGAGGCGGACGTCACTGCCGTGGGGGGCGAGCCGGGGTGTCGCCCTGAGGGTCGCGGATTTAAGCCCGTAATGGCATAGCATTTTCATGGAATCGGGGAGCTCAGCATCGTCTTATTTCGAAAGCGCGACGAATTTCTCTAGCTCCCGCAAGATGAGTGGTGTCTTCGGGTATATCGAGCCACCGATGAGTGGTGTACCCGGCGATGCTGCAGCGGAAGACGTCAGAACCTCGCTCTCGACGGACCCGTGATTGATGGAGGCGGACTGGTTGAGCAAAATGTCTCTGGTACAGGGAAGACATTGAGCCAGGAGTGGGGCGGCTACTGCCGTGCGCTCGCGGAACTAGATTCAGCACTCGGCTGCCTCAGCCCCGCGCAGTTGGAGTAGCAAAACTTACACCACGCAGTGTTGTCTCCCCCGACGAATGCACCCGCCTAAGGCGGACGCCCAAATTAGCCCTAGTTTCCAAGCGTTACGACGCTACTGGATGCTCTCTCCGAGCCAGAGACCTTTTGGCTGCCCAATTCGCCGCGATGTACGGTCAGTTTTCTCCACCCCGCCAAAAACGCTGGCAGCCGATGTGATGCAGCAACGCTGCTAGCATCGTTGCCCCGATGCTTTAGGCGAATCCGAGCAAGGATCGCTGACCGTTCCAGTCCAAGGGCAGATTCGCAGTCCGCAGCAATCTTCGCCCGGACAAGGAGGGTGGCTGACGCCCCCTCAACGATATCGGTGGTGAGGTCGGGAGCAAGATAACTCAGCCGAACAAGCCGGCCTCGGTGCTCGAGGCTGTAAACTCAAGGTCATCGGATCGAGCTGACCGGTGAGCATCGCCTGGCGAGCGCCGAAACCATGGACGATCAGCTTGATAAGGATCGGGTTCAAGCAGCAAGGGCGAATTGATTACAATAGCAATATTTATAGGCCCGTGGGTCGACTTCGACAGCGAAGATCTAATCAATTCTCCATAGGGCAATTGAATTGACCAAGGTCTTATCCAGCAATCTCCATCTTTATGATGGGTCCTCAAGTGTAAGTTTCGTCGCAGGCAAGATTCGGAGAGGTTCACCTTGACGGTTCACATGGTATTGCCGCGATGGTTTTAGGGAGTATTGCGCGCTCGTTCGGCGCAACG
>JAUYQH010000175.1 GCA_030697365.1 Novosphingobium sp. | reverse complement strand
AAGCTGAAGTTCTAGTCCTTCAGTTCAACCGAAAAGAAAACGGGGGCGGGCAGCAATGTCCGCCCCTTTTTCTTTGCGTTCAAGGGCGAGAGTGGGTGGCGGTTTTTGGGTGGGGAGCGGGCATCGCTGGCGGCGGAGTTCCCTTTGCATTATGCAGTGGCCATGATCTGGAACATCGTTGATCGAAGAACGCGGCTTTATCGCTGGAGAGCTGTAAACGCGATTATCGAAGCCGTAGAACACGACGATAGTTTGCGATGCAGGCCAAGCTCCGGAAGCCGGCGTATCGATCGCTCTAGATTAGGAGCAATTGGAGGGCCTATTGGTCTGGCAAGCCGCAGCTTGGGCCAGCCAACAAAAACCGCCCGTCACCCTTAATCCTTCCAATGGGGGATCAGGGATGACGAGCGAACAGAATTTTTTCGAGGCGGTCAGCAATCGCATCTGAAGATCGCGTCAGCAATCGATCGAAGTCGGCGGTAACGGCTGCCAACACTTCACGCGCGCCTGACGCGCCGGCCTTACCGGGGCAGCAGCGGCTGCGGCAAGGTAAGAGCGATCCCCGCCTGTCCGGCGGCCACTTCAGCCCAGCCCAAAACCTGCTCGATCTCTTCGCCATAGGCCGCTTCGGCGGCGATAAGATCTCGCTGGCGCTCGCCGGGCGCGAAATTCGCACCCGACTTGCTGTTCCGCCCGAGCGCCGGTTGCGCGGCAAGCCTTTCCGCGTCGACCGCGAGCCCCAGATGCGCCATCGCCGCGCACGCCGCCGCGACCGGATCGACGGTCAGCGTTTCGCTGTCGAGTGTCGCGATGCGGTCGGGGGCCCAGGCGAGCAACGCCGCGAAGGCCTGTTGTTGCGCCAGCCAGCCGATCGCCGCGACCTGCAGGTCCGACTGGCGGAAATATTCGCGCGGTTCGAACCCCAATTGGACGAAACCGTCGGCAAGATAGCCTTCGAGCAGCTCGCGGCACCACAAGCGGCACCACATGCCTTTGCGCGCCACCGACAGCAGGAAGGCGCGCAGCGGCGCGTGAAGCAGGATGGCGCGGGCTTCGGGACGCAGGGTCAGCACGCCGCGCGCCAGCGGATTGAAGATATTCGACGGCTTGATCACCACCGCTTCGCTCGCCTCGAACCCACGCCCCAGCAGCGCGAGCGCGTCGTCCATCACCCGGGCATGGTCGGCCGGCACGGCGCCGCGCCGCCGCCAGCCGACCATGTCGTTGAGCAGCACGGGTTCGGACAGGCTCGTCGCGACGCCGCGCTGGTCGAGCAGCTGCGCGAGCATGGTCGAGGCGCAATAAGCCGAATGAAAGAGGAAATGCAGCGGTGGCCTATGGTTGCCCACCGCGGCCCGGCAATCGGTGCGGCGGAGGATGACCGGCGCCTCGTCCTCGCCGAGGTGGAGGTCGGTGAGGAACGGAACAAGGGTGCGGCGGTCGCGCGCGACGGGGCGAAAATGGAAGGCGTCGTGCCCCGGATCGTAGCGGTGCGCGAGCCATTCGGCGTCGCGCACGATGGCCGAAACGGAAGGGGTCTCGCTCATCGATCGACCTTGCCCATTGCCCTTCGCAATGGCAAGCATCGGGCATGGCCACAACCTCTCCACCCGCATCGGCGGTCGAAGCCAATCGGCGCGGCATGGGGGCGCTACAGGCGGGCGACCCCGCCGCCGCGATCGAGCATTTTTCTGCAGCGGTTGCTGCCGATCCTGCGTCGGGCGCCTTGCAGCGCAACCTTGCCTCGGCTTGGCGCGCGCTCGGCGATGCCGCGGGCGAGCTGGCCGCGCTCAACGCCGCGCTCGCGATCGATCGCCGCGACGTTATCGCCTGGATTCGCAAGGCTGAACGCCACGAAGCACTGGAGGAAAAGGGTGCCGCGCTCGCCGCGTGGAGCGCTGCGGTGGCGCTCGGGCAGCAACTCGATCCATTGCCGACGACGCTTGCGCCGTTGCTCGCGCACGGTCAGGCCTTCGTTGGCGGGGCCACCGACACGATGTTCGCCGTGGTCACCGACGCTCTTACGCCGCTGCGCAGCACATTGTCCGAAACCGAGGTCCGCCGCGGCGACGCCTTCGTCGCGAGCGCGCTTGGGCGCCGGCAAATTTATCGCAACGAATGCGCCGGGGTCTGTTACCCCTTCCTGCCTGCCGACGAATTTTTCGACCGCCAACACTTCCCGTGGATGACGGCGATCGAAGCGCAGACCGACGCGATCCGCGCTGAACTGCTCGCGCTTCTGGACGATCCGGGCGAGGCGCTGCGCCCCTATGTGCGGATGGAAGCGGGCACCCCCGATACCATCTGGGCGCCGCTCGACGGCCAGCTCGACTGGGGCGCCTGCTTCCTGTGGGAATATGGTGAGCCGAACCAGCCGGTGCTCGACCGCTGCCCGGCAACCGCCGCAGCACTCGCGGCGATTCCGGGCGCGCGGATTCCGGGGCGAGCGCCGAGCGCCTTTTTCTCGATGCTGAAACCTCGGACGCGCATCCCGCCGCACACGGGGGTCACCAACACGCGCGCTATCGTCCATCTGCCGCTAATCGTCCCGCCCGGCTGCGGCTTTCGCGTCGGCGGCGAGACGCGGCAGTGGCAGGAGGGAAGCGCTTTCGCCTTCGACGACACGATCGAACATGAGGCGTGGAACGACAGCGATGCGTTGCGCGCGGTCCTGATCTTCGACGTCTGGAACCCGCATCTGAGCGCCGGTGAGCGCGAGCTGCTGACGCGTTATTTCGCTGCCGCCGATGCGTCGGACTTCGCTATCCCGCGGTGAACCGTCGCCGGTCGGCAACCATCGCCATTGCCCGATTTTCCGCTTGGCGAAGGCGGTCGGGAGGACATATGATGCAGCCATGTCGCCGCCCCGTGCCGGGTGGCATGGAGGAACCAATGACCAGAATATTCCCGGCGTTGATCGCCGCCGCCCTGATCGCCGCCCCCGCGGCCGCCGACGATGGCGCGGCCATCGATCGCGCGCCGCCGACCCAGCCGCCCTCGGCGATGACGCCGACAGAGATCAAGGCGTATAACGAGGGGCTGGCGCAGACCCACCCCTATTATATCAAATGCCGCAAGACGTTCGAGATCGGGTCGCTGGTGAAGAAGAACCGCGTCTGCCACACCAACCAGCAGTGGAAGGTGGTGACCGAAAAGGGCAACCAGAACGCCCGCGATACGGCCGAGGCGATGACGAGCAAGGCGGGCAATTCGAACTGAGCCGGGGAGGGGGCGATGCGCAAGACGGTGATGCTTTTGGTGTTGGCGGGGCTGGTCGTGACTCCCGTGCTGGCGCGCGATGATATGCCGCTCGCGCGCACGCCGTCGGAGATGACGGGCGACGAAATCGACGCGCATAACAACGGCCTTGCACTGTCCGACCCCGGCTATATCCGGTGCCGCCGCATCGAGCAGATCGGCTCGCTCGTCAGGAAGTTGCGCGTGTGCAACACCAACCTCCAGTGGAAGCGGATTGCCGACAAGGGCAACCAGGACGCGCGCGATTCGATGGAGACGCTGGCGCGCGGCTGGAGCAATTCGCAGGAACCCCAGGAACAACTGATGCCGGCGAACCAGCCGCAATAATGAAAGACCCCCGATGCTGCATATTCTGACCGTTCTCGCGCTCGCCGCCACGCCGGCGGCCGCCGTCCCGGCCGACGATCGCACGCCGCCCGACAAGGCGCCTTCGTCGATGACGAACAGCGAGATCAAGACGTATAACGAGGGGCTGGCGATGACCCACCC
>JAUYQH010000170.1 GCA_030697365.1 Novosphingobium sp. | reverse complement strand
GACCGCCTGTTTCAGCGTCGCATCGAGCTTGGCCAGCAGCGCCAGCACATAGCGCTCGAGCTCGGGCATATCCGCCACCTCGACCCGCTCGGCATCCGAGAACCCCTCCAGCGCACCCAGCAGATAGCGGAACGTGTTGCGCAGCTTGCGGTACTGATCCGCCACGCCCTTCAAAATCTCGTCGCCGATGCGGTGGTCTTCGGTGAAATCGACCGACAGCGCCCACAGGCGGATGATGTCGGCGCCGTAAGTCTCCATCACCTTGAGCGGATCGATGGTGTTGCCCACCGACTTGGACATCTTCAGCCCCTTGGCGTCCATCGTGAAGCCGTGGGTGAGGATCGCCTTGTACGGCGCGCGCCCGCGGGTGGCGCACGATTCGAGCAGCGAGGACTGGAACCAGCCGCGGTGCTGGTCGCTGCCTTCGAGGTAGAGATCGGCGGGGGGGCCGGTGTACCCTTCAGACCGCATCATCTCGGGCCAGCGCCCAGATTCCATCACGAACGCGTGGGTGCAGCCCGAATCGAACCACACGTCGAGGATGTCGGTGACCTGCTCGTAATCGTCGGCGGCATAGTCGTCGCCGAGGTATTCCTGCGCGCGGTCCGCGGTCCAGGCATCGACCCCCCCAGCCGCGATAGCCGCAACAATCCGCGCGTTGACCGCGGGGTCGGTCAGGTAGTGGTTGCTGCCCTTCTTCACGAACAGCGTGATCGGCACGCCCCACGCGCGCTGGCGGCTGAGCACCCAGTCGGGCCGCCCCTCGACCATGGAGCCGATCCGGTTGCGGCCCTTCTCGGGGACGAACCGCGTCGCGGCGATGGCGGCGAGCGCGGTTTGGCGGAGGGTGCTTAGCCCCTCCCCTTCAGGGGAGGGGTTGGGGTGGGGGCTATCGTCCAGGCGCGGCGTAACAGGAGAGCCCCCACCCCCGGCCCCTCCCCTGAAGGGGAGGGGTGAAGGTGCGTCCATCGGCACGAACCACTGCGGGGTGCAGCGCCAGATCACCTTGGCCTTCGAGCGCCACGAGTGCGGGTACGAATGCTTGTAATCCGCGCTCGCGGAGAGCAGCCCACCGCTTTCACGCAAGTCCGCACAGATCGGCCCGTCGGGGGCGTTGAACTTGGCGTTGATGACGCTGCCCTGGCCGGGGAGCCAGCCCCAGTCGGCGCGGTACTTGCCGTCGCCCTCGACCGCGAAGACCGGCTCGATCCCTGCCGATTTGCACAACGCAAAGTCGTCCTCGCCATGATCGGGCGCCATGTGGACCAGCCCGGTGCCGGTCTCGGTGGTGACGAAATCGCCGGGCAGGAACGGGCGCGGTTTGGCGAAGAACCCGCCGAGGTGGTGCATTGGGTGGCGGGCGATGGTTCCGGCGAGGTCCGAGCCTTTGCCACGCCAGACCACTGCTTGACCGTCAATCGTTTGATCGCCCCGTTTGAAAGCTTCATCCACTAGGCTGGCGGCCACCAAGACCGTCTTTCCAGACCAAGCTGAGAGGCTCGGTCCTTCATGAAACGAATGAACCATCCGGATCGCGACGTATTCAACCTCCGGCCCATAAGCCAAAGCCTGGTTGACCGGGATCGTCCACGGCGTGGTCGTCCAAATCACCGCGTGCGCGCCGACCAGTTCGGGGATTGGTGATTCCACAATCTCGAACGCCACGTCGATCTGCGTCGAGACCACGTCCTCGTACTCGATCTCGGCCTCGGCCAGCGCGGTTTTCTCCACCGGCGACCACATCACCGGCTTGGCCCCGCGATAGAGCTGGCCCGAAGCCGCAAACTTCATCAGCTCGGCAACGATCGTCGCCTCGGCCTGGAAGTCCATCGTCAGGTAGGGGTGGTCCCAGTCGGCGTTGACGCCCAAGCGCTTCAATTGCTCGCGCTGGCGATCGACCCAGTGCTGGGCATAGGCGCGGCATTCGGCGCGGAACTCCTCCGCCGGAACCTCGTCCTTGTTGCGCTTCTTCTTGCGGTACTCCTCCTCGACCTTCCACTCGATCGGCAGCCCGTGGCAGTCCCACCCGGGCACATATGGCGCATCCTTGCCGAGCAGCGTCTGGGTGCGCACCACCATGTCCTTGAGCACATGGTTGAGCGCGTGACCGATGTGCATGTCGCCGTTGGCGTAAGGCGGGCCATCGTGGAAGATGAACTGCTCGCGCCCGGCGCGGGCGGCACGCAGCTTGGCGTACAGCCCCTCGCTTTCCCAGCGCGCGAGAATCCCCGGCTCCTTCTGCGGAAGGCCGGCCTTCATCGGGAAGGCGGTCTTGGGCAGGAATACGGTATCGCGGTAGTCGCGGGCGGGGGTTTCGGCGTCTGTCATGGAGCCGCGGGCCTTAGCGGCGCGCGGTGTCGAGTGCAATTTCCACTTTCCTACATGGCCGGCGCCGATCCATCAGGGCCGCTGATGACCCAGCGATTCGCTCTGCCTCAACGCGGAAAGTCACGGTGACGGGATCGCGGTGGCCCGATATTCCGTTGAAAATCAGCAATTTTCCAACAAAAGTCACACCTTTTGGGCGGCGCTTTTGCGGTCCACGTTCACCCGGCCAGCACCCGCCGCGCCTCGTCGCAATCGGCGTCCATCTGCACCTTGAGCGCTTCGAGCGAATCGAACTTCGCTTCCGCGCGGATGAAGTGGTGGAAGGCGACCTCGATTTCCTGCCCGTAAAGGTCCTCGGCAAAGTCGAAGAAGTAGGATTCCAGCAGTTCCTTGGGCGGATCGAAGGTCGGTCGGATCCCGAGGTTGGCCGCGCCGTGGAGCACGCGCCCGTCGGGCAGCCGCCCCGTCACCGCATAAATCCCGTAGCGCGGGCGCAGATAGGTGCCGAGCGGCACATTGGCGGTAGGATAGCCCAGCGTGCGCCCGACCTTGTCGCCATGCTCGACCGCACCGCGGATCGCGAACGGGCGGGTCATCAGCCGCGCCGCTTCTTCGCAATCGCCCCGTTGCAACGCTTCGCGGATGCGGCTGGAGGAGACCGGCTCGCCGTGGTCGATCACCGGGCCGACCGTGCGAACACCGATCCCGCACTTCGCGCCCTCCTCGCGCAGTACCGAGATGTTGCCGCCGCGCGCCTTGCCGAAAGTGAAGTCCTCGCCGGTCACCACCCCCGCCGCGCCGATCCGCTCGCCCAGCAGGTTGCGGACGAAATCCTGCGCCGTCGTGCCCGCCAACTCGCCGTCGAAATGGAACACCAGCATCGCGTCCGCCCCGGCGATGGCAAAAAGCTCCTCGCGCTGCTCGAGCGTGGTCAGCCGGAACGGGGCGGCATCCGGAACGAAGTGGCGCACCGGGTGCGGATCGAAAGTGGCGACGATTCCCGGGCGGCCCTCGGCCTTCGCCCAACGGATCGCCTCGCCCACCACCGCCTGATGGCCGAGATGAAGGCCGTCGAAATTGCCCAGCGCGACGATTGCGCCGCGCAAGCGCTCAGGGACGGGGTTGCGGTGGTCGAGCCTCATGTCACCCGATCCAGGGTCACGAAATCGTAGGGCGGTTCGCCCTCGAGCGGTTCCTGGGGATCGCGCCGCACCTCGCGCCAGCGCGCGGGATCGAAGGCGGGCATCGTGGTGTCGCCTGGGATCGGCGCGTGGACTTCGGTCAATTCGATCCGCGTCGCCAGCGGCTCGAACAGCGCGTAGATTTCCGCGCCGCCGATCACCGCGACTTCGGCGTTGCCGGCGTTGGCAATCCACAGCGCGGCGTCCTCGTCCTGCGCGACGTCGACCCCGTCGGCGGTCCACTCGGCATCGCGCGTAATCACCACGTGGCGGCGGCGGGGCAATGTGCCGGGCAGGCTCGCGAAAGTCTTGCGGCCCATGATCACGGTCTTGTCGAGCGTGAGCTGGCGGAAGCGGCGCATGTCCGCGGGGATCTTCCACGGCAGGCCACCATTGATGCCGATAGTTCCGTTGCTGGCGCGGGCGACCACCAGGAACAGCCCGGGGACCGGCGTTTTCCCGGTCACAATGTGAGCCTCGTCACATGACCCATCTTGCGCCCCGGGCGCGCCGCGGCCTTGCCGTAGAGGTGGAGCCGGTTCGCAGGGTCGGAGAGGATCGCCGCCCAGTCTTCCGCGGCGTCGCCGATCACGTTGCGCATTTCCACGCCTTTAGCGGCCAGCGCGGTATCGCCCAGCGGCAGGCCGCAAATAGCGCGGATGTGGTTCTCGAACTGGCTGGTGAGCGCGCCCTCGATTGTCCAGTGCCCGGAATTGTGGACGCGCGGCGCCATCTCGTTGAACACCGGGCCGGCGGCGGTGGCGAAAAACTCAAGCGTTAGCACCCCGGCATAGTCGAGCGCTTCGGCGGCCTTTTGCGCCAATTCGCGCGCGGCCGGGATCTGCGCCGCGACGTGGGCGCTGGCCGGGACGGTAGAGCGCGACAGGATACCGCCCTTGTGGACGTTCTCGGCGCTGTCCCAGAAGCGGATATCACCATCCGCGCCGCGCACCAAAATCACCGAGAATTCGGCGATGAAATCGACCAGTGCCTCGTAGATCAGGGGCTTGGCGGGCAGGTCGAGCCCAGTGGCATCGGCGGGCGTCGCGATCCGCCACTGTCCCTTGCCGTCATACCCGTCGCGGCGGGTTTTCAGGATACCCGGCGCGCCCACGGTTTCAATCGAGGCGGCCAAATCGGCGGGCGAATCGACTTCCGCATAAGCCGCGGGCACCCCGCCGAGACTTTCGGCGAAGCGCTTTTCGGCGAGGCGGTCCTGCGCGATCTCCAGCGCGCGCGGGTGCGGCAGCACGCTGGCCTCGCCCAGCGCCACCAGCGGCGGAACGGGAACGTTCTCGAATTCGTAGGTGATCACCGCGCAGTCGCGCGCGAAGCGGGCCAGCGCCTCGGTGTCGTACCATCCGGCGCAGGTGAACCCGCCACACACTTCGGCGGCGATGCTGTCGGCCTCGGGCGCATAGACGTGCGCGCGGTAGCCGAGCTGCGCCGCGGCCATCGCCAGCATCCGCCCAAGCTGCCCGCCGCCGAGGATGCCGATGGTTTCGCCGGGGGGTATCATTTCATTCGGGCCGCTCGGCCACGCCTGCGGTCTGCGCGGCGCGCCACGCCTTGAGCCGCTCGGCCAGCGCTTCGTCCGATGTCGCCAGGATTGCCGCGGCGAGCAGCCCGGCGTTGGTCGCCCCCGCCTCGCCGATGGCCAACGTCCCGACCGGGATTCCCGCCGGCATCTGGACGATCGAGAGAAGCGAATCCTGTCCCTTGAGCGCTTTGGACTCGACCGGTACGCCCAGCACGGGCAAGTGGGTCATGCTCGCGATCATTCCCGGCAGGTGCGCCGCGCCCCCCGCGCCCGCGACGATGACCTTGAAGCCTTCTTTCGCTGCGCCCTTGGCGAAATCCGCGAGCCGGTCGGGGGTGCGGTGCGCCGATACGATCCGCGCCTCATAAGCAACGCCCAGCGCATCGAGCGCCTGTGCGGCGCGCTGCATCGTCGGCCAGTCGGACTGGCTGCCCATTACGATCGCCACACGCGGTTGCGTCATGTCGCCCCCCAAATGCGCCTCAGCGCTCGGCCAGGTAATAGCGTTCGACCACCGCCAGGTCGTCGCTTAAATCGTAGATCAGTGGCTGGCCCGTGGGGATCTCGAGGCTTGGAATCTCCGCGTCGGAAATTGCCGAGAGGTGCTTGACCAGCGCGCGCAAGGAATTGCCGTGGGCCGATACGATCACCGTCTCGCCGCCGCGCAGTGCGGGCGCGATCTCGTCCTCATAATAGGGCAGGACGCGGGCGATGGTGTCCTTGAGGCTTTCCGCAGCAGGCACCGCGATCCCGGCATAGCGCGGGTCGGTCGATAGGTCGAAGTCGCTGCCCGCTTCCATCGGCGGCGGCGGGATATCGAAGCTGCGCCGCCAGATGTGGACCTGCTCGGCGCTGTGCTTCGCCGCGGTCTCGGCCTTGTCGAGCCCGGTCAGCCCGCCGTAGTGGCGCTCGTTGAGCTTCCAGCTCTTGGTCTCGGGCACCCACAGCCGCCCGCACGCCTCGAGCGCGAGGTGGAGCGTCTTGATCGCGCGCGTCTGAAGCGACGTGAAGGCGAGCGTCGGCAACATGCCCTTCGCGGCGAGCAGGTCGCCCGCGGCGCGCGCCTCGGCGGCGCCCTTCTCGGTCACGTCCACGTCCCACCACCCGGTGAAGCGGTTCTCGAGGTTCCACTGCGACTGGCCGTGGCGGATCAGGATCAGGCGCGGCATCTGTGCTCCGTGCAGGACGCAGGCGGGAGCGGGTCGCCCTAGCCTCGCCTAATCGGTTTGGGAAGGGTCGCGCGGCGCGGGATCGTCGGAGCGCTCGTTGGCTTCAGCAGATTGCGCCCGCGCCTGCTCCTTGCGGCGGCGCAAGTTGGCGCGCAGTTGCGCGGCGAGGCGTTCTTCGCGGCTGGGCTTGGGGGACGGGTCGGGCATGTCCTCAGCTTGACAAAGCCCAAGCCCGCCCGCAATAGCGCGCCGCCGCTCGCCCCCTCTCGGGCAGGCGAGCCTGCGGAAATGGTTGGCTGCTGTAGCTCAGTGGTAGAGCGCATCCTTGGTAAGGCTGAGGTCGGGAGTTCAATCCTCCCCAGCAGCACCATTTTCCTTCAGCGATTCGGCGAAGCTGGCGATAAATCGCTCAAGCCGCTGTCGCGTCTTTCCATCGGCGAGATCGCCGTCGGCGTCGAACAGATCCCCGGCATGAGCAATGGTCAGCGACGCGCCGAACCACGGTGCCGCGCCCAGCCTGCGCAGCACGGGCAGCCAGGCCTGCTGCGCCAGCACCGCGCCAAACCCGCCGGGTGACGCACCAATCAGCGCCACCGGCTTGCCGCCAAAGACCCGGGCGATGTCGCCTGCCGGACGCGAGAGCCAGTCTATCGCGTTCTTCAGCACGCCAGGAATCGAGCCGTTGTATTCGGGCGAGGCGATCAACAGGCCGTCCGCTGCGGCGATCGCGACCTTGAGTTTGGATACCGGCTCGGGGATGCCCTGCGCATCCTCATCGTCTTCATCATAGAGCGGGATGCCTGCTATGCCGTGGACCGAAAGTGTCGTTCCGGCAGGAACGAGCGCGGCAGCGGCACGGAGAAGTCCTAAATTGAGCGATGCCCGGCGAAGACTGCCGCCAAACCCCACGATCATTGCCATGCAGGGGTCTCCTTCAGGGTAACAGGATGGTCGAACCAGTCGTCTGCCGCGCCTCGAGATCGCAATGCGCCTGGGCGGCTTCGCGCAGCGGATGGCGCTGGCCGATCCTCACGGCCAGCGCCCCGTTGCCAAGCAGGTCGAACACCCGCGCCGCGCCTGCTTTGCGTTCGGCGGGGTCGCGGTAATAGTCGAACAGCGTCGGACGGGTGACGAACAGCGATCCCTTCTGGGCAAGCACGGCCAGGTTCACTGCCGTGACCGGACCCGAGGCGTTGCCGAAGCTGGCGACGATCGCGCGCGGTGCTGCCGAATCGAGCGAAGCCTGCCAGGTGTCCTTGCCCACCCCGTCGAACACCGCGCGCACGCCCGTGCCGCCGGTGATCTCACGGACCGCCGGCGCAACCTCCTTGCGATCGTAGCGGACGATGTGGTTCGCCCCGGCGGCAAGCGCGGCCTGGGCCTTGGCTTCGTTCGAAACCGTTCCGATCACGGTCGCGCCGATATGCTTGAGCCACTGCACCAGCAACAGCCCGACCCCGCCTGCCGCGGCGTGGACCAGCACCGGCCAGCCCGCCTGAACCCGCGCGCAGCGTTCTACCAGCGCCTCGACTGTGCAGGCCTTGAGCAGCGCGGCGGCGGCGATCTCGTCGGACACGCCTTCGGGGATCGCGAACAGCGATGCCGCGGCGATGTTGCGCGCGGTGGCATAGGCGCCCAGCGCGGGGCCGAAGGTGCAGACCCGGTCGCCGGGGGCAAAGTGCGTTACCCCCTCGCCGACCGCCTCCACCACACCCGCGGCTTCGAGCCCGAGGCCGGAGGGCAGCGGGATCGGGTAGAGTCCACCGCGATGGTAGGTGTCGATAAAGTTGAGCCCGACGGCGGTGTTGCGCATCCGCACTTCGTCCAGACCGGGTGGCGGCAGATCGACTTCACGCCACGCGATGACATCGGGACCGCCCTGGCTTTCGATGATGGCGGTGGTTTCGCTCACGCTCGCAGGTCCGCCCATGCGGGGTGGCGGCGGAAAGCGGCTTTGACGTAGCTGCATTGGGGAACGATCCTGTCGCCAGCCTCACGCGCATCGGCGACCAGCGCCTCGACCAGCCGGGCTGCGACACCTCGGCCGCCAATTTCGGACGGGACCAGGGTATGGTCGGCGATCAGCGTGGTGCCGCGTCGTTGGTATGTCAGCCGCCCAATCTTGTCGCTGCCGGGAACTGCCGCGCGGTATTCCCCATGGGTTCCCGAGTCGTGGCGAGTGATGGTCGTGCCGTCCATGAAATCTCCTGCGCTTGACCACCAACGCGCGGACCCTATCAGCGGGTCCGATGAGGTTCTTCTCCGATAACGCAGCTTCGGTCCATCCCCGAGTGTGGGAGGCGCTCAAGGTCGCCGACGCGCCCGATTCGGCCTATGACGGCGATGCGCTGTCGGTGCGGCTCGACGCGGCGTTTTCAGCCGCCTTCGGAGTCGAGTGCGCGGCGCTGTGGGTGGCAACGGGGACCGCAGCGAACTGCCTCGCGCTGGCCGCGCTGTGCCCGCCGCACGGGGGCATCCTGTGCCACCGCGAGGCGCATATCGAGGTCGACGAGGGGGGCGCACCGGGATTCTACACTCACGGCGCCAAGCTGCTGCTGGTCGATGGCGAGGGAGCGAAGCTGACCCCGGCGGCGCTGGCTGCGGCGGTCGCCCCGATCCGCGACGACGTCCACCAGGTCCAGCCTCACGCGCTGTCTCTGACCCAGGCGACCGAGTACGGGCGGGTCTATGCCCCCTCCGAGATCGCCGCGCTGGCGGGGTTCGCGCATGAGCGGGGGCTGGGGCTGCACATCGACGGCGCGCGCTTCGCCAACGCGGTCGCGCACCTCGGCTGCTCGCCGATCGAGGCGTGCAAAGGCGCTGCGGCGCTGAGCTTCGGTTGCGTCAAGAACGGCGGGATGAACGCAGAGGCTCTAGTGCTGTTCGATCCAGGGCTGGCCGACGTGGTCAGGTATCGTCGCAAGCGCGCCGGGCACCTGCAATCCAAGGGCCGATTTGCCGCAGCGCAGCTGCTGGCGATGCTCGAGGGCGATCTTTGGCTCGCCAATGCCCGCGCCGCCAACGCCGCCGCTCAGGAGATTGCGAGCGCATGCGGCGAGCGGCTGCTCCACCCGGTCGAGGCCAATGAGATTTTCGTCTGGCTGGACCCTGCCGAAGCCGCGGCTCTGCGCACACAGGGCTTTGACTTCTACGATTGGCCCGCGCCCCCCGGAAAGCCCGGAGCGGCCCGGCTGGTGACCAGCTGGAACAGCGATCCGGCACAAGTCGCCGCTTTGGCGGCAGCGATTCGCAACTTATGAGCGAAGCCCCCGGCACGGCGTCGTTCTTTCAGCCGCGCATCCTCCTTCCTTTCGCTCTGGTCACGCTGATCTGGGGTTCGACCTGGCTGGTGATCCGTGACCAGGTGGGCAGCGTGCCGCCGGGGTGGTCGGTGACCTGGCGCTTCGTCCTGGCCGGAATCGCGATGGCCGCGCTGGCCGCCGCCAAGCGCCAGCCGCTGCGGCTGACCCGCGACGCGCTGCCGTTGATCGCGGCGATGGGTGTGTTCCAGTTCTCGGCCAATTTCCAGTTCGTCTATGCTGCCGAGCAGCATCTGACGTCGGGGATCGTGGCGGTGCTGTTCGCGTTTCTGATGGTGCCCAACGCGGTGTTCGCGCGTGCTTTCCTCGGCCAGCCGGTTACGCGTGGCTTCGTCTGGGGGAGCGTGGTCGCGCTCAGCGGGATCGCGTTGCTCCTGCTCCATGAGTACCGCGTCGCCCCGCCCGAGGGACGGGTCCTGCTGGGCGTGGCGCTGACGGTGGGCGGAATCCTCGGCGCTTCGATCGCCAACGTGCTCCAAGCGGGCGAGCGGGCGCGACGTCAGCCGATGCTGGCGCTGCTGGCGTGGTCGATGCTGTTCGGCGCGGCGTTCAACGCCGGGCTTTCGTGGCTGCTCTACGGCCCGCCGCAGTTCGAGCCGCGCTGGGGCTATGCCGGGGGCATCGCCTATCTCGCGATTCTGGGTTCGGTGGTGACCTTTCCGCTCTATTTCCGCCTTGTGCGCGAACTGGGGCCGGGCCGGGCCGCCTACAACAGCGTGCTGGTGCCGATCATCGCGATGCTGCTCTCGACGCTGTTCGAAGGCTACCGCTGGAAGGTGTTCGCGGTGGCGGGTGTGGCGGTCGCGCTGGCCGGATTGTTCATTGCGCTCAGGGCGCGCAGTCCCTCGCGGTAGGTCGGGTAAGCGGGCCTCCAGCCGAGCACGCGTTTGGCCCTGCCGTTCGCGACCCGGCGGTTCTCGGCATAGAACGCGCGAGCTTGTGGTGAGAGCCCCGCCTCCTCAAGCGAAAGCAGCGGCGGGGGTTCGCGCCCGAGGAGGCGGCAGGCTTCCTCGATCACCGCGTTCTGGCTGACAGGACAATCGTCGGCGAGGTTGTAAACTCCCGCGGGTGCAGCGAACCCGGCGATCACCCCGCGGGCGATGTCCTCGACGTGGACCCGGCTGAATACCTGCCCCGGCAGATCGATCCGGTGCGTCGCGCCGCTCGTCACCCGGTCGAGCGGGCTGCGCCCCGGGCCGTAGATGCCAGGCAAGCGGAACACATGCGCGTCTGCCCGCTGCCAGGCGAGGTCGGCCTCGCTGCGCGCGGTGCGCCTGCCGATGCCGATCGGCGCAGTCTCATCGACCCACGCCCCGCCGGTATCGCCATAGACCCCGGTCGAGGAGAGGTAGCCGAGCCATTTTTTGCGCAGTTTCGCGCCATAAGTCACCAGCACCGGATCGCCCCCCGCGGGATCGGGCGGGACCGAGGACAGCACATGGCTGGCCCCGGCCAGCGCCGACTCGACTGCGGCGCAATCCGCGAAATCGAGCTCGCCGTCGCGCCCGGTAGCGCAAACCGTCCAGCCATCGGCGCGCAGCTGCGCGGTGAGCACATTGGCGGTGTAGCCGAGGCCGAAGATCAGCAGGTTGGTCATCCATCCACCTTATCCCGTTCGTGTGGGAGGAAGTCGAGACACCTGCGCCAACGTGTCTCGACTTCGCTCGACACGAACAGATGTTGGGAGCATGAAATGCCCATGACCGAAGTCGCCCAGCACCCCTCGCTTCCTCCCGGCAACCCCGAGATCGCCGACGCCGCGCCGCCGCCCGCGCCGACCATGGTCAAGCGCAAGGACTACAAGCCGCCGGCATGGCTGGTCCCCGATATCGCGCTCGATTTCGCGCTTGACCTCGAGACCACGCGAGTCCGTTCGACACTTTCCGTCGAGAAGAACCCGGCCGCCGCCGACAGCGCGACGATCCGCCTCAACGGCGACGGGATTGCAGTAAGCTCGCTCACGCTCGACGGCCGCAATTTCAATTCGTGGGCGATGGACGGCGACGATCTGCTCATCGACCTGCCGGGCGAGAGGCACACGATCGAGATCGAGACCCGCATCCACCCCGCCGCCAACAGCCAGCTTTCAGGACTTTATGCCTCGAACGGGATGCTCTGCACCCAGTGCGAGGCGGAGGGGTTTCGCCGCGTCACCTTTTTCCCCGACCGGCCCGACGTGCTGAGCAAATACACGGTGCGGCTGGCTGCGGACAAGGCGCGGTTCCCGGTGCTGCTCGCCAATGGCAACGAGGTCGCCACCGGCGAAGACCCCGAGCGCGACGGTGATGGAACCCATTGGGCGCAGTGGGACGATCCCTGGCCCAAGCCGAGCTATCTGTTCGCGCTGGTCGCGGGAGAACTGCTCGCCAACCGCGATTCGTTCGTCACCCAATCCGGGCGCAAGGTCGATCTGGCGATCTACACGCGCCCCGGCGACGAAACCCGCACCGGCCACGCGATGACCAGCCTGGTCGCCTCGATGAAGTGGGACGAGGAAGCCTATGGCCGCGAGTACGATCTCGACGTGTTCAACATCGTCGCGGTCTCGGACTTCAACGCGGGCGCGATGGAGAACAAGGGCCTAAATATCTTCAACACGCGCTACATCCTCGCCGATCCGGACACCGCGACCGACGGCGATTACGATGCGATCGAAGGTGTGGTCGGGCACGAATACTTCCACAACTGGTCGGGCAACCGGGTGACCTGCCGCGACTGGTTTCAGCTAAGTCTCAAGGAAGGCTTCACTGTGCTGCGCGACCAGCAGTTCAGCGCCGACCAAGGCTCGGCTCCGGTCAAGCGGATTGAGGACGTGCGGATCTTGCGCGGGGTCCAGTTTCCCGAAGATTCGGGCCCGCTGGCGCACCCGATTCGGCCCGATTCATATCAGGAGATCAGCAACTTCTACACTTCGACCGTCTACAACAAGGGCGCCGAGGTGATCCGGATGATGACCGTGCTGGCGGGCAAGGAGGCTTTTCGCAAAGGCACCGACCTCTATTTCGAACGCCACGACGGCGAAGCTGCGACCTGCGAGGATTTCGTCGTCGCGATCGAGGACGGCGCGGGGCTCGACCTCACGAAGTTCCGGCGCTGGTACGAGCAGGCGGGGACCCCGAAGGTCGAGGTCGAGACGCGTCGCGAGGGGGACGACGTGGTGCTGACGCTCAAGC
Source organism: Novosphingobium sp. (assembly GCA_030697365.1). GTDB lineage: Bacteria > Pseudomonadota > Alphaproteobacteria > Sphingomonadales > Sphingomonadaceae > Novosphingobium. The sequence goes on along the minus strand of JAUYQH010000170.1, from coordinate 10,429 downwards.
AGACCGTCCCGCCCACCCCCGGCCAGCCCGAAAAGGCGCCGATGCCGATCCCGCTGCGCACCGCGCTGTTCGACCGCAAGACCGGGCAACACCATGGTGAACAACTGCTTGTGCTCGATCAAGCTCAAGTCGACTTCAGGTTCTCCGGGTTCGCAGATGCTCCGGTGATCTCGCTCAACCGCGGGTTCTCGGCCCCCGTGGCAATCGCAACCCAGCCGCCCGCCGAGGATCTGCTGTTCCTCGCCGCGCACGACGACGATCCGTTCGCGCGCTACGAGGCGATGCAGCAGCTGGTGGTTCAGCATCTCGTCGGGGTGGTCACCGGGACTGTCGCGGGGAACGCAATCGACAGCGGCCGCCGGGCGATCGGCGAGGCCTTCGCGGCGATCCTCGCCGACACCAAGCTCGACGACCTGATGCGCGGCGAGCTCGTGATCCTGCCGGGCGAGACCTACCTGTCCGAACAGTTGCTCGTCAACGAACCGGCCAAAGTCCACGCCGCGCGCGAGGCGCTCAAGGGCTGGCTGGGGAGCACGCTGGGGGCGGAATTGCGCACGCTGCATGACCGCTGTTGCGCGGTGCCCTACAGCCTTTCGCCCGATGCACGCGGCGCGCGCAAATTGAAGACCCAGGCGCTGGTCTATCTCGCCCCCGCCGACCGCGTCGAAGCCGCCCGGCGCGCCAAAGCGCAGTTCGATGGCGCGGACAACATGACCGACCGCCAGGGCGCGATGATGGTGCTGTGCGGGCTCGACGTACCTGAGCGCGAGGACGCGCTGAGAGCGTTTCACGCGAAGTTCGCGGGCAACGCGCTGGTGATCGACAAGTGGTTCTCGCTTCAGGCGGGCTCGCTCCACCCCGACGCGCTGGCGCAGACCAGGGCGCTGCGCCAGCATCCCGATTTCACGATGAGCAACCCCAATCGGGTGCGCGCGCTGTACATGGCGTTCGCTGCCAATCTGCAGGCGTTCCACGCCGCCGATGGCGCGGGCTACAAGCTGATCGCCGACCTGATCCTCGAACTCGATCCGCTCAACTCGAACACCGCGGCGCGGTTCGTCCCGCCGCTGGGGCGGTGGAAGCGAATGGAGCCGGGCCGTGCGGCGCTGATGAAGGGCGAACTCGAACGGCTGGCCGCGTTCAGCGGGCTCTCGCGCGACACCCGCGAACAGGTCACGCGCAGCCTGGATGGGTGACGCGGTCGAAGTCAACCGGGCGCGCGCGCTCGACGGCGTGGCACACGGCTTCCTCGGCCGCCGTGGCGGGGTTTCGACGGGCTTGCATGCCGGGCTCAACGTTGGCTGGGGTTCGGACGACGAGCGCGCGGCGATCGCCGAGAACCGGGTGCGCGCAGTCGCAGCGGTGCTTCCCGGCGCAACTCTGGTCACCGTCCATCAGGTTCATTCGCCCGATGTGGTGACCGTCACCGCCCCATGGCCCGATGATTCCCGTCCGCAGGCCGACGCGCTGGTCACAAACCGCCCCGGCCTGCTGCTCGGCGTACTCACCGCCGATTGCGCACCGGTGCTGCTGGCCGACATCGAGGCGGGCGTGGTCGGCGCGGCGCACGCGGGGTGGAAGGGCGCGTTGGCCGGGGTGACCGACGCGGCCGTCGCGGCGATGGAGGCGCTGGGCGCAAAGCGCGAGCGGATCGTCGCCGCGGTCGGTCCGTCCATCGCGCAGGCGAGCTATGAGGTGGACGACGATTTCGAGGCGCGGTTCGTGGTCGCCGACACCTTCAACGCCCGCTTCTTCCGCATGGGGCGAGAAGGCCACGCCTGGTTCGACCTCGAAGGCTATGTCGCCGCGCGGCTCGAAGCGGCCGGCGTGAGCGCGGTCGAGAAGCTCGGTCTCGACACTTACGCTGACCCGTCGCGGTTCTTCTCCTATCGCCGCGCCACTCACTGCGCCGAACCGGGTTATGGACGGCAGGTCGCGCTGATCGGATTGCGTTGATCGAGATCGTCCTATCCGCGTTCGCCATGACCGCCATCGTGGCGTTACGCTATCTCGCCAGCAGCGGGCTGTTCGCGTGGCTGACCGCGCGGGTCCGCCCCGGTTTCTACGCCGGGCTAGGCCCGCAAATGCGCCGCGAGATCGGCTGGAGCCTGGCTTCGGCGGCGATCTATGGCGTGCCCGCGGGGGTTGTCGCGTGGGGTTGGCAGGCGCGCGGGTGGACGTTGATCTACACCGATTCCGACGCGCTTCCGCTATGGTGGCTACCGGGTTCGTTCCTGGTCTACCTGCTGCTCCACGACGCGTGGTTCTACTGGACCCACCGCTGGATGCACCGCCCGGAACCGTTCCGTCTGCTCCATGCGGTCCACCATGCCAGCCGCCCGCCCACCGCGTGGGCGGCGATGAGCTTTCACCCGTTCGAGGCGCTGAGCGGCGCGGTGGTGATTCCGGCGCTGGTTTTCTTGGTCCCGATCCACGTGGCGGTGCTCGGGCTTGTCCTGCTGACGATGACGGTGATGGGGGTTACCAACCACATGGGCTGGGAAATCTTCCCGCGCGCGCTGGTCCGCTCGCGGCTGGGCCGCTGGCTGATCACCGCCAGCCATCACCAGCGGCACCACGATGCCTACCGCTGCAACTACGGGCTCTATTTCCGGCATTGGGACCATTGGTGCGGCACCGACCGCGGGCTGGCCCAAGCTTGAGCACCGCACCCGGGGCCAACCGCTGGACCGCGCCGGGCCAACCGCTCGCGCCGTTCCGCCACCCGGCATTCCGCGCAATCTGGACCGCAAACCTGTTCTCCAACATCGGCGCGATGATCCAGTCGGTCGGCGCGGCGTGGCTGATGACCGAGCTCACCCAAAGCCATCTGCTGATCGCGCTGGTCTCGGCCTCGGCGACGATCCCGATCATGCTGCTCGGGCTGTTCGCGGGGGCCATCGCCGACAATTACGACCGCCGCCTGGTGATGCTTGCCGCGCAGACGGGCATGCTGCTGATCTCGGCGCTGCTTGCCGTGCTGACATACCTGGACGCGATCGGCCCTCTCGCGCTGCTCGCGCTGACCCTCGCGGTCGGCGCGGGAACCGCACTCAACGCGCCCGCGTGGCAGGCGTCGGTCCGCATCCAGGTCGATCCCGAAGATGTGCCGCAAGCGATCTCGCTGGGCGCGCTGTCGTTCAACCTCGCGCGCAGCGTCGGACCGGCACTGGGGGGCGTGCTGATCTCGATCTGGAACCCCGAACTGGCCTTCGCGCTCAACGCGGTCAGCTATCTGGGAATGATCGTCGTACTGCTGCGCTGGAAGCCCCCGCGGTTCAGCCCCCCGCGCACCCCGATGCTGGCCGCGATCGGGCAGGGCATCGGCTATGCGCGGCGCGCGCCGGCGATCCGCAAGGTGCTGCTGCGCGGGCTGGTGTTCGGCTTCGGGGCGGCTGGCTACCAGGCGCTGCTACCCTCGATCGCGCGCGACCGGCTGCACGGCAACGAGATCGACTATGGCCTGATGCTCGCAGCATTCGGAATCGGGTCGATCGGAGTGGTGCTGTGGGTCAGTTCGTGGCGGCGGCGGTTCGGCGCGGAGACGGTGGTTTCGGTCGCGACCGCGGCGTTCGTCGTCGCCCAACTCGGCATCGCCGCGGCGGAGACTTTGGCCACCGCGTTGCCCGCAACAGTCATCGCGGGGGCCGGCTGGGTGGCGGCGATGACCAGCCTCAACGTGGCGATGCAGCTGCGCTCGCCCGAGGCGATCCTTGGACGCTGCCTGTCGCTTTACCAGGCGGTGACGTTCGGCGGGATGGCGCTGGGGGCGTGGGCATGGGGGTGGCTGGCCGATCAATGGGGCCTGTCGTTCGCGCTCCATGCCGCCGCAGGCTGGCTGGCGCTGACGCTGGTTCTTCTGCGCCGCTTTGCGCCCATGCCGCGGCGCGATGAGGGGCGGATCGATCAAGCGCCGGGGAAGCCCTGACGTTCCGACTACATGGAGCCGCCCGAAGTTGCGGCGCGACTTAACCGGTTCTTTACCACGTTGCGCCACAACGCGCCGGCATACCAAGCAGGGGCACAAGCGCATGGATACGTTTCGCGGATGGCCGGAAGAGGGACACCAGCCCACCGACTTCGCCGATCCGATCGATTTTCCCGAGGTTGAGGAAGCACGCCCCGATCCGCTCTCACCCGTCGGGCGGGACGAGCGCCGGATGCAAGTGCGCGCCTACAATCACTGGGCCAGCCTGCTCGCCGACCGCAACTTTCCCTCGATCGAAGATCTCCATCCCGAGGCGCTGCCCGATTTCGCACCGTACTCGGTGCTGCTCGACTTCACTTCGGGGATCGAGGATCCCGCAGTCCATTATCTGGGCACCAGCCTTGCACACGAATGCGGCACCGAGGGTGAAATCCGCGCGCTGTCGGATGTCCCCAGTCTCTCGCTGCTCAGCCGGATCACCGATCACTACATGCAGATCATCGCCAACCAGGCGCCGATCGGGTTCGAGGCAGAATTCGTCAACCAGCGTGGCCAGACGATCCTCTACCGCGGCATCCTGCTGCCGTTCTCGAGCGACGACGACACGATCGATTTTATCTATGGGGTGATCAACTGGAAGGAAATGGCCGACCAGATCGACACCGACGAATTGATGCTTGAGATCGATCAGGCGCTTGACGGTGCTGCCCATGAGCCCACGATACGCCGCGAGGACGAGATGACCGACTGGGCCGATGCCCCGGTCGCCGCCGACGGCACTCCGGATCTCGCGGCCGAACCGGCTGCCATCCAAGTCGATGAGCAGGATGACGTCCTCGATCTGGCTTCGATGATCGTCCGCAAGGGTCCCGGCGGCGTCGAATGGCCCGAGCCGAGCTTTGGCCCAGGTCCTGCATTCGCCGGTGCCGAGGACGAGGCGTTCGAACTGACGGTCGAGGCGGACTCGATCGATGCTCTGACCTTGTCGGGGATGGTTTCGGATCCCGAAGCGGAGATGGGCCTTTCCGACTGGCTGGCCTCCGCGCGCGAGATGGCCTTGGCTGCCTGCTCGAGCGAAGACCGCACCCGCAGCGCGCTCTATGCCGCGATTGGCCGCGCCTATGATTTCAGCCTCGCCGCCAAGGACGATGCCGAATCCTTCGAAGAACTCGTCGCCGACGCAGGGCTGACCGCGCAGGATCGCGCGCCGATGACCCCAGTGGTCAAACTTGTGTTCGGGGCCGATTACGACAAGACCCGGTTGACCGAATACGCCGCCGCGCTCGACCAGGCGCATCGCGTGGGGATCGCCCGCGGCTCGCTCGGCGCGTTCCTCTCGGCCGCGCCTAGCGGGCTCAAGGGCGTGGTCAACGAAGAGCGCCGCTGGCGCAAGCAGGCCAGCGGCAAGTCGCTCGAACCCCGCGAAGCCCCGCGCGAGACGCTGGCGCGCAAGCTGCGCAAGCTCAACGCGGTTTCGCTGGCCGATCTGGCGAGCGAGGGCCAGGAATTCGCGCTGCTCGTCGCGCGCCGCCTGCCTTCGGGCGAAGTGGTGGTGATCGGCGAAGTGCCCGAGGACGTGGCGCTGCTCGAACGCGCGGCGAAGAAGCTGATCGCCTGAACCCAGGGCAAATCGCTGCGAGACGCCCCGCCCTGCGCTCGCTATAACCTTTGTCGATGACGCGAAGATCGGGGCGCAAGCGGATGGGTTGGCTCGGCTGGACGGGCACGGTGCTGCTGCTGGCGGCGCTGGCCATCGGTGGGCTGGTTTGGTGGGCGGCGAGCAACAATTCGGCGGCGACGCTCGACGGGCTCGACTCCCGGTTTTCCCGCTCGCGCGCGATCAAGCAGGTCGCCGCGGCGAACTATGGCGCCGACCCCGCGCAAAAGCTTCAGCTGTTCGTGCCCGACGGGGCGACGCCCGATGGCGGATTCCCGCTGGTGGCGTTCTTACACGGTGGCGGCTGGCACTCCGGCGACCCGCACGACTACCGCTGGATCGCCCGTGCGCTTGCCGAAAAGGGCTATGCAACCGCGCTTGTGGGTTATCGCTTGAACAAGCCGGGTCGCTTTCCGGCGATGCTGGAGGATAGCGCCGCGGGCGTCCGCTGGGCGCTCGCCCATGCCCGCAATCATGGGATCGATCCCGCACGGGTGGTCCTGATGGGGCATTCGGCGGGCGCCTACAACAGCACGATGCTCGCGCTCGATCGCCAATGGCTGGGGCGCGAAGGGGTGCCCGATGGCACGGTGAAGGGCGCGGTCGTGCTGGCCGGGCCGGCCGACTTCTATCCGTTCGCCAAGAAGTCGTCGATCAACGCGATGAGCCACTGGCCGCGTCCGCAAGATACCCAGCCGGTCAACTTCGTCCGCGCCGATGCCCCGCCGCTGCTGCTGGTCCACGGGACCAAGGACACGGTCGTGCGCCCGCGCAATGCTGTGATCCTCGCCCGCAGGCTGACCGAGGCCGGGGCTCCGACGCGTGCGGTGCTGATCGACGGCATGGGCCACAACGGCATGATGATAACGCTGGCCAAGCCGTTCGACCGCGACCGCCGGGTGTCCGATGCGGTGTTCCCCTTCCTCGCCAGGGTCTTGCCTGCTTCATCGCCGGTTCAGACCGCCCGGCGCTAAAATCGGCACAGCAAATGGCCCTGCATTCCCACGCTTTTACCCAAGCTTTCTGGCGCATTGCGGCCACGGCTGTCGCGGCCGCGCTGGCGTTGCAGAGCGCCGCGGCGCAATCGATCCTGCGCGACGCCGAAACCGAAGCGCTTTTTCGCGATTTGTCCGCGCCCCTGATCCAGGCCGCGGGGCTCGATCCCGCCAACGTCGACATCGTCCTGATCAACGATTCCTCAATCAACGCCTTCGTCGCGGGAGGGCAGGTCGTTTATCTCAACTCCGGGCTGATCACTTCGGCGGATTCGGTCAATCAGGTCCAGGGGGTGATCGCTCACGAACTCGGCCACATTGCCGGTGGGCACTCGATCGCGATTGGCGAAGGGGCAAAAGCAGCGACCTCAATCTCGCTGCTGTCGATGCTGCTCGGCGTCGCTGCGGCGGTGGCGGGCGCGGGCGAGGCCGCAATGGGCGTGATGGCGGCGGGCCAGCAGGCCGCGCTGGGCAAATTCCTCGCGTTCAGCCGCACCCAGGAATCGGCCACCGATGCCGCAGGGGCCGAGTACCTGTCGAAAGCGGGAATTTCGGGCGAGGGCAGCCTCCAATTCTACCGCAAGATCCAGAACGAGGCGTTCCGCGCGGGTTACACCTTCAAGGACGAGAACGTCTTCTACAGCACCCACCCGTTCCCCGGTGACCGTATCTCGCGGCTAACTGAAATCTACACGGCCGATCCGGCCTGGAAGCGTCCGACCGACCCCAAGCTCGAAAAGCGCTTCCGCCTCGCCCGGGCCAAGTTGTTCGGCTATCTCGCCGAGCCGCGCGAGACGCTCAAGACCTACCCCGAAAGCGATACCAGCGAGCCCGCCCGCTATGCCCGCGCCTATGCCTTCCACAAGGACGCTCTGATGGACAAGGCTGCGGTCGAGACCGACGCATTGCTCGCGACCGAACCGGCCAACCCTTATTTCCTCGAGATCAAGGGCCAGATCCTCCTCGAATCGGGAAAACCGCACGAGGCGCTGGCCCCGCTGCGGCGCGCTGCCCAACTGACCGGCAACCAGCCGCTGATCGCAACTACCTTTGGCCACGCGCTGCTCGCCACCGAGGACAAAGCCAATTTCGCCGAAGCGGAGCAGGTGCTCAAGGCGGCGGTCGCGCGCGATCGCGACAACCCGTTCGCGTGGTACCAGCTCGGCGTGGTCTATGAAGCGCGCGGGGATACGCCGCGTGCGCGGCTGGCGAGCGCCGAGCAACAGGTGCTCGGCCGCCAGATGCGACTGGCGCTGATGAGCGCGCAAGCCGCCGAAGCCGCATTGCCCAAGGGCTCGCCCGACTGGCTGCGCGCGCAGGATATCGCCTTCCAGGCGCGCGCCGCGGTTGAGAAGGAGCGCAAGCGGCGCTAGCTGCTTCGCTCATGGACAACACCATTCCAGGCTCGCTCCGTCCTCGTCGGCGCTTGTGGTTTCCCGCGCTGGCGATTCTTCTCGCCGGACTCGGCGCGGCGGGGGGCTGGTGGTGGCAAAGCCCGGGTAGCGCGCCCGGCGAAGACAGCCTGGATGCACGGCTGGCGTCGGCGGGAATCGACGGGTCCGAACGCGCGGCGATCGAGGGGCTGGTCCGCCAATACATCCTCGATCATCCCGAAATCCTTCCTGAAGCGATGACGCGGCTCCAGGCCAATGGCGCGGCGCGGCAGATCGCGGCGCAGCGCGACCGAATCGAGACGCCTTTCGCAGGAGCGGTGCTGGGCAACCCGCAAGGCACGCTCACGCTGGTCCAGTTTACCGACTACGCCTGCGGTTATTGCCGCCAGAGCGTCGCCGACATCGCCGCGCTGACTGCCGCGCATCCCGACCTGCGCGTGGTGATTCGCGAGATGCCGATCCTTTCGCGCGAAAGCGAGCAGGCGGCGCGGATTGCCTTGTCCGCCGCGCGGCAGGGCAAGTATGCAGCGTTCCACGATGCGATGTTCGCCGGCGAGCGCCCCGCCGCCGCCTCGATCGCCGCGGCGGCGCAAAAGGCTGGAGTCGATTCGGGCGCGGCTGCTGCGGTCGCCAGCGGGGCCGAAGTGACCAACGAGCTGGCTGGCAACCTCGCGCTGGCCAAGGAACTTGGAATCACCGGCACCCCGGCTTGGGTGATCGGCGACAAATTGCTGATGGGCGCGATCGGCCGCGAGGCACTGGAGAGCGCAATCGCCGAGACGCGCAAGCCGGCATGACGATGCGCGGCGCGCTTGCCGCGATCGCGCTCCTTGCAGCGGTCCCGGCTACTGCGGCACCGACTTCGCTGCGCGGAGACCTCGACACGCTTCAGGCGCTCGACACGCGGGTGCAGAGCATCGGCTGGCGCCTGGCCCGTTCGAACGCGCCGTTCTGCCGCCAGGTTGCTCCGGCCATCGGGCTTCAGCTGTTTGACGCAGCTGGCTTCTCCGATCCCCCCGCCGTCCGGCGCGCGCTGGATCTGCCGGGCGATATCGCCGTGGCGGCAGTCGCGGACAACTCCCCTGCGCAGCGCGCCCGGTTGCGTCCGCGGTTGGGGTTGCACGCGGTGGCTGGGCAACCGGTATCCGCACTGCCCGCGGTGAAGCCGGGCGACTATGCCCGGCTCGTCGGACTCCACGCCCGGGTCGACGCCGCTTTGCTCGCGGCGGGCAGCGCAGAGTTCACCGACGCCGCGGGAAGCGAAATCGCGGTGGTCGGGGAACCGGCCTGTGTCACCCGTTTCGAACTGACCAGTTCGGGCAGCCGCGCCGCCGCCGATGGACGCCGGGTGGTGATCGGACGCAAATTGGTCGAGGCCTTGCCCGAGGACGAACTGCTCGCCGCGGCGCTGGCGCACGAGCTTGCGCACAACCTGCTCGACCACCGCGCCCGGCTCGACGCCTCGGGTCGCAGCTGGAGCAAGGTCAAGGCAACCGAGCGCGAGGCGGACCGACTGGCGCCGTGGTTGCTGGCCAACGCGGGCTACGATCCGCAGGCGGCGGCGCGGTTTTTCGAGCGGTGGGGCCCGAAGTTCGACCTTGGCATCTTTGCCACGCCCGACCACGACGGCTGGAAAGAGCGCGTGCGCCGCGTTGCGGCCGAGATCGAGGTAATGCGCGCGGCGCAGGCCAGGCACGGCGGTGTCGCCAACTGGCAGCAGGATTTCAGCGCAGCGCGCTGATCGTCAGGCCGCGTCCTTCACATAGAGGCTCGCCAAAGGGCGGGCCATCGTGCGCCGCAGCATCGGCTCGAAGAAATCGAGCGGGGCGCTGTCGTAGGCCGGATCGAAGGCCGACTGATCGTACTTCTCGCAGAATTCCGCGCAGGCTTCGAAATGCGGATTGCCGCGGTATTTCTCGCGCAGTTCGCGATCCATGCCGAGGAAGTGGAAATAGTAGTAACCCTGGAAGGCGCCGTGGTGCTGGCAGATCCAGTGGGTCTGCTCGTCGACGAACGGCTTGATGATCGCGGCGGCGACATCGGGGTGGTTGTAAGTACCTAAGGTGTCGCCGATGTCGTGGAGCAGCGCCATCGTCACATAGCGTTCGTCGCGTCCGTCGCGATGCGCGCGGGTTGCGCATTGCAGGCTGTGCTCGAGCCGGCAGACCGGGAACCCGCCAAAATCGCCCTTGAGCAGCTTGAGGTGCGTGAGCACCCGGTCGGGCAATGTCTCGGCGAACTTGAAATAGTCGCGCGCGATAATGCTCCAGTCTTCCTGCGTGCCGTTTTCCATCGCGGTGAAGCGGGCGCGTTCCTCCAGCCCGTGTTCCGTATCGGCGACGATTTCGGATTGGTTGTCCATGGCGGCTCTCCTTGGCAGATAGCCTATCGCAGTTTTGCGCCTTGGGCAAAACCCGCTATCTCACCGCCATGGCCGTGCTGCCGTTCGCCCCCA
>JAUYQH010000168.1 GCA_030697365.1 Novosphingobium sp. | reverse complement strand
TGCCCGGCGAGCCCCTCCAGTTGCGGCCCCGCGGACCTTGGGACGCGCGGCCGCCGCCGATCCGGTGCGGCGGATCGGCGCGAAAATGGCAAAGCCGCAGGGCCGGAAACTCCGGCCCTGCGGTAAGTATCGTCACGCCGCTTTGAGGCGCTGCATCCCCTCGGCGAGCGTCCACAGCGCCCGGTTGAGCGTCACATTCTGGTCGATGCCATTGATGGCGCGGGTCTGGCTGCGGCGGATACGGCCTTCGGCATTGCGCTTGCGGCCCTGCAAACCGCCCCGCACGAGGGATTCCTGAACCACGTTAAATGTGGCCCACAGACTGTCGCCGACATCCTCACGGCGGCGCGGCTCGATGATCTGCTCGGGACGCAGCGGGCTTTCGTCGTCACCGTAGCGGGCGACAAGGCTGACCTCGGCCAGCAAGCGCCGTTCGTCGCTGGAAAGCCGAACCTCCTTCATGCCCTCGCTGGCGTCGATCAGCCGGGGGAAGTCCTCGGCCACGGTGTAAACGCCTTCGATGATATCGTGCTGGATATTGCCCTTGTGCGGCACGCGGACTTCTTCGAACCGCTCGCCCGCAATCATGGAGTTGGTGCAGACGAACCGCAGCATCCCCGCGAACATCTGATAGGCGGATGTCCCGTCATGACTATTCACGATGATGACCTCGGCGGCTTCTGGCTTGCCGATGCCGTCGTCCCGGCGCAGGCGCAGCATATGCTTGGCGTGGCCGTGGCGACTGCCGTCGCGCGGAACCGACTGCACCGCGAAGAACGGGAACCATCCTTCCCGGCGGAGCCCCTCCACGATGTCGATGGTGGGAACATAGACGTAGCGCTCGGAACGGCTGTCATGCGCTTCGCGGGCGAAGATGGACGGGACGTGCCGATACAGTGCCTCGTTGTCGAGCGCCTCATAGCCGCTGATCTGGTGAGCATTCCGGCCAAACCGGGTGGCAAGCTGATGATACATGACTGAACTCCTTGGGCTTGGGTTTCCGCGCAGCGGAAGCGCTGCGCTGAAACCCTGCCCGTCGGCGAGACCGGGGGTGCAAACGGAAGGCGGCTTTGCGGGGAACCGGCTGCACGGAACGCGCTCGCGCGTGGAGGAAGCTGGGCGGAAGCCGCTTGGAGTGCGCCGGGGGCAGCGCCCCAAGCACCGCGCCGCCGTGCGGCGCCAGTAAATGCCTCTTGCCATTTGTTCCTGTTTTGATCCAAACCGGCAGCAAGGAGTCGGTATGAGCATCACGATCACAGGACAGCCGGGCCAGCGCATCGCGGTCGCAGGCGACATAACGAAAACGCTGCGGGTTCCCTATGACGAAGTGGAGGAACGCTTCCTGTTGGCGGCGAGCGACGGTTCGCTGATTGAAGGTCGTCTCGAAGCTGAGGAAGATCGCTTCGATTTCCGGGTCGTGGTGGACGGCGCGGGGATCTCGCGCGTCGGTCGGGGCGAGCTGACGCTGGATTGGCGTGTCGAGTGGGTGACGATCGCACCCTATCACGCCGGCGCGCTGCCGGAGCGTGCCCCCATGCCGCTCCCCCTGTTCGACTCACTGTCCGGCTAGTTGGCTTAATTGACGCTAGGCGCCCCCGCTCCGGGTGGAGCGGGGGCGTCGCGTCGGGTCAGCGGGACCAGATGAGCGCGTATTCGCCGGGGGTGTCGGTTTCGACCAGGGTGGCGTAGATCGGAGCTGGGAAGGTCGGGTCGTCGAACTTGACCGAAATGTAGTCGCGCTTCTCGCGGCTGGTCTTCTTCCATCCCGCGCCGCATTCGACCGTGCCGACCGTCAGCCGGTAGTCGGGCGCTTTGTCGCCGTCCATGTCGATCGGGTGGAGCGTCGCTTTGACCTTGAGGATCGCGGTGGTGATCGTGCCGTTGAAATTGCCGTTGTCGGCCTTGGTGAAGGTGCCGATGGTCGCCATGACGAAGTTCCTTTCGCTTTCGGGCCACGACCGCCGCGGCCTCGATGGCGATCGGTGAAGCGGGGACGATCGGACGCGCACCGCTTGCGGCCGAAGCGCAGCGGAGAATGGCGACGCGCGGCTTTTTTGCTTCGCGATGCAAAGCCGAAGGCGGCGGAAAAAAGTCGCGCGGCGGCGTTGCGCCAGGCCGAGCAAGGCGAAGCCGGCCCCGGTTAGATCAAGCCAATCAAGAGGCCTGCGGCGGTCATGCCCGATGCGGTCGTAAAGACGCCATGCGAACGACGCTTTCAATCTGCCGCTTTGCTCGGCATCTTCCCGGCATGGTCGAGACCTCATCGCCTTCACGAAAGCAATGGACCGCTGCTGGATTGAGCGACGGTTCGGCGATCTGTCGCAATACCTCGACGCTGACGTGGTGCTGGTAGCGCCGGGCGGGAAGCAAAGGATAGAAGGATTAGACGCCTCGGTCGAAAGCTATCGCGAGTTCATGAGCCGCTCCGAAGTCAACGGCTTCGATAGCTACGGTTATGTCGTGACGCAGCGCGGTGCGGCTGCCGTCGTCGAATACGATTGGCGTATGAACTGGAACGACGGAGGCGCCGATCATGATGCAACGGGCCGGGAGGTTCTGGTGCTCGCGCAAACTGACGCTGGATGGCGCGTGGTGTGGCGAACGCAAATCCCGACCTAACTCCTTTCCATACATGCCGATCGGCCGCGCGCTGGTAGGCGCGCGGCCGATTTACCCCGCTGCGGCAAAAAAGGCCGGGACCGCTCGCGCGCCCCGGCTTGATGCCGCTATTCTGCGGCCACAGCAAAGGACTCTTCGCCGTCCTCCGCTACGGTATCGGGAGCCTCCGCTTCGGACGGCTGCTCCACGCTTCCCATGTCCTCGACCTCGACGGGCGCGGGCTGCTCGGGTACGGGCGTCCGCAGCACGGCGGGAAGCCAGCCGCTACCGGCCAGAAGCTGCTCGGCGGCTTGCGCCATATCGGGCTTCTTCATGTCGGTGATGCGCGAAGCGGCGTCCTTCGATACGCCTTCAGTCACGGCCTCGACGATATGCGCCTTGGTGACGCGGCCAAGGTAGCTGTCCACGGTGGGCGTCCAGTCCTTCGCCACGTCCAGCGCCAGCGCGCTCGCCAGCCTGTCCGCCGTTTGCAACGACCGGGGCTTGCGGTCCCACGGCAGCCGCAGCGCGTTAACGGTGCGTGCGGCGCAATGCGCCAGCAACGCCATTCGCCGCTCGTCGTCCAGCCCGACGATGAAGCCCCACAGGTCCGCTACGTCGCGCGGCATCCGCTGGGCCCAAGCCTCGTGCTGCTCGCTCGCGCGCGCCGCCAAGGGCGTGTCCTCGATCCCGTCCGCATGGCTCCCCAACGGAGTCACGGTGGGACGAACCTCAAGGCAAGCCGCCTCCGCATAGCTGTAGAACAGTTGTGCAGTGAGCGTATGCGTGAGCGCGATCAACGCCGTTTCGGGCTGATCGGCCAGCGCCACCCGAAGCGCCAGCGTCCGGTGGGCGGACAGGTCACGGGTGAGGCTATCGGAAATCGGCTTGCCCGGTTCCTCGTCCTCCTCCTCGATCTCCTGCGCGTCCTCGCCGTCCTCCGGCTGCTCGTCCTCCCCGATCTGCGGGTCGGTCGCATCGCCTTCGGCCTCCGGCTCGGGCGGGTCGGCCAGCGCCTCGTCCTCGAGCCGGACGAAACCACGCTCGATCCTGACTGTGCCGTCATGGTGCAGCACGACGAACGCTCCGCCATGCGCGATCACGTTGGCGTCGTAGGCCGAACGCTTGGCCGAAATGCCGTCGATCTCGTCGGACACCGCCTCCAGCCTCGCCGCCACGTCCTCCGGCATCTCGTCATAGGACGAATAGCCTTCGGCAAGCTCGTCATGCTCGGTGGACAGGGCATCGAGCCGCGCTTCGTCCTCGTCGGACAGGGGAACGGACTGCGGATAGAAGCGCCGCATTCCGTGGCTGTGCGGATAGTCGATATGCGCCTCGGTCCATTTCCAGCCCTCGGCCTGAACCTCGCCCGCGATCTCGCGCAATTTCTCGGCGGCGAGTATATCGAGCAAGCCCGCATCCTCGAAGAACCCGCCTCGATCCTTGCTGAACAGGTCGCGGATGATGTTGCCGCCCGCCTCGACATAGGCGTCGGCCCCGATGAACACCGCGCGCCGGTCGGTCGCCGGAACATTGGTGGCGGTCATGTCGCGACGGATGATCCACGGCTCGCGATTGTGGTGCAAGCCCTCGAACACCTGCTCCTGCCGGGCATGGTCCTCGGTGATGGCGAAGGCCATAAGCTGGTCCAGCGTAAGCCCGTCCTCGCGATAGACCTGCAACAGCTTCGGGCTGACTGCGCCAAGGCGAAGCCGCTGCTTCACCACGGAAGCCGACACGCCAAACCGTGCGCCGATCTCCTGCGCGCCCCAACCCTTCTCGTTGGAAAGCTCGGCGAACCGCTCAAATTGGTCGGCGGGGTGCATGGGCGTCCGGGTGACGTTCTCGTCCAGACTGATCTCGGACGGATCGTTCAGCGTATCCAGCCAGCAGCGCACGGGTTCGGATTTCTTGATCTGCTTGCGCTTGGCGCGCAGCAGCATCGCCAGTCTGCGGCCCTCGCCAGCGGTGACGAGATAATAGCCGGTCGGCTTCTCGTCCTTGACCTCGGGTTCCACGACAAGGTTCTGGATCAGCCCCTTGTGCTGGATCGACGCGGCCAGCGCCTCGATAGCGGTCTCCCCATGCGGCACCTTGCGGGCATTGCGCGGGGACTTCTTGAGCTTGGCGAGCGGCACGAAAATCTCAACGCCCGACACAGGCTCGGCGGCTACGGTTTCGGTAACGGCGTTCATCACACTTCTCCTTCAAAACCACACGCACCCCGGAATGGGGTGGGCGGCGAAAGAGCGACCGGCAGGCCCGCCGGCGGAGCCGGGCAGCATCCGCAGGACCGGAACGCAGAGAAGGTAAGCGCGGCACGCGCGTTGCGGCCCGGCGCGGCGGGCCTAAAGGGAAGCGTCGCCCACCCTACAGACGGAGTGAGCAACGACCAGACGCGATTGGGCCGGCGCAGCCCTGGCCCGAGCTCCACAGATACGAGAAGCGCAAATCCGCGTGGGCGGATTACAGACCGGCGTGGATACGCCGCCTGCGGGGCGTTGCGGGGTGCCCCCGCTTGAAGGGGTCTGGCGAGACCCGAAGGGGCTTGCCAGCAGGGGAAGGCTTTCCCTCTCAAGCGCTAGATGTTGGTGGTAAACAGCGAGATGCGCACGCTGCAAGCGCGTTGCGAAGTCGATCGGCTGTAGCTAGAAATAAAGTGCCCCGGCGGTATGCGAAGCAGGGACCACCGGGGGATACGGGGTCCATATGGACGCGCGGGGCGGAAAAGTCAAGGATTTGCCGCCGCGTGCCCACACTCATAGCCGCATTGTCCGCCGAACGGTTCGACACCTATCTCAACTGGACGGGCGGGGATCAGGCGCTTGCCGAGCGGCTTTACACCTACAATGTCCAGCTCTCGGCGGCGCTCTATGGACCGCTCCACATGCAGGAAATCGCGCTGCGCAACATGGCTGATGGCGCTCTGACCCAGCGCTACGGCCAAACGTGGTTCGACGATCCCGCCGTGCTGACCACCGGCTATCAGACCGGCTGCGTAGCGAAAGCGCGCCAGATGCTCCAGCAGGCCGGCAAGGCGGTAACGCGCTCGCAGATCATCGCCGAACTCAATTTCGGGTTCTGGTCGTCGCTGTTCGGGCGCCAGGCGCACCATCTCTGGCAGACGCTGCGCCCGATCTTCCAGGCAAAGGGCGTCCAGCGTGGAGCGATCGCGCAGGAGTTGCGTGAAGCACGGCTGTTGCGCAACAGGATCGCCCACTATGAGCCGATCGTCGCGCTGCCGCTCGCGCAGCGCTATGCGAGCATTACGACACTCACCGGTTGGCTTTCGCCGAGCGCGGCGGCGTGGATCGCGAACTATTCGACATGGCCCGCGCTCTATCCGGCGGTGCCGATTCTTGTGCATAATCCAGCAAGCGGCACGCTCACAGTCGCGCCTGCGGTCATGCCTTTCTTGCCGAACTGAGCGCCCATCGGGGCGGTGCGCTCCGGCGGTTTGAATGGCAGGGTTGCCCTTTTTGTTGGCACCCCCTCCACGGACCGCTAGACAATGGCATGACCTCGCTCCGGCCTAATCTCGTCAAGCGAATTGATCGGCTTCCGAAGCCGACCAATGTCGCGGCGGCAATGCAGCCGCTATTCGAAGCGATCAGCAACTCGATCCACTCGGTCCAGGCGAAGTTCGGCGATACCGTGCAGGCGCAAGGGCGCGTCGTTGTCACTGTAAGCACCAACCGCAAGAAGGAGAATGTGTGGGCGACGGTTGAGGATAATGGCGTCGGGCTCGACAAGCGCAATTGGGACGCGTTCACGACAACCGATACCGACAACAAGCTGACAATCGGAGGGAAAGGCGTCGGCCGGCTCCTATGGCTCGACTGCTTTGAGCGCGTGCGAATCTCGTCCGTATTCGACACGCCCAAGGGGTTGCGGCGGCGGCAGTTTGACTTCCGGCTCGCCAATGACGACCAGATCGAGGATTACAAGCTCACCATTGCCTCCAAGGCCAAGGGTACATCCTTCTACGTCCGCTTCGAAGGATTGCGCGACAATGGCTATTCGGCGAAGTTTCCGGGCCGCGACAGTTTCGTCTTCCAGCACTTGACGTCGCATTTCCTGCCGACGTTCATCGGTGGGCGCAGCCCGCCGGTCGAGGTGATTGTGGGCGATGAGGTCCGCTATTATCCCGAAGACATCGACAAGATCGTCTATCGCAAGGAGCCGGCAATAGCGCTCGAGACGGAGGAATATGGCACGCTCTTCCTCACCCTCATGGAATGCGACAAGGTCGCGAGCGCCGACTTAAAGGGCTCGCACTTCGTCCACTTCATCGCCCATGACCGCACGGTGCATTCCCAAAGCATCGACGGAAAGCTGGGCCTGAAATATTTCGGCGAAAATCAGGACCGGGTGTTCCACGCCATCCTCGTCGGAGAGTTTCTCGACAAGAACGTCAACCAAGAGCGCACCGCATTCATGTTCGAGGACGCCGTCCTCGACCGTATCATCAACGATGTCTGCACCGACCGGATCGAGGCGTTCTTGGCCGAGCCGCTGAGCGCGCTGAAGGGCGAGCAACGCGAGATCATCGGCGAGATCACCCAGACCTATCCCTCGGTGGCGTTCGGAGACACCGACGAGCTTCAGGCGAAGATACCCTCGGGCGAACTGAACAGCGACGCGATTTACGGCCATCTTTCGCGCGAGCGCTTCCGGCGCGATCAGCGCCAGGCGGAGAAGATCCGCAGCGTGCTGTCGCGGCTGAAGGATGGCGATGTGACCGCGGCATCGTTCACTGCCGCGATCGCTGATGCTGGCAAGGCGATCGAAGAGGCCGAACAGCGCAGCCTCGCCGAATACATCATCCGGCGAAAGGTGGTCCTCGATTTCATCGAGATCCTCTTGCAGAAGGTGCGCGACGACAGCCGCGACAGTTCATACCAGCGTGAGGACGTGCTCCACTCGTTCATCTGCCCGTTGCGCGTAAACACGTTGACGGATGGCACGAAGAAAGTGGTGCCGGCGGCATCACATGATCTTTGGATCATCGACGAGCGCCTGACCTTCGCGCAATATTTCAGCTCGGACCAAGAGTTCAGCGCGCTTTCGGCGGCGACCGAGAGCGACGACCGGCCCGACGTGCTCATCTTCGACTATATTCATGGGCTACGTCAGGTCGAAGAGCCGTCGAAGGTGCTCTTGGTCGAGTTCAAGCGCCCGGGCCGGACCGTCTACAAGGACGAGGAAAACCCGCAGCTACAGGTCGAGCGTTATGTGCGGCGCCTTCAAGCCGGCACCATGACGGATGTGAAGGGTCGGCCGATTAAGCTCGATGACCGAACGGTGTTCTATTGCTTCATCGTCGCCGACATCGTCGGCAAGCTCGACGAATGGACCTATAGCTGGCAGCGGACCGCCGACGGGCGCGGACGCGTATACCAGCCGCGCGACGGCTTTCGCGGATCGATCGAGTTGATGGGGTGGGATACGCTGCTCGCAGATGCCAGAGGCAGAAACCAAGCCTTCTTCGACCGCGCGGGGATCAGCGGTAAGAGCTATTTCAGCCTTGGGTGAGCCGGATTGGGCGCCTTTTGCCCTTGGTGAGTTGGGCCGGCACGTTTTCGACTGAAATCCAGGGCGTATGGGCGGCGGCTAGGCCGAAGCTGGTGAGTTTTGGGGTCGCACAGATCGGAGATGGGAGAGCCAAATACCTCTCAACTAGTTGATCTAATTAGAGATTTTGGCGCACCCGGCAGGATTCGAACCTGCGACCTACGCCTTCGGAGCTAGAACTACAATGCTACGCTAGCTTTGTCGACCCAACGCTAGAGTGCTATAACTCACTGTTTATAC
>JAUYQH010000162.1 GCA_030697365.1 Novosphingobium sp. | reverse complement strand
TATGTTCGCAGCGAGGTGCCAGCGAGCGCCGCCCCATGACGCATTTATCATCCCTACCGAGCGGATCGACGGTTCGTGCAGGCGATTCAACGCCCGTCTCAAGGCCTGGAAAAACGGCTCATTTTCACTTATTTTCAGCCTAGCTTGGTACTGCATTGCTTTAGCAAAACGCCGGTGCTGTACCGTGTCAGGGAGCGCAAGAAGTTCCTGGATCATGCAACCAGATCGTTCTGGACTACTCGATCAAATGAAACCGTCGCTGCATTTCCCACGCACGGTGGCTGCATGACGCAAGCCGGGCGAAATCGTTTCTCATCCCACCCGACTGTCCAGTTTGGCGAAACCACTGAGCAGCTTTCCGATCTCCGGCTTGCACGCACCGCAATTGGTACCGGCTCTTAGCCGTTGGCCAATAGCTTCGACATCTGTCGCACCCTTGAGGATTTCGGCGGAGATTTGACGTTGACCGATGCTGAAGCAAGAACAGACAATGGCGCCAATATCTGCACCGACTTCGTGCGGTTGCCCGGTAAGCAGTGACATCCGCGCATTTGGCGAGAGCCTGTCTTCCGCAAACAGGTTCGTCAGCCATGAACGCGACACGAGCTTGTGGTCCGATGCGATGAAGATGCATCCCTCCAATCGTCCGTCGCGAATGCTCGCATAGCGATAACGGCCGATGCTCGGATCGCGATAGGCGATCCATTCGATGTCCGACTGCTCGGCGCGGAGCTGCGCGCGCGCCCAGTCGCGCCAGCTCGCCGGCCGTTCTTCTATCGCCAGCTCCATTCGCCAGCAAATGCCCGCCCGTCCGGAAACCCAGTAACCTGCCTGCGGGCGTTCGATCTCGTAACGGCTTAGAATAAAGGCATGCCATTTGGGCAGATAAGGCTCGGCCTTCACTGGCGTATGCTTGGATTCCGGCTGTCCGGACATCGGGTCGGTCGCGGGATTGACCAGCGCATTGATCAAGCCGTCGCCGGCATACTCGCCGTTCCAGTGCATCGGCACGAACACGCAGCCGCGCCGCTGTTCGGCGGTGACGGTCACGCGCGCCACCATCTGGCCCCAGGGACTTGACAGCCGTGCGAGCGCGCCGTCGTCGAGACCCGCCTTGCGCGCATCCTCCGGATGGAATTCCGCACAGGGTTCGAACGTGTGCATCATCAGTCGCGGCGATTTCCCGGTCCGCGTCATCGTGTGCCACTGATCGCGAATCCGGCCGGTGTTGAGGACCAAGGGGTGCTCGCGGCTGGTCGCGTTTTTGGGCGGGCGCGGCACAACCGGGATAAAGCGCGCCTTGCGATCGGGGGTAAAGAATCTTCCGGTCTCGAACAGCCGCGGCGTGCCGGTCGGATAATCCGGCGTCACAGGCCACTGAACCGGGGCCAGCGTCTCGTAAGCGCGGTCATCCAGCGTGCTCAAGGCGGAGAGATCGAAATCCCGCGCGCCATGGTTCTCAAAGCCGGAGAGGCTTGCATGCTCACGAAAGATCTCGGCCACGCTCGCATAGTCGAAGTTCGGGAATCCCATACGGCGCGCGACGTCGCAGACGATCCGCCAATCCGGGCGCGCCAAGCCGGGTGCCGGCAAGAACGGCCGTTGCCGGGAGATGCGGCGCTCGGAATTGGTGACCGTGCCATCCTTTTCGCCCCACGCGGTCGCAGGCAGCAGCACCTGGCCGTGACGCGTCGTGTCGGTATGCCGCATGCAATCCGACACCACGACGAGGTCGCAGGCATCAAGCGCGGCGCGAGCGTGATTTACATCCGGCAGGCTGACCAGCGGATTAGTGGACATGATCCAGACCGCCTTGATACGCCCGTCGGCCATCGCGTCGAACATCTCGACCGCCTTTAGCCCGGCCTTGTCGACGATAACAGGCGAGCGCCAGAACCGCTGGACGATCTCGCGGTGCTGCGGGTTCTCGATCTCCATATGGGCGGCGAGTTGATTGGCCAGCCCACCGACTTCTCGTCCGCCCATCGCATTCGGCTGGCCGGTGAGCGAGAACGGCCCCATGCCGGGTTTTCCGATGCGGCCGGTCAACAAGTGGCAGTTGATGATCGCATTGACCTTGTCGACGCCGCTGCTCGACTGATTGATGCCCTGGGAATAGAGCGTGACGACCCGTTCGGTTTTGGCAAACCAGTCAAAAAACTGCTCGACCGCACCGCCCGACAGCCCACAGACGGTTGCGGTGTGCGTAACCGTCTGGCCAGCGACCTGCGCAAGCGCCGCCTCGGCGCCTGTGGTGAAATCGCCCACGAACCCGCCGTCGATCGTTTTGGTCTTCGCGAGATAGGCGAGCAATCCGTTGAAAAGAACAGCGTCGCTTCCCGAACGAACGGGCAGATGCAGATCGGCGCCCTCGCATGTCGCTGTCCGGCGCGGGTCGATGACGACAATGCGGCAAGCGGGGTTCCTGGCCTTCGCAGCCATCATGCGCTGGTGGAGGATCGGATGGCACCAAGCCGCATTGGAGCCGACAAGGACCAGCAGGTCTGCCTGTTCCAGGTCTTCATAGCACCCGGGAACGGTGTCGCTGCCAAAGGCGCGCTTGTGGCCAACCACGCTGGAGGCCATGCACAGCCGCGAATTGGTATCGATATTGGCGGTGCCGACAAAGCCCTTCGCGAGCTTGTTGACGACGTAGTAATCCTCGGTGAGAAGCTGACCCGAGACGTAGAAGGCCACCGAATCCGGCCCGTGTTCCCGGATCGCCTTGCTGAATCCATCGGCTACATGGCCAAGCGCGGCATCCCAGGTCGCCGCCCGTCCGTCGACCATGGGCTCGAGCAGGCGTCCTTCGAGACCGATGGTTTCAGCCAGCGCCGATCCTTTCGCGCACAACCGCCCGTAATTTGCGGGATGAAGCGGATCACCGCGGACGGTGACGGCGCCCGCGGCATCCCTGCCGGCCAGGACGCCGCAGCCGACACCGCAATAGGGACAGGTCGTCTTGACTGCCACGCGTGGTTACCCTCAATCGGCGGGAGCGGTCGCGGCCTGACGAAGCGACAGCCACACCGTGCCGTTCTCCACCTTGGTCGGATGCGAGCGCGTGCATCCCTGGTCCGGGGCGACCGCCTCGCCGCTCGCCAGCTCGATGACGAAATTATGCAGCGGACAGGTGACGCGCTTGTTGTGGACGATGCCTTGCGACAGCGGCCCGCCCTTGTGCGGGCAGCGATCGTCGAGCGCGAACACCTCGTCGTCATTGCTCCGGAACACCGCGATGTCGCCCGACGCCGTCCGCACGACGCGCGAGCCGAGGCGGGGAATATCGTCCAGGACGCCGATTTTAATCCACTGGGTCATGCGAGTTCCAGCTCCGCCAGCGGCACGAATTCGTTGCGATCGACACCGCGTTGGGCGCGTTCCGCCCAGGGATCGCTTTGCGAGAATTGCTGCGAATATGCGAAGCGGCCGTATAGCGCCTTCCGGTTGGCCACGTCATCGACCACCTGCTTGCGGATGGCGTCGAGACCGACGCGGTCGCACCATTTATACATGCGTTCCAGATACCAGCCCTGCTCGCGATAGAGCTGCGTCAGCGCCGCGATCACTTCCAGCGTCTCCTCCTCGGTCGCCACCTTGGTGAGAAATTCGGTTCCCTTGATGTGAAGGCCGGCGGCGCCGGCGAAATGGATTTCATATCCGGAATCGACGCAAACCACGCCAACATCCTTGCAGGTCGCTTCGGCGCAGTTGCGCGGACAACCCGACACCGCAAGCTTCACCTTGGCCGGCGTCCAGGAGCCCCACATGAATTTTTCGATCTTGATGCCGAGGCCGGTCGAATCCTGCGTGCCGAAGCGGCACCATTCCGAACCGACGCAGGTCTTCACCGTGCGCAATCCCTTG
>JAUYQH010000152.1 GCA_030697365.1 Novosphingobium sp. | reverse complement strand
AGGTGGGCGGCATCGTCGGAATCCGCACGACAGCGACTTTCATGGCAGCATCCCTCCAATATTATTCTGTCCGGGGCAGCGTCCTTCGACGCCGCCTCCGCATCTCAGGGTCGCGGTCAGATCAGGCCGCGAAACCTCCATCGACGGGCAGGGCGACGCCGGTCACGAACGAGGACTTTTCCGAGCACAGCCAGACCGCCGCGTCGGCGATCTCGTGCGGTTGCCCGACCCGTCCGATCGGGCAGAGCTCTGCCACGTCCAGCTTCCGCACCATGGCTGCCCTTACGGTCATCGGGGTAAGGATATAGCCGGGGCAGATCGCATTCACGCGGATGTTCTCCTTGGCGTGATCGATCGCTGCAACTTTGGTGATGCCGACGACCCCATGCTTTGCCGCGACATAGCCGCCAGCGCGCGGCACCGCGGTTATCCCGGCGCCGGACGAGATGTTGACGATGTTGCCGCCGCCCTGCTTGCGCATCTGGATCAGCTGGTACTTCATTGACCAGCGTACACCGCTGAGGTTGATGGCAATCTGCCGGTCCCAGTCGTCATCCGGAATGTCGGCGAACAGCTGGGCAACGGTGCCAACGCCGGCGGAGTTCACGGCGCAGTCAAGCGATCCGTAGGTTTCGACCGTCTGCCGCACGGCCTCCTCAACGGCTGCGCCGTGAGAGGTATCGACGCCGAGCGCGATCGCCTCTCCGCCCGCGCTACGCACTTCTCCGGCGACGTCCTCGGCGTTGGCCAGGTTGATGTCGACAACCACGACCCGGGCGCCTTCGGCGGCGAACCCGACCGCGCATGCGCGACCGATGCCGGCCCCCCCGCCCGTGATAAAGGCAACCTTGTTTTCCAGTAGTGCCATCGTCTCTCTCCTTGATTGTTCATGGTCGGCATCTCGGCCACACGAGAGCAATTCACTGCCCGAGCATACCGTGGTCACTCCTTCTTAGTTAAGCTGCCGGCCCTTCGCGCGCCGAGCGTGCTCGTCCGCCCCTCATCGCCCACGCTAGGCCGACGCCCGTACCCCCGAGGCCGCATATCGCCCTTGGCCAAGCCCGAACCGGTCTATGTACCGTTGGAACTTGCCCTGGATCGTTTCCCTGGTGAGTCCGTAATCGGCCATGTCGTAGGAATAACTCCCCGCATGGCCCCGCGGGACAGTCGTCAATCGCCTGTCGAGAAGGCGCAGGTAGTCCTCGGTCAGCGGGAGGCCGGTACGCTGATAGATGGATTTAACCGTCTCGACCGTGTTCGCGCCAAGGTCGGCCTGATAGACGTCCACGAAGCCCTCATCGCCCAGTCCGTCGCGGGCGGACATCGCTCGTTCAACGCCAACCGCCAGAAGTTCGGATAGATGCTCGGCAAGCTCGTGCCGATCGAGATGGTCGGTGTCGGCCTTGCGGAAAGTCGCAATCAGATCGCAAACCGAGGGGATGGTGCCGACGGGGTCGCGATGGCTCCACAAGATGATCGCATCCGGAAAAACGGTCCGGATTTCGCGTACGCCGAAGGTATCATGCGGATACTTCAAATTCCAGCGATCCGGCGGGCAGCGCCACTGAAGCAGCTTGAGAATCCTGGCGAGATACTGGTAGCTGGGCAGCAGGTCCTGTTTGAAAAGCCATTCGGCGTAACTCGGCACTCTGAACAGAGTGGGCCAAACAAAGGAGCGGAAGGTGTATCCCAGGAGACTGCCGTGCTCCGTTGAGTCGCCCGGGCCGACCGGCAGGCGCGCCTGCAAACCCGGGTGGGCTCGTTCCTGTGCCTCGCAGCGCAGCCGCTGGCGTTCGTAGCGGGGGTCATCATTGCCCAGTGCCGCGTCCGGCGGCGGGGTGAGCTCCTGCACCTCCCAGTTGCGCGGCGATCGCGCCACCGGATCCTCGGCCAGGAAATGGGCGAGCGCGGTGGTGCCCGAGCGCGGCAACCCCATCAGAAACACCGGGCGGCGGATTTCCTGCTCGAGAATTTCGGGGTGCCGTGTGAACCAATCCTGCAGTCTGAGCCGCTCGGTGAGCGCATGGAGCATGCGCCCGAAAGCATTTTGCGTCCCATATTCGTTCAGCCGCGCTTCTTCGCGCATGGCCTTGCAGAGAACGTCGAGCCCGTCCTGGAACGGACCGGACCCGAAATCCGAAAGGCCGGTTTCGTCCCCGGCCCGCTGCATAAGGGTTTTGGGGTCGAAAAGCATGCGGTGCCCTTTCGCTAAACCGTTGTCCGCTGAACGCGCGCGATTTGACTCGCCGGTCTCGGGACCCATCTTGTATAACTAGGTGATATATGATTTAGCGCGCGATGTCCATAAGCACCCAACTTCGAGTGAGGAGCCGCCATGACATCGGACGCGAAGATCCTGGTGACCGGGGTGACCGGGACGGTCGCCCTTCCCATCGCTAAATGCTTGGCTGAAAACAACGAGGTATGGGGGGCCGCACGCTTCGAAAACGAAGACAGCCGGCGGGCGATCGAGCAGGCCGGCATCCGGCCCCACGCGATCGATCTTCAGGCGGGGGAGCTGAATTCGCTTCCCGGCGACTTCACTCATGTCCTGCACTTCGCGTGGATGCGCGCACCGATAGAGCAGCTGGATCAGGCGATCAGGGTCAACGTGGAAGGCACCGGCCTGATCCTTCAGCATTGCAGAAATGCCAAGGCCGCCTTGGTCGTCTCATCGACGGCGGTCTACACGGGCAATGCCGATGCCTGGCATCTCTACGCTGAAAGCGACCCGATCGGCAGCGGTTCCTCCGCATACACAGCGACCAGCCCCACCTGCAAGGTGGGACAGGAAGCCGTGGCGCGCTTCTGCGCCCGCGCCTTCGATCTGCCCGTCACGATCGCCCGGTTGAACACGGTATACGGTCTGGACGGCACCTATTATGCGACGATGGCAAAGTGCGCTCTGAAGGGCGTGCCGCTTCCGTACACAGTCACGTCCGACCCCAATCCCCACAGCCCGATCCATACGCTCGACATGCAGGAGCAGATCGAGGCACTTCTCGGATCGGCCGGCGTCCCGGCGCTGATTACCAACTGGTGCGGCGATGAACTGGTCACCACTCAGGATGTTGTCGCGCAGATCGCTGATCTGAGCGGCCGTCCCGTTCGCCTCGAAGTAAGGGAGCAGTTTGGCGCGCCGGCGGGCAACGCAGGCGACACCACAGTGCGTCGGTCGATCACCGGACCATGCAAGTTCGCCTTCGAGCCCTCGTTCTCGGCGTTGTTCCGCGAGAACGAAGCGGCTTGGTCCGGACGTGCTTCCTAGCTTTTGGCGCAGCGTAGGGCAGGGCCGACGCTGCTAGCGAACCATGAGCAGTCCGCCATCGATCGGAATGACCTGTCCGGTGATGAATCGCGCGCCGTCCGTGGACAGAAACGCCAGAACGGGCACGAGGTCGCGCTCGCAATCGCCGAGTGCCCCGTCGATCGGCATGTCGGCTGCCATCTTGGCATCGTGGATCGCAAGCGCTTGTGGGCTCATTTTCGAACGGGTCTTGGCATACATGGGAGTGCTGATGGCCGGGGCGATGGCGTTGACGGTGATGCCGTAGCGGCCCCACTCGTGCGCGACGGTGCGCGTCCAGGCAACCACAGCACCCTTGCTTGCCGAATAGTGCGCCTTGTTGGGCTGCCCCTTGATCCCTGCGCCCGAGGCGAAATTGAGTATCCGGCCGCCTGTCTCGCGCAGGTGTGCGAAGGCAGCCTTGTTCACGAGGAACGTGCCGCGGGTGTTGGCCGCGAAAACGTTGTCCCACTCGCTCACAGAGATGTTCTCGGCCGGGCAGCCCGGTGCGATGCCCGCGGCGTGAATGACTGTATCGAGCCCTTCCAATGCGACCACGGCCTCGGAAAATGCCCGTGTTACCGAAGCCTCGTCGGCAACGTCACATCCGACGAAGTTCGCGGGGATGGCAGCCTGCTCGTTTGCGTCGGCAACAATCTCGGCACCGGCGGCGATAGCCCGGTCCATAGAGACAACCCGCGCGCCGGCGCGGGCAAAGGCGCGCACGAGCGCCGCTCCCATGCCGCTAGCGCCGCCCGTAATGATTACCTGGGTACCATGGAGTGAGGGGATGGGAGAGTAGGGCACGGTGGTCATGGAATTTTCCTCTCGGGCGAAGTGCGGCCAGCGACCGTGTTGCAATCCACCTTCACCAGACCGCCGACCAGAACTCTTGCCGTCCGTGAATGTCGTTGGTCAGCGGTCCCATCGCTCGACTGGCAGCGAGCGCTCGACCATGCCGAAGGTGCGTTCGCCGTCCCAGATATACTCCACGTCACCCTGATGGAACGGCAGGGGGAGACCGTGCGGACCGCCGCCGAATGTCCAGTTTCCGAACAGTGGCGAGCCCTTGGCGACGAAAGTCGAATTGGCGGTCTTGCCCGAAATGCGGACGGTCTCGCCGTCATCCATCCGCAGGATCAGGTCGCAAGCTCCGCCGTGTGGCTCGAAGTGCGTTAGCCATGGCGCCTCGATCACCGAGCCGTAACGCTTGACCTTTCCATCGAACAGAAAGGCCTCGGAGTAGGCCGGCGTCCCGTCGAGACGAGGGGGGAACGCGAGGATGCCGAACGCCTTGCCGCTGGGGAACAGCGCCGACATCCAGCAATGTCCGGGAAATTCGCCGACGTCCCGCTCGCCGGTGCGGCGGACGAGCAGCCCAGGGCCGGAGAATGTCCGTTCCGCTTCGCTTTCAACCGCGAACCGCCCGCTGCAGCGGAACAGCTGTTCGTGACGATGGCCCCCGACCGCGCCAACCGCATGCGAGGTCGCGGCATCGCCCGCGCTCGCGGCCTTCTCTCCCGGGGTCCAGGGCGGGGCCGCCATCCGGGCATCCACTTCGATCAAGACCTTGCGCTGGGGTCCGTCGACGGTCCCGCGAACCTGATCCTCGACGGTGGTTTCGTAGGCCATACCGTCGAAGGTCATCCGCCATTGGCGCAGCGGTTCGACGACCTCGAAGGTCAGGGGGCCGGCGTTGAGCGTGATCGCGCGCCCATCGACCAGCTTGGCCGGCGCAACCCCGAAGCCGCCGGCGCCGATCAGGACGCGCCCGTCGGGGAATGCGATATTGGCCTGTACGCCGCGATTGTCCCACTCTCCGGCAACGGCTTCGATGCACAACCGGGGAAAGCCGAAGCGGCCTTCGCTGTCGGATATCCACATCGAGACACTGTCGCGCGTTGCTGGATTTTCCGGGCGTCCTGCCAGAGGATAATCGCAAGCCGGATCGTATCCGCCCGAAAGATCGACAGTCATCCTCTACTCCGTACCTATCGCGCCGGGGCCAGGCCCTTGAGGGGACATTCTGCTCCACAGCGTTCCTGCCGCGATCGGGGGATTGCATTGGTTGACTGATCTGTCAAGTTCTGCTTGGTGAAGCCTCCTGCAACGCTGCCGGGGAGAGAAATTCGTGACGGAGTCCGTCGTTCCTGAAGCAGGCATTCCCGCAGACATGGCGAGTCTTCCGGATGCGGACGGGCTGCTGAGTGAAGCGATTGCCCGAACCGGATTGACCGACTTTGGCCCGATCCCCTTCCGCGAGCCATTGGAGAAAGTGCTCGGATCGTTGCGCGAGGAATCGCAGCTCACCCAGACCGGACTGGACCGGTTGCGGGACGGGATCGTCAACAGCCTGGCCACGCGGTTGCAGCTCCAGGCCGTCCATGAAGCCCACCCTTCGATTGGCCGTTCGGCGGTCGCCGCGCCGATCATCATCATCGGTCTTCCCCGCAGCGGGACCACCAATCTGCACTCGCTGCTCGCGCAGGACACCGCCCACCGCGTGGCCCGGACCTGGGAGGTGAGTGCCCCGTTCCCCGCGGTTCGCGAAAAAGACTACTGGACCGATCCGCGGATCGACGCCGTGCAGAAGTTTGTCGAGGCGCGGGGGATGATGGCCGAGGAAATCCAGGCTGCATTGCCTTACCATGCCACCAGCCCGGCCGAGTGCGGCGCGATCCTGGACCACGCGTTCATGAGCCAGTACCGGCAGGCGAGCGCGCGGACGCCGGCGTGGTCCCGCTGGCGCGACCATGAAGCCGCCTGGGCCCCCGCCTTTGCGTTCCACAAGCAGTTCCTGCAGCACCTGCAGACGCACTACCGGGCCGAGCGGTGGTTGCTTAAGTCGCCCGAGCACCTGATCTCGATCGAGTCGCTGGCCGAGACCTACCCCGATGCGATCTTCATCCAAACGCACCGCGATCCGGCGCTTGTCCTAGGTTCGGTGTCCTCGCTGATCTGCGCCCTTCGCAGGATGTCTTCCACGCAGGTCGACCCGGTGGAGGTGGGGCGCGAGCAATTCGAAATGTGGGCGCACGGGATCGACGTGACCCTGGCAGCGCGCAAGAAGTGGGGCGCGAACCGCCAGGTGATCGACGTTCGTCTGGCGGATATCGCCCGCGATCCCCTCGGAACGGTGGAGAGCGTCTACAGCCAGCTCGGCGTACCGTTTACCGATCAAGCTCGTTCGGCGATGCACGCCTTCGTCGGCGGCGAGGAGAGCTCACGCGAGCAGAAGCACAACTACCGATCGCGCTACGAACTGAGCGACTTCGGTCTCGACAAGGACCTTATCCACGAGCGATTCGGGCCGTACATGGACGGGTTCGGGATCGCCAAGGGCTCGTGAGCAGAGGCATGGTGAGCGGACAGCCGATTGCACTCTGCTCGCTCCACCAAGCGGTGCTAAGCTTGGCGCAGGTAGAGAGCTGCAAGCTCCACTTCTGACCCATCGCTCGCCTTGAGGTGATCGACAATCGCGGATGCGAGTCGCTCGATCGCGTGAATTGGTTTGATGGAGTTGCTGACTCGGGCGTTCAAGATCGCTCCACCCACGAATGTCGCGAGAAGTCCGCCGAGCTGCTCGGCGGCTTCAGGTCCGCGAAGGGAAATCTTCTTCATCGTGTCGATGAGGAACGTGTTGTGCTCGTTTGTCATTCCCCGAACTTTTTCCGCCAGTGCCGGATTATCGTCGAGCAGGGTGATGCCAGCCGCCATATGGAACAGTCCGGGCACGTAGCCCTGTTCGTTCTTGGTCTGGATCTGGGCGCGGCAAACCCAGCGGATATGTTCGAGAAGAGCCTCTTCCGGCGACCCATTAGCCTTGTAGATGTGCTGGATCTGGCGCCGCTGCACCGCCCAGAGATGGTCATACACGGCGAGCAACAGATCCATCTTCGATGGAAAGAAATGATAGAAACTGCCCTTGAAGACACCCGCTTCCTCGATCAGCCGATTGATGCCGATCTCCGAATACCCGTGGCGCCACATCAGGCGCAGGGCGCAATTGAGGATGCGCGCCCTTGTCGCTTTGCCCCTCGTCATCGTGGTGGCGTCGTCGAGTTCCATCTGAAGGCGGTATGGCGAAACGGGAACCTTATGACCAGTCGGTTGCATCCCTCTGTCCAGATCGATGAAGGGTTCCGGCGTTCCACAAGAGCAAACAGTATTTTCAGTTGAACAATCGGTCAAGTGCACCTAGGCGTTGTAGACGAGCGATCCGAAGATGCCGAAAACGCGGATGCGCTGCCGACATGCGCGAGCCAGCGCAGGGCGGGACAGCCTCTCGCCATCACACCTTCGGCCCGAAAATTCTCGAGGTGAATATGATCGACGTGCTCCAGAACTTCCGCCTCGATGGCAAGACCGCGCTGGTGATCGGGGGAGGGCCCGGGATCGGCTCGTCGGTTGCTCGCGCCTATGCGCAGGTTGGCGCCAACGTGGTGGTCAGCGCGCGGTCGGGCGAGCGGATGGAAGCGCTGGCCAAGTCGATCCGGAGTGACGGCGGCAACGCGATCGGCGTCGGTTCCGACGCATCGCGGAAGGATGATCTCGAGCAGCTCGTCGATCTGGCGCGCAAGGAATACGGCCCGATCCACGTCCTGTTCTTCAACGCCTATGTCGGCCCGGTTCCGATCGACGCGGACCTGTTCTCGACCACCGACGAGCATTTCGAAGCCTGCTTCAACCTCAACATGCTCACACCGTTCCGTCTGGCGAAAATGCTGGTGCCCGAGATGAAGAAGCAAGGGTATGGCTCGATCATCAACCTGCTGACTTGTGCCGCATTCACGCCAATCGCTCCGCAGATCGCCTACGGCTCGACGAAATCGGGTCTGCACATGTTGACGCGCTATCTCGCCAAAGTCGTCGGCCCGGACGTGCGGGCGAACTGCATCTGCCCTGGCTCGACCTCATCCGACGGGATCACCCGGCCAGCATTCGCCGAACATGTCGCGAAGAATGCCATCGCCCGGACGGGTCACGCGGACGAGGTGATCGGCGCCGCGGTCCTGCTCGCCTCTCCGGCATCGAGCTACACGACCGGACAGGTCATCTTCTGCGAGGGCGGGCGCGTCAGCACTATTGCCTGAGCGCGATCAGCCTCCCTGTCCCCGGTGAAGCTCGGTCTTAGAATTCCAGTCGGCTTCACCGTAGCATAGAAAGAATACAGACCATGGCGCGCAAGCTGATCGAAGTCGCCTTTGTCGTGGACGACATGAATGCCGCGATCGAGCGCTGGGTGAAGGGGTTCGGTGTCGGGCCGTTCCACACCGGCATCTTCGAAGTGCCCGAGCAGAACTACCGCGGCACCGTCTCGCCCGCCCTGATGGACGTGGCGTTCAGCTTCTCGAATGGCGCGCTGGTCGAACTGATCCAGCCGCTCGCCGGCACGCCGTGCATCTTTTCGGAAGCGGGCCCCGGTTTCCACCACCTGATGTTCGAGGTGGCCGACCACGATGCCGAGGTCGCGCGCTATGCGGCCGAGGGTTATCCGGTCGTCCAGTCCGGCAGCTTCGGGGGCAATCCATTCTCGATCATCGACACGCGCGCCGCGAACGGGGCGTATACCGAGATCATGGCCTTCGGCGAGGGCGTGCAGCGGCTCTACACGCGCATGAAGGACGCGGCCGCGGCATGGGACGGCACAACCGAGCCCAAGCGCGACCTCTTCGCCGCGCTCGCCGCCTGATCCCGCAAGGACCGATGCTTTCTGCCTGAGCCTCCTCGACTATCGCCAGGTGACGTCACCTCTGAGTAGAGCCTGCGCCTCCTAGGCCGACGTCAACATTCGGATGATTTCGCCCGAAGTGACGACCTTGCGTTCATCCATGCTATCGGTCTTGCGCCCGCCAAGCTGGTGCCGCGGCGAAACGTCGACATCCTTGCCCAGTTTTCGCAAGTGTCCGACCGTGCAGTTCTCGCGACCGAGGATGGCGAACGGATCGAAGCTGAACTCGCGCATGGCGTTGAGGTGGGTGATCTTGTCGACCATCTCTCTGGGCATGTCCTTGACCGATGGCCACAGATACTCCGGACAGTTGGGCCAAAGCGTGTCGGAATGCGGGTAATCGCACTCCCACATGATCATGTCGGGGTTCATGTGGTGAACCATTTCAAGCCCGACACGGTCGTCGATGAAGCAGGTTATGATCCGCTCCTTGAACAGGTCCGAAGGCTTGCGCCCGCCGAAATCGGTGTGCGTCCACTCGTGGTGATGCTCGTGGGTGAAATCGGCACGCTCGAGGAAATAGGGAATCCAGCCGATGCCGCCTTCGGAAAGCGCCATCCGGAGGTTGGGATACTTCTTCCACATCGGAGCATGGAGCCAGTCCGCCGCCGAGTTGGCGATCGACATCGGCATGGTGGTGATCCACGCATCGATCGGCGAATCGTCCGATGCATGTTCCGCCTTGCTGCCGGTGCCGATGTGGCAGTTCAGGACCATCCGATTTTCGTCGAGCAGGGTCCACATCGGATCCCAATAGGGATCGTGGATCGACGGGAACCCTGCGCGCGACGGGTTGTCGGGAAAGGCGACGGCATGGACACCTCGCGCCGCCCATCGCCGGATTTCGGCAAGGGTCTCGGTCATGTCCCAGATCGGCAGAATGATCATCGGGATGAAGCGGCCCGGGCCGGCCGCGCACCATTCGTCCACGTGCCAATCGTTATAGGCGCGGACGACGCGAACCCCCGCCGCGTCCTGGAAGTTGAAGAAGGTATTCCCGGCAAAGCTGGGAAAGGTCGGAAAATTGATCGCAGCCAGCATCCCGTTGGCGTTCATGTCCGCGATGCGCGCGTTGGGATCGAATGTCCCGGGACGCATCTGGTCGAACCGGTCTGGCTCCATTCCGTACTCGCTGCGCGGCCGGCCGACGACGGCATTGGTTCCGATCGTCGGAAAAATCCGGCCTTGGAATTCCCAGACATCCTTGCCGTTCTTGTCGACGATCCGCGGCGCTTCCGCCTTATGCGCCAGGGGATAGTGGCGAACGAAGGCCTCGGGCGGCTCGACGTTATGATCATCGACGCTGATGAGGACGAGATCGTTCAATTCCATGGCATGTCTCCCAGCCGACTCACTGGTCGCGGATCCGGACGAACATATCGCACCACAAAATTGATCTTGCGTCAACTACGAGCCATGGTAGGATCACGAAATCATGGGAAATAGCCGGACATGCGATGATGGACCTTCAGTTATCGGGGCGAAAAGCGCTTGTCACCGGAGCCAGCAACGGGATCGGCGCGGCGACAGCCAGGTTTCTCGCGCAAGAAGGGGTGGCCGTGGCCGTCCACGGCCGAAATCCAGACAGGACGGCGGCGGTGGCGGCCGAGATCGTCGATCTGGGCCAGCGCGCCGTTACGGTAATTGGCGACCTTGCCGAAGAAGGGGTTGTCGACCGGGTCGCCGACACTGTCCTGAAGGAACTCGGGCCGGTCGATATCCTGATCTGCAATGCGGGTGGCAGGGGGCCGCTTTCGCCGGTCGGATGGGAAGAGTCCTCGCTGGAAAACTGGCGCGCCACCTTCGAGATGAATGTGCACTATTCGGTTCGCCTTATTCAGCGCCTTGCTCCTGCCATGCGGGAAAAAGGCTATGGGCGAATTGTCCTGGTGTCGAGCGCCGCCGGTCTCCAGCCGATGGGCAATCAGCCCGACTATGGCGCGGCGAAAGCAGCGCTGACGAATCTTGCGGTTAGCACTTCGAAATGGCTGCGCGGCTCGGGAGTCACCGTCAACGCGGTCAGTCCGGGCGCCACCATGACCGACCAACTGCGCCGGTACCTTACCAGGGTTGCACGCGACAAGGGCTGGGGTGACGACTGGACCGAGATCGAGCGCCGCGCAGCGAACGAAATGATGAAGATTCCGGCAGGGTGCTTTGGCCAGCCCGAGCAGGTCGCCTCGCTGATTGCGTGGCTGGCAAGCCCCTGGGCGTCCTTCATGACCGGCGCAAATCTCCACATGGATGGAGGCGTGGTCGGAACTATGACGTGAGCGCAATTGTCGATAGGGCGTTGCGTGGACCAGTAAGTGGACGGAAAATGCTTGAACCGATGATTGCGGCGCCAAAGGAGGGTTCGAACCGACGGCACGCAAATCTCAGCGGTCAGGCGATGGGAACGAAGGGTCTCGCCACCCGAAGGCGTCTCATCGCGGCGATGGTCGTGCTGCTTGAGCGCACTCCGCTGCGCGACCTGACGGTCAAGGCTATCGCCAGCGAAGCCGGCATGTCACCCGCCACCTTCTACATCTACTTCCGCAGTGTCCGGGAATGCCTCTACGCCGCCACTCGGACCATATCTCAAAGTACGCCAGCGATACTGGAGGTCCTTGAGCGCGATTGGAGCGCAGAATCCGGCATTCAGAATTCCTGGGAATTCGTGATGGATCACCTCGAGCTGTGGGAGCAGCATCGCAGTCTGTTGCGGGCACGGAACCTGGCCGCGGAAGAAGGCGATCCGGACTTCCTCTTACAACGCCGCCTGTCCATGGAGGCATCCGGGAAGGCATTGGCGCGCCAGGCCGAGCTTCAACAGCGGGATGGCCGGCTCGATCCGGCGCTTTCCCCGATGGCGCTATCCGGGGCCCTGTTCGCGATGCTGGACCTCGTCAGCGCGGTGTTTCATGTCCACGAGCACAAGCGTCCCGCCGCGGAACGTGGCCAGGTCGATGCCGCTGCCTTCGTGGTCGCGGCGGCGCTTGGCTGTCCGGGGGTCGTCGAGTGACGAACGGCAGGAACGGGTCGCGACCGTCAGGCAAGGGGGCGCAAGGCGAAGAAACCCGCGCGCGGTTGATCAAGGCGACCGTAGAATTGCTGGCGACCCACTCGGTGATCGAGCTTGCCGCCACCGACATCACCGCGCGAGCGGGGCTTTCGAACGCCGCGTTCTATGTTTACTTTTCGGACGTCTATGACGCGTTGCTGGCGGCAGCCGAAGCGGTGGATCAATCCGATCCCGACCTGCTGCAGCTCTTCGACCAGCCGTGGACAGGGTCCACTGCGCGCGACAGTGCCACGCGAGTCGTCGAGCGGTATTTCTCGATATGGGACGCGCATCGCCCGGTCCTTCGCGCCCGCAACCTGGCTGCGGATGAAGGGCTCGGCGCCTTCGTCAAACAACGCCAACTGGCTCTTGGACCGTTTCGACTGGCGCTGGAGCGTCAGATCGTCCGTTCACAAGCGTCGGGTCGGCTTCCCGAGCGATTGGAGAAATCCGCCGTGGCGAGCGCTCTCGTCGCGCTGCTCGATCGAACGGGCGCCGTCCGCCCCGTTTACATAGGATTTGGGCAGGACTGGACGACCGAATATGCAGCGGCGGTGGTGCACATCGTGCTGAGCGGGCTGGGTTTTGCGAAGATCCGCTAGGCGAGCTGGCATCAGTCTTTCGGCTTGTGCCGCGCGATATGTTGGACGTGAGACCCCGAGGTCGAAATCGTTGAGCGGCATGCAAACCCCGTCACGACAAAAGGCCACAAATGCAAAATCGACTAGACAGGTGGTCAACGTAGTTATACAGGTTTCCATAAAGGCCTGGGAACCTGTGAGAACCGATGCAGCGAGCGTCGTTGGCGGCATGGCTCCGGCCGTGATCGTCGAACGCCCCGGCGGCTGAACGACAACCCTTTTTGAGAGACGCCTTACGATGCCGAAATTGCTGGTGACCACTCGCTCGGGCGAGGAGAGGGCGATCGACGCCACAAGCGGGTTGTCGGTCATGGAGAACATCCGCGACAACGGCGTCGACGAGCTGCAGGCGCTGTGCGGCGGCTGTTGCAGTTGTGCGACCTGCCACGTCCACATCGATTCCGCCTTCGTCGACAAGCTGCCGCCGATGAGCGACGACGAGAACGACCTGCTCGACAGCTCCGACCATCGCGACGTGACGTCGCGCCTCGGTTGCCAGATCCAGATGTCCGACGCGCTCGATGGGCTCAAGGTCACCGTCGCCCAAGAGGACTGAATAGACCGCCACGGGGCATGCGGCGCGCGGCGATAAAAGGTCGAGCGCGCATGAGCGACGGCCTCAACGGATGCTCAGAGAGAAGGAAGAGACGATGCCCGAGTTGACCCAGGATCAGGCCACTTTGCTCGACAAGCTGGCCTGCCGCACGCTGATGGAGACATTCTCCTACGCGGAGATTCGGCGCGATCCCGATCTCTTCGTCTCGCTGTGGAGCGAGGACGCGCGCTTCGGCGGTGTCCACGGCCGCGACGAAATCCGCGCCTCGGCGGTTGGGTTCTTCAAGGCGATGGAAGGGATCAGCGACCTGCGCATCAGCCCGGCGGGATGGTTCGTCGAAGTCGATGGCGACACCGCCGACGGCCGCTTCTACATCGTATCGCAACTCAGGATTCCGCAGGATGACGGGTCGGTGAAGATCATGCACATGGACGCAACCTACCGCACGAAATTCGTCCGTGGCGCCGAAGGCTGGCGGATAAGCGAAGTCCGAGGCGACAAGAACCCATCGCTCTTCCACGACAGCGACATCATGGTCCAGCTTCAGGGCGCCGCCAAGGTCACTCACGACTTCAGTTGATACCGGGGAGGCGGTCGTGATTCGCGGCTAGCTGACACCTGTTCACAAGGGCGCGGCAGCAAGCCGGTTTCCCCGAGATCGGGCATGCGGGGGCAAGGCGCCGATCGGTTGATCCGCCGCCATTGACCAGACGAACCCCGCACAGCGTTGGTCCTCACGCGATGTTTTATTCATCAAGTGTTTGATAAACAACACTAATATCTTCACCACCTCGAATATCCGCCTGCTCGACCCAGTTTGCTCCGCATGTCCCGACGAAGGGTAGCGCAAAGCGCTTGCCTTACCCAGCGCACTAAGTTATATAAGTGACGGCCTGTCATGTTTGCCGCGAGATCGCAGGAATGTGATCGCATCGGCCGAGCAGGGCTGATCAAGAATTGAGAGACTAGCCGGAAGTCCGCGATGCCGGACGGGGAGGAAATACCAATGCGTGCGTTTCTGCTTACCACTTGTGCAATTGCCGCGGTCTCATGCCCCGGGCTGGCGCTGGCCCAGAGTTCGTCGGGACCGACCACCGGCCAGGCGCCGGTGGGTGACCAGACTGCCACGCCTTCCGGAGTGCCGATCGAAGCCGCGTCCGGCACCGATGCGCCGGCCGAGCCCGCGCCCGGCGCCGACGAGGCGCAAGAAGGCATCCAGGACATCGTCGTGACCGCGCAGCGCCGGTCCGAGAACCTTCAGCGCGTGCCGATCGCGGTCACCGCGCTCAACGGCGATCGGCTCGAGCAGCTCGGGGTGCGCAGCGTCGCCGACATCGCCAAGTTCACGCCGAGCCTGAGCCTCGATCCGTCGCCGAGCTCCCCAGCCTTCGGGAGCATTCTCAACTTGCGCGGGCAGGCGACCACCGGCGGGATTCTTCAGCTCGAGCCGACCATCGGCGTCTATCTGGACGGCGTCTATATGCCGGGCCAGGGCGGCGTCGCGGCGGGCGGCGTGCTCGACGTCGCGCGAATCGAGGTGCTCAAGGGCCCGCAGGGAACGCTGTACGGCCGCAACACCACCGGCGGCGCGATCAGCATCACCACGGCGCAGCCGACCGACGAGTTCGAGGGGCGGGTCAGCGCGGGCGTCGGCAACTTCGGGCACAAGGAACTAAGCGGGGTCATCAACGTGCCCCTGGCCGAGGGCCTGTCGACCCGGTTCGTCGGGGGTTTCACCGACGACGACGGGTTCATCCGCAACCTCCCCTCAGGTGACAAGCTGGGCAACGCCAGGAGCTACATCGCGCGTGGCACGATCAAGGCGGAGATGGGCGGCGTTACCGCACTCCTGCGCGGCGACCTGACCCAGGCCAAGGGCAACGGCGTGCCGTGGCAGCATGTCGGGCTCCTGCCCAACAGCCCCGGCGCGACCGAGTACGCGGCGCAGAAGAACGGGGCCGCCTTCACCACCCCGTTCTTCTTCTTCAACCGGCCGGTGGCTTCGGGAGGGTGCGGACGGCTGACGACGACCTCGCCAGCGTGCCTGACCGCAGCCCAGACCTTCGGCGCGCTCATCGCCGCCGCACCGGCCCAGGCGCTCACCGAGGCAGGCGCCGGCAAGGCGCCCAACACCCGCGACAAGGCCCTTACCTCTCCCGGGCTGAGCAACGTCAAGTTCGGCGGTGTCTCGCTCGACCTGACCACCGATGTCGGGGCGGTGACGCTGCGCTCGATCACCGGGATGCGCTGGCTGAAGAATATTGTCGAAAGCGACCTCGACGGTCTTCCGCAGAATATCCTGTTCAGCCCCAACCGCCAGTTCGCCCGGACCTTCTCGCAGGAGCTGCAGGCTCTCGGCAAGACGTTCGACAACCGCCTCGAATACATCCTCGGTGCCTACTACTACCATCTGGATGGATACGAGCGGAACCGCGCCGTGGCGCTTCCCACGCTCAACC
The DNA here is from genome assembly GCA_030697365.1 of Novosphingobium sp. Lineage (GTDB taxonomy): Bacteria > Pseudomonadota > Alphaproteobacteria > Sphingomonadales > Sphingomonadaceae > Novosphingobium. The sequence continues at coordinate 15,939 of JAUYQH010000152.1, read as the reverse complement.
CCAACAACCCCAACACGCTACTCAACGATCTGGGGACCAAGAGCTGGTCGGTGTTCGGCCAGGCCACCTTCGCGCTGACCGATCAGCTGGATGTGACCGGCGGGCTCCGCTACACGGATGACGAGAAGACGGAAGTATCGCGGAGCTTCAATCCGGGCGGATGCCAGGTTCCGGTTGCTGACCGGATCGGCGGGAACTGCCTCGGCCGATTCAAGGCCAATGCTTCCAACGTCTCCTATCTCGCCCGCTTGACCTACAAGCCCACCGACGATCTCCTGTTCTACGCGGTGCATTCGACCGGCTTCAAGGGCGGCGGAATCTCCGCCGGGTCCGCCGCCGCGGGATCCTACGATCCGTTCCGACCGGAAAAGGTCAAGAACTACGAAGCCGGCTTCAAGGCGGACCTGCTCGACCGGAAACTGCGGGTCAACGGGGCGGTTTACCACGTCGACTACAGCGAACTCCAGCGCAGCATCGTGACGACGAACGCCAACGGTTCTCCGGTCACCCGGGTCACCAACGCCGCGGATGCCCGGATTCGCGGGGCCGAGATGGAAGTGACCGTCCAGCCGATCAGCCCGGTGACCATCGTCATGACCGGCAGCTACACCGACGGGCAGTACGGTACCTACATCAGCGGCACCGGCGCCACCGCGCGGGATCTGTCGGACCGGAAGTTCCAGGGCGTCTCGAAATGGCGCGGCAGCATCTCGGGCAACGTTCGCGTGCTCGATGGGCCGACCGAGGTCGATCTCTCCGCCAACTACGCCTACCGCAGCCGGTTCAACGTGTATGAGGACGTTAGCCTCAGCAACCCCGACGATCACTTCCAGGACGGCTATGGCCTCGCCGGTGCGCGCCTGACGGTGAACTACACCCCCACCGATACCGAGGTGGCGCTGTGGGCGCAGAACATCTTCGACAAGCGCTACCGCTCCGCCGTCACCGACCTGTCGGACGCGCTCGGCACCAACATCTCGCTGACCGGCACGCCGCGGACTTATGGAGTAAGCGTTACCCAGAGGTTCTGACCACGCACCTCACGGTCAAGGCGTCCGCCCTAGTCGCTGCCGCCGCCGGCCCCTGGTCGGCGGCGGTTCAGCAGGGCGGAGGTAATCCTTCTGCGAGGGCGGGCGAATCGGCACGATTTGCAGGAGACTGACGATGAGCAGCGCCGCCACGACCAGGAAAACGATCTGCCGGACCTGCGGCATGGGCTGCCCGGTGGTCATCAAGTTCGAGGGCGACGCGCCCGTCTCGATCAAGGGCGACAAGGACGACACCGTTTTCAAGGGGTTCTTCTGCTCGAAGGGGCAGCAGGGCTTCGACCAGGTCAATTCGGTCCACCGCCTCTTGCGCCCGGTCAAGCGGCAGCCCGACGGGACGTTCGCGACGATCGCCAGCGAAACCGCGCTGGACGAAATCGCCGAGAAGCTCGCCCGGATCCTGGCGGAAAGCGGACCCCGATCCATCGCCTGCTACATGGGGCAGGGCGGAACGCCCGAATTCAGCAGCTACGTCTTCGGCGAGTCGTTCCTCGCCGCCATCGGTTCGCCGGACTGGTACACCGCGATGAACATCGACCAGCCGGGCAAGGCCCTGGCCTGGGCCATGCTCGGATCGTGGTCCGCCGGCGCTCTCGACTCCCATTCGGCGGATGTCCGGCTGATAGTCGGCCAGAACCCGATAGTGACTTTCGGTTCCGAGGTCGGCCCGCCGCACAAGCTGAACAAGGCGCTCACCGACGGGCTCAAGATGATCGTGATCGACCCGCGCCGGTCGGAGACGGCAAAGCGCGCCGAAATCCACATGCAGCCGCGGCCCGGGGAGGATGCGGCGATCCTTGCCGCGATGGTCGGCGTAATCCTGTCCGAGAACCTCCATGACCGGGCCTTCTGCGACGAGAACGTCCAGGGTGTCGAGGCGCTGGCCGGCGCGGTAGCGCCCTTCACGCCGGAGATGGCGGCCGCGCGCGCCGACATCCCCGCTAGGCAGATCCGCGAAGCCGCGCGCCTGTTCGCGCGCTCCGAGCGCGGCGTCGCGGTCGGCGCCACCGGCGCGAACATGTCGGGCCATTCGACGCTGAACGAATATTTGCTACTTGTTCTGAACACCCTGTGCGGGCGATATCCGAAGGCAGGCCAGCCGGTGCGGGTGCCCGGAGTCATGCTCCCGCCGGCTCAGGCCAAGGCTCAGCCGCGTCCGCCGCAGCCGTACCGCAACCTTGGCCACCCCATGGCCGTGCGCGGACTCGAGATGTCGGCCACCGGCATGCCCACTGCGGCCCTCCCCGACCAGATCCTGCACGGCCCGATCCGCGCGCTGATCTCGATCGGGGGCAACCCGGCGACCGCCTTCCCCGATCAGGTCAAGACGGTGCAGGCGCTGGAGAAGCTCGATCTGTTCGTCCAGCTCGACATCCGCATGTCCAACTCGTCCAAGTGCGCCGACTACGTGATCCCTTCGCGGGTCGGCATGGAACTGGAGAACTGCTCCTATTGGCGCGAGCTGATAGGCGTCTATTATCCGGACTACGCCGGCAATGTACCGGGAATGTACACGCCTCCGGTCCTGCCGCCGATGGACGGTTCCGACCTGCTGTCGGGATGGGAGGTGTTCTACGGCATCGCCAAGCGGATGGGCCTGCAATTCGTCATCCCCCCGCGCGTGGCCGAGAGCGGGCTCGAGCGAGGTCCGACCGCAGAGGTCGTGCTCGACATGGAACACAAGCCCACCAACCTCGAGCTCCTCGCGCAGCTTACCGCGAACGCCAACATACCGCTCTCCAGAGTGCTCGAAGCCGAGGGGAACCCTGTTCTGGCAGATCCGATCCCGGTCGGCCCCCGGGATCCGGATTGCACTGCGCGTCTCGACGTCGGCAACCCCGACATGATGGACGAACTGGCCGAAGTTGTCCGCGAAGATTTCTGGGCGGACGAGGAATATCCGTATCGCCTGACTTGCCGCCGCAACTTCAAGATCTTCAATTCGTCCGGGCGCGACCTGCCGACGTTCCTCAAGGGCCGGCAACTGTATAATCCGGCCTTCATACATCCGGAGGACATGGCCGAACTTGGCGTCGAGGCTGGAGATATGATGGAGATCCGTTCGCGTTATGGCGTGATCCCGGCCGTTGCCCAACCCGACGACACCCTGCGGCCCGGGCTAGTCTCGATGTTTCACGGGTACGGCGCTTTGCCCGGCGAAGGGCAGAACGTGCGCGAGGTCGGCAGCTGCGTGAACCTGCTGGTCAGCGCGGAGGATCGCTGCGAGCCCATTTCCGGCATGCCGCTGATGAGCGCAATCCCGCTGCAGGTTCGCCGCTGGCCAGGCAACGGCGAGGCAGTCACGGTCGCCGCCGACGGACGGCCCGAGGATCTCGTCGTCGCGGTCAGCGCGTAGCCACAATTCGAAAAACTGGAAGGACGGCGGAGCGATGACCCTGCACATCGGCGTGATCGGGGCGAGCAGCGAGGGTGGCTGGGCCCGCTACGCTCACATGCCCGCCCTCGCGGCAGTGCCCGGGATCGAAGTCGCTGCGGTGATGACTTCGAACCGCGAAAGCGCGGCGCGCTCCGCGGCGGCGTTCGGTGTCCCGCACGGCGTAGCGAGCCTCGACGGCCTGTTGGCGCTCGATCTCGATCTCGTCGCGGTCAGCGTCAAGGCGCCCGAACACGCGGGCGCGGCGCTCGCGGTGCTCGATGCCGGAAAACACCTGTTCGTCGAATGGCCGATGGGCGCCAACCTCGGACAGGCGCAAGCGATCGAGCGGCGGGCGCGGGAACGGGGGAAGCGCGGCTTCATCGGCCTGCAGGCACGCATGGCGCCCGAAGTTCGTCACGCCGCTTCGCTGATCGCCGATGGCTATCTCGGCCGGCTGACCTCGATCAGCATTGACGCGGCGTTCCCCTTTTGGCGAGAGCCGGTGTCCGCGGGGTACAGTGCCCAGGTGGAGAACGGCGCGCATCTCCTCGCCATCCCCGGCGGACATGGTCTGGACCTGATGCGTCTGCTGGCGGGCGACGTGCGCTCGCTCAATGCTCGCGTCCGGAGGACCCGCGACAGCGTCATGGCCACCGATGCCGGCCGCGCGGTGCCGATGACCGCTCCCGAACAGTTTTCGGTGATCGGCGCGCTCGAGAATGACGCGCTGCTTTCGGCGCATTATGACGGGACATCGCTGACGCCGGGAAGCTTCCGGATGGCGCTTGCCGGCGAGGACGGCGAATTGCTGCTCGAAGCCGATGGAATGCCCGAGATCGCCCCGTTTCGGCTTTCGGGAACGCGGCAGGCCGGGGGCTCGCTCGATGCGATTGCCTGCCCGGCGCCCGATATTGGCAGCGATGCCCCGCGCGCCGGCCCGGCTTACAACACCTATTTCATGTGGCGGCAAATCGCGCGCGATCTGGCGGACGGGACGGAGAGCGCGCCATCGCTCGCTACCGGGCTGGAGACCCGGAAGTTGCTCGATGCCATCGCGACAAGCGCGGCGAGCAACGGAAAAACCATCGATGTTTGAAAGCGAAGGTGGGGCGGATATTTGGAGGCGACGGTCACTAGCGACGCGCGGGTTGGTGGTGTCATCTCCGGCCCGAGCAGGTCTACCGGTCTAGACGCGGGCGTAGATGCCCTATACAACCTAGTTAGATATCTTGGGAGTTAGAGCGATGACAAAGGTGATGGACGGCGTGCGCGTCCTTGAAGTTGCGCAATTCACCTTCGTGCCGATGGCCGGCGGCGTCTTGGCCGACTGGGGCGCCGACGTGATCAAGATCGAGCATCCGGTCAGGGGCGACGCCCAGCGCGGCCTGCAGATGCTGCAGCGACTGGCAGTCAATCCGCAACGCTCGACCCTCATGCAGCACCCGAACCGCGGCAAGCGCTCGGTGGGGATCGATATCTCGACGCCCGAGGGGCAGGAGCTCGTCTACGAACTCGCGAAAAGCTGCGACGTTTTCCTGACCAACTATCTCCCACAGCAGCGCCGCAAGCTGAACATCGATATCGAGCATATCCGCGCGGCCAATCCCGACATCATCTACGTGCGGGGCTCGGCCTTCGGCGACAAGGGGCCGGAACGGGAGAAGGGCGGCTTCGATTCGACGGCGTTCTGGGCTCGCGGCGGCTCGGCGAAGCTGGTTGCGCCCAAGCAGATCGGCGGGCCGCTGTTTCAGCCGGGTCCGGCCTATGGCGACACGATCGGCGGAATGAATATCGCCGGGGGCATCGCCGCGGCGCTGTTCCACCGCGAGCGCACCGGCAAGGCGACCGAAGTCGATGTCTCGCTCCTTTCATCCGGGGTGTGGGCCACGGCGTGCTCGATCGACGTGGCGATGGAACTCAAGACCGATCCCTTCGAAGCGATGATGCCCGGCGATTCGGCGTTCGGCACCAATCCCCTGGTCGGCATGTTCGAGACCTCGGACGGTGGTCATCTGTCGCTGAGTGTCCTCAAGCCGGGACCCTACATCCAGGACACCTTCGAGCATCTCGGGATTGCCGAGCACGCCGCCGATCCCCGCTTCGCCACCGACGACGCGCTCATGAGGCCCGAGAACACGGCGGCGGCGTTCGAGCTGATCAAGGCGGCGTTCCTGCGCCAGCCGCTCAAATACTGGAACGAGCGGCTCAAGACGATGAAGGGGCAGTGGGCCGCGTATCAGACTGTCTACGATGTCGGCTTCGACGAGCAGGTTATCGCCAATGACCTGATATTCGAAGTCGAAAGCGCCGACGGCGGGCCGCCGATCCGGCTTGTTGCGAGCCCGGTTCAGTTCGATCACGAGCCAATCAGGAACAGCCGGGCCCCGGAAGCCTCCGAGCATACGGAGCTGGTGCTGATGGACCTCGGCCTGGATTGGGACCGCATCGAGGAGCTCAAGGCCAAGGGGGCGATCGCTTGACCGCTCAGGTGCGAAGGTGAACCAGCCGCAGCCCTCGGACACCGATCCTCTCGTTTCCGGACGTGAGGTCCGCACCGAACTTTCGTCGGCTCGGCGCAATGCGACGCTTGGCATTCTCGCGGTTGTGGGTGCACTCAATCTCATCGACCGCCAGATCTTTTCGATATTCATGCCTCAGATCGGCGAGGATCTGAATATCAATCATCAGCAGCTCGGCTTGGTCGCGGGGCTATCGTTCTCGGTCTTCTACGTGCTCGCCGCGTTTCCGATCGCGAGGCTGGCCGATCGCGGCGACCGCCCGCTGATCATCTCGATTTGCGTGGCTGTCTGGAGTCTGTCCACCGCGGCCTGTGCATTCGCCGGGTCGATGGTTCAGCTCATCCTGCTGCGCATCGGGCTGGCCGCGGGCGAGGGCGGCGCCGGGCCGGCGGCGCAATCACTGGCCCTCGACATCTTTCCGGTCGAGCGGCGTGCTTTCGTTCTTGGCGTATTGGTTGCCGCGGGTTCGCTGGGGCTTGGGGCGGGCGGCGCCATCGGAGGATGGTTGTCGCAATGGCTCGACTGGCGCGAAAGCCTGATTGCAGTTGGGTTGCCCGGCTTGCTGGTAGCGGCGGCGGCATGGCTCTGGGCCGGTGAGCCGCGGCGGATTGGAGCACGCACGCTTCAGGCGCCCCCAGCCATTCCGCTGGGCGAGGTTGTGCGCACGATCCTGTACTCCCCTACGATGGTGTGGTTCGCGCTGACCACGCTGCTGGTCACCCTCGTCGGATTCCCCTTCGTCATCTGGGTGGGATCCTTTTACCAGATCGTCCACGGGATGACCCCGATGGAGGCCGGAGCAGCATTGTTCCTGCCGCTCGCGGGGGGCTTGATGACGGGTCAGCTGTTGTCCGGCTGGCTGGGCGATCACATCGCCAAGGGCAGGCCCAAGGGCTATGGCCGCATCGCTGCCGTGGGCCTGATCATCGCCTTTCCCCTCGGCCTGGCGGCCGCGCAGGCGGCAAGCGCCCCGGTTTCTCTCATCTTCTTTTTCTGCTTCCAAGTCGCGATAAGTATGCAACAGCCGGTGCTGTATGCGCTCGCGTTCTCCAAGGTGCGCCCCACCGAACGAGCGATGCTGGGCGCGTTCATAAATCTTGTGACAACGCTGTGCGGGCTTGGCGCGGGAACCTGGCTCGTCGGCGCCTTGAGCACGGGTTTCGCAGAGCGCTACGGCGACCTCAGCCTGCGCTACGCCCTGACCGCCGTGTGCTTCACCCTACCCCTCGCCGCAGCCTGCGCGCTGATGGCCGGGCGAGCCGCGAGCGCGGCGGATGACCGTGCACAGGGAGCTTCATAGGCGGAGAGAATAGCGTCCGGACCGGCAAGTTCAGCTGTCGACCCGCCGGAACGTGGCGTTCATCCGCAGCACCGGCTCTCCACCGGTTCTCGCCACCCCCTGGACGATGCAAGTTCGCGAGCCTCGCGACGGAACCGCGCAGTCGCTCTCGATCCATGAGCCGAGCGGTACGGGCCGGAGGAAATCGACCGCAAGGCCCGCGGTGACCCACCGCCCGCCATCGCGGCCGGCCTGTCGCACCATTGCCACATCGGCGAATGTGGAGAGCCATCCTCCGTGGCAGATGTCCGCCGGGTTGCAGTGGCGCTGTTCGACGAAGAAGCCCGACACCACCCGATCCCCGCGCACGGAGCGGTATATCGGACCCAAACTGCCGACAAAGCCCCCCACCCGCGGATCCTCGAATCCGGGCGGAAGTGGCCGGACCTCGGGTTGGCTTTGGTTGTGCGCCACAGCCGCTGTGGTCAATCGTCCCACGCCACGGGCAAGCTGGCCAGCCCGAGCAGGCTTCCCGGCGTGTACGTCAGCTGGGCGCCCGGCTTGATCCGAAGATTGGGCAAGCGCGGCAGCACCTCCTGCAGCGTCGCCATCAGTTCGGTTCGGGCAAGGTGCGATCCCACGCAGCGATGCGGTCCGCCGCCGAAACCGAGGTGACGGTTTTCGGCGCGCTCCACATCGACCTTCAACGGATCGGAGAACTCGGCCGGATCGAGATCGGCGATCACCGTGCTGCAGACGAACTGATCGTCCTTGCGCACGCGCACGCCGCGCCAATTGAAGTCCTGCGTCGCGGTGCGCACGGGATTGACGACGCTGTAGCGGCGCAGCATCTCCTCGACGAAGTCGGGAATGGAGCGGGGCTCGGCCAAGAGACGCTCTTGGGTTCCTGGCCTTTGCGCAATGTAGGCAAAGCATGAGGTCATCAGCGACGTGACCGTGTCCAGCCCGGCGATGAAGAACAGGAAGCCATAGGACATAAGGTCCTCCTGGCTGATCGGCTTGTCGTCCACACGCCCCTCGTGGATGAGGAAACTCATCAGGTCGAATTCGCCGGGATTCACTCGCTTGTCGGCGATCGTTTCCTCGAGCATTCCCACGATCTTGGCTTGAGCCGCGGCGCGTTCAGCATCGCCGCCCTTGAACAACTCGTCCTTCCAGCCGACGAACTCGCGGGTCCGATCGGTGGACAGGCCTACCATCTCGAGGAACAGCGAGCACGGCATAGGGATTGTCAGGGCGTCCATCAGATCCGCCTCGCGGTCGGTCTGGACTGCGTCGATCAGCGCGTTCGCAAGGTGGCGCGTACGGGCGTCGAAGAATTTCATCATCTTCGGACCGAGCCGGCGATTGAGGATCGACCGGTATTTGGTGTGCTCGGGCGGATCCAGCTCTTCGGGAATGAGCTTGATCGAGCCAGCTCTCGGGGGGATCGCGGTGTGTTTGCTGGAGAATAGCTCCGGAGATTGCAGCGCATCTACGATTGCGGCGTTGCGCATGATCATCCAGTGTCCGCCGTTGGCAGTGGTCCAGACGACCTCCGCGGGCGCAGCCGCGATCCATTCCGCATAGCGGGCATAAGGGTCCTGCGACAGCTTTTCGTCGCGCTGGTAATCCCAATCGACCACCAAGGCGGGATCGACATGGTCGGGGACATGAGGGGCTGCGGTCAGGTTCATGCTCGTACTCCCAATCAGCTTTCGCGCTCTTCGATGGTAATGGCCCGCTCGGGGCAGGCTTTCATCCCGTGGATGGCCTGGGTTCGCAGCGCCTCGTCGGTGACGATCTTGCCGTCGCTGCAGCAGAAACCGTCGTCGTCGAGCTCGTAGACGTCCGGGCCCTTCATCGCGCAGCGGGCATGGCCGCTGCACTTGGCGGTGTCGACATGGATTATGATCACGGGCGGGCCTCCGGCTTGGCGTTTATCGCCTGCACAATCGAAGCTGAATCGCTGATGGTCGCGATCAACGGGAGGTGCATGGTGATCTGAAGCTGGTGCGTCTCTGCGGTCCCGCCAGCGACGCAATCCTCGGCCAGGATCACGTGGTAGCCGAGCCCGACCGCCTCGGTTGCAGCGCCAGGTAGAGCGATGTTGGTCGAAACACCGGCGAGAACCACAGCGTCGATGCCGTGTCGGCGAAGCTCGGCATCAAGCCCGGTGCCGGTGAATGGAGACATGCCATGATGCCGCTCGACGACGCTGTCGCCATGAAGCACCGGAATCTCCGGAACGACCGCGGCCGCCTCGCTGCCTGAAATTAGCTTCGCTTCCTTGGCTAGCCGGGCGGCAAGCACACAATTGACGTTCCAGCCTTTGAGGTCGGGAGGCAATGTAATGGTGCAGTGCATCACCGGCAGCCCGGCGGCGCGGAACGCTTCGGCCAGTTCTGCGATCTTTGGCAGTATGCTTCGCTTGCTCACTTCGGCGGCCAGCGGCGAACCGCTCATTCCCCCCCCGACGATGCCGTTCTGGCATTCGGAAATCAGCAGGGCTGCGCGTTTGCCCGGTTCCAATCCTTTGACCATGTCGGTCCCTTTCAAAACAGAGATTTCACCGAGCCGCCATCGACCAAGATGAACTGACCGGTCACGTAGCTTGCCCGCGCCGAACACAGGAACGCGACGACCGCCGCCATCTCCTCGGGTTCACCCAGGCGACCGACCGGAATGTCGTCGCGTCGCTTGGCCTCGCGTTCGTCGAAGCTGTCCCCCTGCGCCTCGATCGTGCGCTTCATGAAGCTGGTGTAGCGGTCGGTGGCGAAGCCGCCGGTGCCGATGGTATTGATGGTGATGCCGTAATGGCCGAGCTCGTTGGCCACGCTCTTGTTTAGCGACGTCGCCCCGACCCGGGTCACGTTGGCGGTGACCAGCGGCAGTTCCTTGTGAGGTTCCTTGGACGCCATCGAATTAATCAGGACGATGCGGCCCCAGCCTTTCTCCTTCATCGCCGGGGTTACCGCGCGAAGCAGGTAGACCTGGCTCATCACCATGTCCTCGAATGCCTCGCGAAAGTTCTCATCGGTGGTTTCCTCCCAGCGGCCATGGGTCGGTCCATAGACATTGCCGACGACGATCTCGGGAGCACCCCAGGCTTCGGTGGCGATGCGCACCGCCTCCTCGATGCCTTCCTTCTTCGCCATGTTGACATACGCGGCGATGGCCTCCCCACCGGCCGCGCGAATTTCGGAGACGACCTCGTCGATCGCTTCCTTGCCCCGCGCGGCAACCACGACGCGGCATCCCTCACGCGCGAGGTCGACCGAGATCGCGCGTCCCATGCCCTTGCTGCCGCCCCCGGAAATGACGACCTTGCCCTTAATCCCGAAATCCATGTCCTGCTCCCGTCGATTATTGTGCTTGGTTAGTCCCAGGCGGGGTGCAGTTCGAGCTGTAAGTCCTGGGTTCGAAGTTCTGTCCTGCGTAGCGCTGGGCGTCCGGGCTCGTCATCAGCCACTCGTCCCCGGTAAGACTGTTCGAGCTGACACTATGACATCGAAACCCAGCTTGGCCAAGCTGAGCGAAATTGCCTTTCCGATTCCCCGGCTGGCGCCCGTTACGAACGTTGTTTCAGGTTTGCCAGGCATTTCCAGGCTCCCATCGCCAGCATAGCGGGTTGTCACCCGCACCGCAGAAAGCTGATCGTTAATTTCCGTGTCCCGCAAAACTGATGTTATGTCAAATTCCGAACGGTCCATCCGACGTTTTCCTCGCGCCCGTTCAAGATCTGGGTGAAGCAAACAGTGTGGAGGTTACATCACCACCCCGCGACTCCCACTCCGCTTATATAACTAGGTTGTAGATGACAAGCGATTTGAAGAAAGTTGCGCGATGCTGACGTGGTGAAGATCGGTGGCGCGTGCGGTCTATGGCGATTCGAGCATGGCTCCGGCTCCAATTGCTCGGGGCCGGAGTCGATTATCATTCCGCCATTCTCGCAACCATAGAGCGCCCCGTCGGGTCCGATCGCCGCGCCGTTCGGCCAAGCTCCGGGTGACGCGTGATCCGCCGATCTCGACCACGATCGCCGAGCCCATCGGACATCACCACCGCGCCTTGGGGAAAAGCGAGGCCATTCGCCACAACCTCCATCATGCCCTGACCTATCGCACCTGGTCGACTATGTCTTGACACTGGCGGAATCGTCTCACAACCTTTCTGCACGGGAGACATAGATGGCCGTTCCGACGCATCACATAGTTACACAGCCGCTCCCTTTCGATCGGCCGCCCTATCCCGCCGACGTGTTTGCCGGGCGCACGGTGCTTGTCTCCGGAGGGGGCTCGGGGATGGGCCTGGCGATGGCTCTGGCTTTCGCGCAGGGCGGCGCGTCGGTCGCGGTCATGGGGCGCGACCGCGAGCGTGCGCAGGGCGGCGCGGCCAAGATCGCGGCGCTGGGCGTGAAGACTTTCGCAACCACCTGCGACGTTCGCGATCCCGACCAGATCGCCGCGGCCTTCGACTCCGCCGAAGCCGCGCTCGGGCCGATCTCGCTGCTCGCCAATAATGCCGGCGCGAACTTTCCGGTCCTTGCAGAGAACATCTCGGTCAACGCGTGGAACGCGGTGACCCGGATCGCGATCGACGGGACGTTCCTGTGCTCGAGCGAAATGGTTCGCCGTCTGATTGCCAGGGGTGAGGGCGGGGCGATCGTCAACAACTCGGCGCAGTACATCTGGACCGGATTTCCCGGCGACGCCCACTCGGCTGCGGCGAAGACGGCGCAGGCGACGATGACCAAAAAGATGGCGCAGGAGTGGGCGCCGTTCGGAGTCCGCGTGAACGCAGTTGCGGCAGGCTTTTTTCCTCATCCTGACTCGGTGGGCGGAAGGCGAGACGAGAGCATCGAGCCGCTGCAGAACATGATACCGGCGGGGCGGACCGGCTCGACGTGGGAGTTCGGCTGGCTTTCGGCGATGACGTGTACGCCGCTGTTCGGGGCGCTGACCGGGCAGGTCATCGTCCAGGACGGGGGCGAGAGCCTGCGCCGCTCGCTCAACATGCCTGACTACGTTCCGCCTCGCGAGCGTGCCGACGGTCCGTGGGGGTGGCGCTGATGCAGTGGTTGGGTGGAACGAAGGCGCAGTGGTCGGAGAAAGCCCCGCCATCGCCGCCGCGCTCGCTGCGCATGGTGCCGAGGTAGACGCTCGGCAACCTCGCCGCTGCAAGACGCTCGCGCTGCCCGGCGATGCGACGGATACCGAAGTGATCCACCGCGCTGTTGCCGATACACCCCTTCGGTCGGGGGTAAGCGGCCGTCCGTTCCTCGCGCAGAGCGAGCGCAGCTGGCGCGGGCATATCGACATCAACCTGACCTCAATGCTGACCGCACGCACGCCTGCGCGCCAGTCATAATCCGCGGTGGCCGCGGCGGGGCGAACCCTTAAAGTGGCTTCGATCGAGGCGGAGCGGGCGGCGCACAATTTCGCGGTCTCTCCCGCGTGCTAGGGGGTGGACTGCCATTTCGGCGACGCCGCGGTCTATTTGCGTCCGGCGATGGCCGAATACGTGACGGGCGTCGTGTTGCCGTTCGGTGGCGGCACGCCGGCGGCCGAGGATGTGTTCGGGACGGGACCCGGCTGGACGCTGATCGAAGGATTTTCGCTCAGGCAATCCCGTTACAAGATTAGAAAGTGCTTTAGTTGTATGACGAAGTTCACTACCATTGCCGTGTTTTGGCAGTGGTATCTGGGGGAATCTATGGCGTGGGCCGATAGCGAGGCAGTCATTACCCGGATCAGGGTTCCGAAAAGCAGCGAAATCGTCGCCGATCAGATCCGCGCGCAGATCGTCCGCGGCGAGCTGGACGAGGGCACTTTCCTGCCGCCCGAGGGACAATTGATGGCGAACCTCGGGATCTCCCGGCCGACGCTGCGCGAGGCCTTCCGTATCCTCGAGGCCGAGGGGCTGATCAGTGTCGTTCGCGGCTCGCGCACGGGAGCGCAGGTTCATAAGCCTTCGGTCGAGCTGGTCGCGCGATACGCGGGCTACGTGCTTGAGGCCCAGGGCACGACGATCGACGATCTCTACCAGGCGAGGCTGGCGATCGAGCCATCGGTGGTGCGCTGGCTGACCAGCGGCAACAGCGGCGCCGCGACCGTCGAGCTGCGCAATCTTCTCGCTGAGATGAATACGATGATCGACGAAGAACGATTGGAGGAATTCATCGATCACGTTGAAGTGTTTCACCAGACGCTGGTGGCATCGACGGAACTGAAGACGCTGACTTTCCTCAGCCGGATGCTGCTTAACCTTGCCGCAAAGCATCAGCGGGATTTCCAGAAGCGGCATCCCCGCTCGGAGGCAGATCGCAAGAAGTCGGTTCGGGCCGGCTTCAATTCCTATCAGAAGCTCGTCGAGTTGATCGAGGCAGGCCAGATAGAGACGGCAGTGGAGCATTGGCGCCTGCATCTGCGCAACGCCAACGCGACCTGGGGTATGGGGGACGAAGGCCAGCGGGTCGTTGATTCGCTGGGCGGCTAGTCCCTGACCAGCAGCATGCAGCCGGCCAGCGGCCCGCCGGCGGTCGAGGTTGCGCAGACACTGGGCTCGCCCTTGACCTGACGCGCTCCACCGCGGCCCCAAAGCTGGGTGCAGGCTTCGTGGACGGCTCCGTATGCGTGCAGCCGCCCCCCGGAAAGCGCGCCGCCGCCGGTGTTGACCGGTAGCTCGCCCTCAAGCGCGATCCTGGTGCCGCCGGCGATGAAGTCCTTCGCGCCATAGCGCTCACAGAACCCGAAATTCTCCAGCCAGTTGAGCGTGTGGAAGGTGAACCCGTCGTAGAGCTGGGCGATATCGACGTCTTTGGTCGTCAAGTCGGTCCGGCTCCACATCATCTTCGCGACCTTGGGCTGCGCCTGGGTATCGAACGCGTCGAGCTGCGCCCAGCTGTTGCGATAACGCATCGACGAGCCCACCGCCTCGATCCGTACCGGCGGGTTGGGCAGGGTACGCGCGACGTCCATCCGCGAGACGACAATCGCGACCGCGCCGTCGCAGGGGACATCGCAGTCGTAGAGCCTGAGCGGGGTGGCGATGATCGGCGACGCCAGATAGTCGTCCAGCGTGATCGGCGTCCGGTAAACCGCCTTGGGGTTGAGCGAGGCATTGCGCCGCTGGTTTATCGGCACTTGCGCGACCTGCTCGGGGCGGATGCCGCTTTTCTCGACATAAAGATTGAACATCAGCGCCTGCTGCAGCGCGGCGGCATAGGTATGATACGGCGCGTACCAGGCGAAGGGGCCGCCCTGTCGCTGCCCTGGCTTCATCAGCGCGTTGGCGAAACCGGTCTTGCGCGCCGTAGCCTCGTACATTGTACGGAAGATCAGCACGTTGCGGCACAGGCCCGCAGCAATTGCGCCGATCGCATTGAACACCGCGCCGTACTGTCCTGGGGCTTCGCCCCCGCCTGCATACCAGTTCACCTCCAGCCGCAGGGCATCCTGAAGTGTGGCGCAGCCGACCGCCGAAAACCCGGAGCCGTTGGCATGCTCACCAGGCCAGGTGGCAAGACCGTCGATATCGGCGCGGGTGAGGCCGGCGTCGGTGATAGCCTCGAGCGCGGCATCGACGGTGAGCGCAAGCGCAGACTTGCTTGCCCCCCGCGAGACCTCCGACATTCCGATCCCGACGATCGCGGTGTCCTTTTCGGAGTAGCGGCTCATGGTGCTTTCACCGGACGGAACAGCGGCACCCAAAGGTCTTCGGCGGGCTCGAACACCACTTCCACCTCCATGTCGAAGGTCACTCCGTCGGGGGGACAGCCGACGATGTTGGTGACCAGCCGGACGTCGTCCTGCTCCGCGAGCGTGACAAGTGCGAGAACATACGGTTCCTCCAGCCCGGGCAGCCAGGCTTTGTGGTTGACGGTAAAGGAGAACACTCTTGCCCGCCCCGATACCGGTTCCGGTGCGACTTTGCGGCTCTCGCATTTCGGACAGAACGGGACGGGTGGATGGACGTAGTATCCGCACTCGCCACAGCGATAGATCGTCAAACGACCGTGCTCGCCGCCGGTCCAAAAAGTCCGGTTGTCGCCATCGATCAGCGGGAGGACGCGCCGAGGCGCAGATTGGTGGCTCACGGCTTCCTCCTTGCTATGGACATCCCGCAATAAAGCATATAGCACCTAGTTATACAACAGGTGGCAGCTTGGCTGGTTGCCATGAGTGGAGCGGCAAGGTCCGCTCAACCGGGAGAGACGCGATGCAGATGGACGACGGCACGGGCATCATCAGCGTGGACGCTCACCCAAGCGGAGAGTCACGGCGCTCCGTGACCTTGAGAGAAATCGAACGCATGTTCGCCTCGGCCTGAAGGATCGGATGATGGCCACTGTGCTACAGAACACGACGCTGCCCAAGCCGGGGCCGGACGCGCTACCGCTTCCGGCTCACGTTCCGCCCGAACGGGCGGTCGACGTGCGTGAGATCGCCTTGATGAGCGGTGCCAACGACGCGCTCGACCCGTATCACGAGAGCGACCTGATGCGCGCGCCGGGCGTCCCGCGGGTGCTTTACAGCCCCTATCCGTTCCTCCAGTTCGCGGAATCGGGCCACTGGTTGGTCTCTCATTACGAAGACATCCAGCGCGTCTACGAAGACAACGACACGTTCTCGACCAAAGGAGTTGCCGAGTTCCAGCACCTCGCCGGTGAGACCTTCCGCTCGATCCCGCTGGCGCTCGATCCGCCGGATCACACCC